>JBAZUN010000244.1:0-8662 GCA_041661365.1 Candidatus Latescibacterota bacterium
CGGGGCAGGTTGTCCGGTTGCTGGCCGACGAGCGCCAGGAACCCGGAGTGTACGAGGTAAGTTGGGATGGTCTGTCGGATGACGGTGCGGCCGCGGCCACCGGAGTCTACCTGGTGCGGCTCGAGGGATCGGCTGGCAGTCACGTGCGGAAGGTGACACTGCTGAGGTAACAGAACGGCGGCGCTGGCCGTGCTGCAGGCGCGAAGCTTTGGATCATCCAGTCTCTATCCCGGCTCCGGAGTCACCCCTGACGCTGCACAAGGAGTCGCTCTGCCCGTGACCACCGACGACGGCCCAGCTCTTCTGTCCGCGCTCGTAATCGCCGCGCGTGCTGGTGATCAGGCTGCCTGGGCCGAGCTTGTGGCCCGGTTCTGGGGCATGGCCCTGAGAGTTGCTCGGGGGCAGCTCGGGAGTCGAGCCGGTGCTGAGGACGTGGTCCAGGAAGCCTTCGTCGGTGCTTTCCAGCACCTCGGCGAACTGCACGATCCGCCCGCCTTTACCGCCTGGTTCGAGCGCATCCTTCACACCCATTGCGACCGCGTTACCCGAAAGCCCGGACGGCAAGCCCTTCTCGCCGCGGCCGGCGTGGAAACCATCCTCGGGCTTTCAGATGGCAGCGGGCTGGAGGCAGCGAATACGGCGGTCGGTCTACTCCAAGGCCTTCCTGTCTCCCAGCGCGTGGTGCTCTGTCTGTACGCCATGGGTTACTCCCAGAATGAGGTCGCCGCCATCGTCGGCGTGCCGTTGACGACCGTCAAGAAGCGTCTCCACGATGCCAGGCAGCGTCTGCGGCGGGAGAGGCAGGCGCGCTTCGCCAGGATAGTCAGGGAGGAGCCCGGCAGCCATCGTCCGGGTATTGCTAGCTGGGCCCACGCCTTGCGCAACGAGCTCGACTGCCTGCCCGCCGGGGAGATCGCCGCCCGCGTCACCACGATCCCCGTGGGCCGCCACCCTGGCGGTGTCGGGCTGGACTTCGCCACCGACCGTGCGTTCGTGGTCAACTCGGCTGTGGGTACGCCCGCCGGCTCGGTCTCGGTCATCGATGGCAGCAGGCTGCAGGTCATCGCCGTCGCGCCCACGCTCCGCCAGCCGCGCTGCATCGCCGTCGATCCGCAGCGGGAGCGCCTGTACCTCACTCACTACTTCGGCCGGACCGTGGTCGTACTCGACACCGAATCGCTCCATCCCCTGGCCAGCGTCGCTCTGGCTGGCAACCCGGTCGGTATTGACCTCCATCCGGACACTGGCCGAGTCTACGTCGCCACCATGGCCGACGGCGACCAAGGCGGCGCCTTCGCCGGCGTCGAGGTGATTGATCCTGCGACGAACCACGTCTGCGCCGCGGTGCCCGTAGGTCACCAGACTCCATCGGCCAGCGGCCCGGTGTGCGTCCGGGTAAACCCGCTCGTTGACCAGGTCTACGTCTCGGGCTGCCATCCCGGTGCCGTGACTGTCATCGAAGCGGCTGCCAACGCGGTGGTCGCGGACTGTGCCCTCAACCAGGTTCACGCCCTGGCCGTTGACCCCCCCGCACACCGCGTATACGCGGCATCTTATGCCGACGGCGTGCTGGCCGTGCTTGACGCTGATACTGCCACCGTCCTGGCCACGGTTCCCGAGCTGGACAACGTTGCCGGCCTCGAGGTAGACCCAGTGGCAGGCCGGCTCTACCTTAGCCAGCCGGGCGCTGTCAGGGTCCTCAGCACGGTGACCCTCCAGACCCTTTGCCTGGTGCCGCTGGGATCCTCGTCCTGTCTCACCACCGGATCATTGGGCGGGCTATGCCTCAACCCACTCACCCAGCAACTCTACTGCAGCCAGCAGCAGGCGGATGTGGTCTACGTACTGGACCAGTGGGTGCGGTAGCCCTTCAGGCGCTTATAGCAAGCCGGCCAGGTAGGTGACTGGACCGCCAGCCGCAAAGGCACGCGCCACCGCGGAGCACGGGCGCCCTCAGGGCCTGGCGTCATCCAGGCCGAGGACGGCAGGACGGTCGCGCTCAGCAGCCCGATCTTAACATTCCCGGGTACTCTGAACCGCGCTAGCCCCTTGTCGGACGCCCGGTTATTGCCTATATCAGCGGCGTCCGGGCAGCATCAGCAATCCGGCACATGTCGCGGGGTATGACTCATGGTCTTGACCATTACTCGACAGGGCGAGTCGTCCGGCGAGGTTCGGCACCTGGCTGACGCCGAGATCGTCACCATCGGTCGGGCGCAGCGCAACGATATCGTCCTGGTCGACCCGACGAACCGGGTGTCGCGGTACCACGCCGCGCTGGTGGCGCTGCCGGCGGAAGGCCATTTCGTCCGTGACCTGAGCAGCCGCAACGCCACCAAGGTGAACGGCAAGGCAGTCTGCCGCCGACGGCTGGTAGCCGGTGACGTGCTCGAGATCGGCGCCTTCCGGCTGACCTACGGCCCAGCCGTCGCCGACGAGCCAGCCGATGAGGACGATGTACCCTTGGTGGTCCTCCCACGCCGTCGACGCAGCCCGGAACGGCCGAACCCGAACGCCTTGACCAATGTCCCGAACCTCGATCTACCAGGGAACCAGGACGGCGATTCGCGCTGGGCGGAAGCGCTCGAGGAACTACTGCGCCAGGCTCGGGCCGCGAGCAATCCTCAAGCTCTTTTCTGTGCGTTCTTGAAGCCTGCCTTGCAGACGGTGCAGGCGGACTACGGGTTTGTGGCCTTGTTCGTGGGTGACCAGCAAGAAAGCCGATGCGTGGCTCGGTGGCTCCGTCCTGGCGAGCGAGTTCGGATCGACGATGACATCGCCGCAGGCGGCTACTTGGAGGCCCTACGGCAGGGGCTGCGGGTAGCCGATGACAAGGTGCTCCTGGTCCCGGTTTTCAAGGACGGACAGGCTGCCGGGTACATCTGCGTGGGCCGACGCAGTGCAGGCAGCCCATTCAGCGAGGACGAGGGGAGCTTCCTCGAGGAGGTGGGCCGGCGGGTCATGGCGCAAGCTGGAACGAGCGATGGGGCACGGCCCGGGCCTGGAGCCCCAACCCCTGTGCCGCGGGAAGGCGTCCGAGACACGAGTAGTAGCGCCAGCGTATCGAGATCAGCCGCGGGGCCGACGCCCAGCGCCCCTGGGCAGTCGGCCGTGGTTCGAGGCCCGGGCAAGGCCGACGTGTCTCCTGGCAGCGGCACCGCTCCCGCAGATCCCGGCGCGGTCTGGCCCATGGTGTGGATCGGTCACGCGGCCGGGATGAGGCGAGTGCGCGAGGCGCTGGCGGCAGCGGCGGCCTCGAGCGCCCCTATCTTGGTCACCGGTGAGACCGGTACCGGCAAGGAGCTGGTTGTCGCGGCCATACATCAGGCTTCGTCACGGCAGTCCCGGGAGCTCATCCCCTATAATTGTGCCAGTATCTCGAAGGATGTTCCGGAGGTAGTGCTGCTCGGGTACGAACGAGGAACCCCACTTGCCCAGGCGGATCGCCATGGGAAGGCTGGCCTGATCGAGCAGGCCGACGGCAGCACTCTGTTCCTGGACGAGATCCAGAGCCTGGCGCCCCAAGGTCAGGCTGTATTGTTGCGGGTGCTCGAGGATCCTGCCTTCCGCCGGATCACAGGTACCGAGTCCCGCGTGGTGGATGTGCGCTTCATCGCCGCCACCAACACCAACCTCGATCAACAGATTGCGGCAGGGGAGTTCCGCGCTGACCTCTATCATCGTTTCGCCCAGCGCCTGCATCTACCACCATTGCGGGATCGGTGTGAGGATATCCCCCTGCTGGTCCATTTCTTCTTGGACATCCTGGCAGACACCGAGGGGACCGCGGCCCGCTGGGTCACGCGAGCTGCCATGGATCGGCTGGTGCGAGCCGATTGGCCGGGTAACATCCGTCAGCTCCGCGGCTGCGTCGAGACTGCCGCCAGAGCTGGCGGTGAGGTGCTCTTCACCTGGGATCTTTTTCCGGAAGACCGGCCAGGTGGCCCAGGGACACCGGTTATTTCTGACTCCGACGAATGCCAGTCGATGATTTCCCAGCCGGCACCAGCAATCCAGCCGGTGACGGTGCCAGCGAGCAGCACCCCAGGCGTGACCCCGACCCCACAGGCGCTGCCGCGTCCGCCGGTGTCGCTGGAAGAAGCAGAGCAGGCGGCCATTCGCGAGGCTCTGGAGCATACGCGGGGCAACAAGATCGCCGCGGCGAAGATCCTTCGCTGCGCCCCGCAGACACTCTACAACAAGATTGCGAAGTACGGCCTGGCCGCGGGATCCGGCGTTGCCGGTTGAGTGGCGGATCGGGGACCGGATCTACGGTCGCTGGGCAGTCCGTCAGATCCTCGCCGGCGGCATGGGCCAGGTCTACGTGGTCTTCGACCAGGAGCTACGCGCGGTCCTGGCGGCCAAGACCTTCAAGGATGCTCTCCAGGCCCGGTCTGGCGGCCTGGGACGGCAATTCCGGCGTGAGGTCTACACCTGGCTCAACCTGGATCCGCACCCCAACGTCACCCGGGCCTGGTTCGTCGAGCGGGTCGAGGGGAAGCTCTTCCTCTTCCTCGAGCACGTGGGCGGCGGCTCGCTGCGAGACTGGATCGGCACCCCCCGGCTGACCCAGGATCTGCCCGAGGTACTGCGCCTGGCGGTGCAGTTCTGCGACGGCATGGTCCATCTCCGCGAGAGGGGCGTGGAAGCCCACCAGGATATCAAGCCGTCCAACTGCCTGCTGACGCCAGACCGGAATCTCAAGATATCGGACTTCGGCTTGGCCGTCGCGCTCGATGGCCGGTTGGCGGAGGCCAGTCCTGGCACAGCGGCGGCGAAGCTCAATCCAGGTGGTGGCACCTGGGCCTACATGGCGCCGGAGCGCTTCGAGCCCCCGTACCCGGCCGATGTCCGCGGCGACGTCTACTCCTTCGGGGTCATGCTCTATTCGATGCTGGCGGGGCGACTGCCCTTCGTCGCCCGGACGCGCCCGGACTGGGCCGCCAGGCACCGGCGATATGCGCCCCCGGAGCTCTCCGCTGCAAACCTGCCTGAGTCTCTGCGCAGGCTGGTACGTGTCTGCCTGGCCAAGAGCCCCGAGGAACGTTATGAGGGCTTTGCCCAGTTGCGCCAAGCCCTGGCCACCATTCACCACGAACTCACCGGTGAGCCGCCGCGGTCGATGGCGGCCGGCCTGAAGGTGGACGAGAGCGACTGGACCCATCGGGGCGCCTCGCTGGCCTTGCTGGGTCGGCATGAAGAGGCTCTAACCTGCTACGAGCGGGCTCTGGCCCTAGATCCCAGACTGGTCCTGGCACTGAGCCACCAGGGGGTGTCCTTGGCCGCCCTCGGGCACCACGCCGACGCCTTACGCTCATTCAAGCGGGCGCTCAGGCTCGAGCGCGACCACGTACCGGCCTGGCTGCCCCGGGGGCTGTCGCTGACCGCCCAGGGCCGACCCGAGATGGGGCTGCGTTGCCACCGGGTGGCGCTCTACCGGAATCCGCGCAACGCTGCCGCCTGGTTGGGACAAGGCATCACCCTGGCGGCGCTGCAGCGACGGTCTGAGGCACTGGCATCTTGCGGCCGCGCGATTGAGATCAATCCCTGGTCAGCGGCGGCCTGGACCCAGCGAGGACGAGTGCAGTTGGCGGATGGCGAACCAGCAGCGGCAGCCTGGACCTGCCTGCAGGCGCTGGAGCGCGATCCCTGGCACGCGCCGGCCTGGTGCACCCGCGGCATTGCCCTGGACGTGCTGGGCCGGCACGAGGAGGCGGTGGAATGCCTGAGTGAAGCCCTGGTGATGGATCCCCGCCATGTCGCGACCTGGGTGCACCGCGGGGTCGCGTTGGCCGCCTTGGGCAGCCACCAACGGGCGCTCTGGATGTACCGCCGGGCCTTGAGACTGGAGCCGCGGTGCCTGGCAGCCTGGATCGACCGCAGCCGCAGCCTTTCTGCCGGACATCGGTTCGGCGAAGCGCTGGAGTGCTGCGATTGCGCCTTAGCCCTGGACCAGCGCTGCGTCTCGGCCTGGCTACACCGGGTGGTCATCCTTAAGCGCCTGGGTCGCCTGGTCGACGCGCTGCACAGTTGCAACCACGCCTTGCGGCTGGACCGGAAGTCCGGGGCTGCCTGGTACATCCGGGCGCAACTAAAGGGACCGGGGGCCTTAGATCGGCGACAGGCAGACGAATGCATCCGTCGGGCTTGGGCCCTGGGTTTCCGCGTTCTCCGCCGGGGTCCCGACACCTTGAACAACCAACCTAACCATCCCCTGTATTGCATCGAGCCGTACCTGCGTCCCTGCGACTGCCGGGCTCGTCCCATCGGCAGCCAGCCGATCCCAACAACCGTGCCGACAGTGCCGGAGCAAGAGTCCAAGACGGCCAGATCGCGCGGCAAACACCGGGTGAGGTGAAGACGCAGGGACGTCCTGCTGGCTGACTCGCGGCAGCTGCGATAAACTGGTGCACTTCTTGCTTCGTTCCTATCCGGTACCCCGGAGGAACGCCGTATGACCGTTTTCCCAGCAGATCCTGACGACGGTACGCCGTGTACAGCAGCCGGGCCTGTCTGTGACGCTGCGGTTTCAACCTTCTCCTCCCGCTCCTACGCAGGGGGCTTGGCGGGCGCGGGCACTGACCGGGGCCAGCGGCGCGAGTCGAACGAGGACACCTTCGCTCTGTCGTCGTCCGAGCCGCCGATCCTGGTCGTGGCTGATGGTCTGGGTGGGCGACTGGCTGGCGAAATCGCCAGCCGGTTGGCTACCGAACAGGTCCTGGCCAGCCTGGAGCAGGCGCCAGGTCTTTCAACTGGATCGGACGGGCACTTGGGCCAGGTTTTAGCCGCCAGCCTGCAGGCAGCCCACGCTGCGGTGCTGGCTGCCGCCGCCCGCCACCCTGAGTGGCAGGGGATGGCCACGGCCCTGGTCGTGGCCTGCGTTCTGGGTGACCGGCTCCACACCTGCCATGTCGGCGACGTACGTGCGTATCTGATCCGGTCCGGAGCCGCGGCGCAGCTCACGCAGGATCACTCCCTGGCTGCGGAGCAGGCTCGCGCCGGTACCCTGACGCCGGTCCAGGCCCGGGTACATCACTCGCGCCATCGCTTGAGCCAGGCCCTGGGTGTGCCACCTACCGTCGCACCCGAATCCCACGCTGCCTCATTGCTGTCGGGTGACCTTGTACTGCTCTGCTCGGACGGCCTGTGGGAGGCTGTTGCGGACGAAGCTCTGGCTCGCATCTCAGGGATGTCCGGCACGCCACTCGCCCGGGTCGGTCGGTTGGTGGCCGCGGCCAACCAGGACGGCGGGCGGGACAACATCACCGCCGTCCTCTACGAGCATCAGCCAGAACACCGCTGAGCGCCTCGCTCCCCACCCTCATTCCTGGACACTGTACCCAGATCCTGGACGCCGCAACGGCCGGCATGGGCACCCGCCTGTGTCCCCGACCCCGGGGAGAGCCCGGGTAGCGCGGCCTGGCATCCCTCTTGCATTGGCTGGTCTTCAGGCGGTCTCCGGTCCCGGGGGCTGCTTGACCCTAACCGAGGAGGAACGCCATGCAGGCTTCGTTGCGTTTCGGGATCCAGCCAACGGCTCAAGCCCCTGTCGCCGTCGGTGATCTCAATGCCACGGTCGGCGACCAGATCGAGCGGCTCCTCGCCGAGGCCACGGACTCGCGACTCCAGGGGCGCATCCGTGAGGCTCTCAAGAGCCCGCAGTCGGTCCTGGAGGTGCGGTGCGGGCAGCAGGTGCAGACGGTCACCGCGGGCATGCCCCTGCGCGAGCTGGTCTCCACCCGGACGGAGGCGGTCGAGATTGTCGTCAACCAGCCGCAGGCAGGGGGGTGAGTCGTGTCCGGCTACGCGAGGGCGCGGGGCAGCGCGCTGCGCGATCTCCACCCGGCAGCCCAGGCCCGGGCTGCACGGGGGGGGCGCGTGACGGAGCAACTCCGCCAGCGGTTGGCAGCCAGGCGGGCCCGAACGGCTGAGGCGGGGCTGGGCCGCAACCGGGGCCCGGCCTTCCCGCTGTCGGCGGCCGAGATCCTGGAGCTGCGCCGGGCTGGGTTGGTAGCCCTGCTGGACGGCCGTGTGGTCCATGTGCTCCGCCGGCCCCCGCGCGCCGATGAGCCCTGGGCCGAGCTCGGTGGGATCCGGCAGGCAGCGGTCCTGGAGGGAGACCTGCAGGAGCTACTCGCCAAAGGCCTGACTCAACATGTCGTTGCAATTGAGGACTGGTGGGGCCAGCGCCACCCCGTTCCCGCTGCGGATCTGTTCGGCACGGCGCTGCCCCCCGCCGACGAAGCGAGGGACGCGGCCATCGCGGCCTTCGTCGATACCGAGTTGCTGCCCCGTCTGCGGGCCGAGGCCAAGTCGGCCGGGACCGGCACCGCGTGTCAGGATTCTATGAGCCAACCCCCAGACCTTACCGCTGCGCGCGACCAAGGCGAACCCACGTCGGCTCGGTCTCTGGCCGTGGGCCCGCGGGTAGCAGCCGCGGCGATGGCCACGGCGCCCGTCTGGGCGGCGCGCCTGGCCGCTGCCGTGGCCAGGCGCTGGCCGCGCTGGGGCGCCTTTTCGGGGATGCGTCACAACCGGCTGGTGCCCCTGTGGGGCCGACCCTTCGCCGGCCAGCTCCACCTGCGTCTCGGCAAGGACCAGTTCATGGGGCTCCCCCCGCAGCCGATTGGCCAGGCAGTGCTGGAGCTCGACCGCGTCCTGG
>JBAZUN010000245.1:0-8648 GCA_041661365.1 Candidatus Latescibacterota bacterium
CGACCTGGGGCACGGTCAGGCCGGAGATGCCGGACAGCACCTCGTCGAGGGCCAGATCAACGGTTTCCAGGGTGCGCTCCAGATCGGCCGGCCGTGGCTCCGGCTCCTTGAGGAGACGCTCCGCGGTCGCGGCCGCGGCCTGCAGGGCTCCGGCGGACAGGTTGGCCGCGGTCCCCTTGAGGGTATGGGCCAGGCGGCAGGCCAGCTCGACGCGGCCATCGGCAACCGCGGCGCGGATCTCGCCGATGACCTGGGCCTGGTCCGTGTGGAAGGTCAGGAGCAGCTCCCGGAGCAGGGTTGGATTCCCACCCACTCGGGTCAGGGCCGAGGGCAGATCGAGCCCCGGCATCGACTCGGGCAGGACCGTCGCCGGTCCTCCTGCTGGCTCCTCGGGCTGGGCATCGGGAAGACCGCCCGGCGGTATTGCGCTTTCTGCTGGCTCTGGCGCCTGCCGCGGACCCGCGGAGACCCACCGCGCCAAGGTGGCCATCAGCGCTTCTCGATCCAGCGGCTTGGCCAGGAAGTCGTTCATCCCGGCATCGGTGCAGTCCCGGCGGTCGCTGGACATGACGCTGGCGGTCATCGCGATGATCGGCAGGTCGGCCAGGGCCGGATTCTGGCGCAGCCGCCGGGTGGTCTCGAGACCGTCCATCACCGGCATCTGCACGTCCATCAGCACCGCGTCGAACCCGGTCTGGGCCACCGCGGCCAGGGCCTGACGGCCGTCGCCGGCCACGGTGACCCGGCATCCGATCTTTTCGAGGATGATGGTCGCCAGCCGCTGGTTGACCGCGTTGTCCTCGACCACCAGGACGCGGGCTCCGGCCAGGACCGTTCCCGGTGCCGGCCGGGAGACGGCGCCGGCCGCGCGGGAGGTGGTAGCGAGTGTCGCGGCCGCAGCGCCGCGGCCGAACCAGGCGGTGAAGGAGAAGGTGCTGCCCTGGCCCAGCGTGCTCTCCACGCCGATGGTGCCTCCCATCAGCTCGACGAGCTGCCGGGAGACGGCCAGGCCAAGTCCGGTTCCGCTGTACCGGCGGGTCGCCGAGTCGTCGACCTGGGTGAAGGCCGCGAACAGCTCTCCGAGCCGGTCGGCGGGGATCCCGATTCCCGAGTCGCGGACCGCGAAGACCAGGGATACCCGGTCGCCTTCCGCCTGGCCGGGACCGACGCGGATCGCCACCTCGCCCGCCTCGGTGAACTTCAAGGCGTTCCCCACCAGGTTGACCAGCACCTGCCGCAGGCGCAGGGGATCGCCGACCAGGGCCGCGGGTGCGGCGTCGGCGACGTCGAGGACCAGCTCGACCCCGCTGCTGGCGACCTTCTCGCGGAAGAGATCGACGACCCGGTCTAGCACCTCGGGCAGGTCGAACTCCTGCGCGGCCAGCTCGAGGCGACCGGCCTCGATCTTCGAGAAGTCGAGCAGATCGTTGATCAGCCCCAGCAGGGCGTGCGAGGCCCCTTTGATGCTGGTGGTGTATTCGCGCTGGACCGTGGTCAATCCGGTGTCGGCCAGCAGCTCCGAGAAGCCGATGACGGCGTTCATCGGGGTGCGGATCTCATGGCTCATGTTGGCCAGGAAGCGGCTTTTGGCCTGGGTCGCCTGCTCGGCTTGGGCCCTGGCCTGCTCCAGGACCGCGGCCTGCTGCCGCAGGGCCCGGTTGCGGTGGAGCAACTGCCCGGCCAGCCAGACGCACAGGCCGACGGCCGCGGCCAGCAGGGACCAGATCGCCATGGTGCCGTAGGGGAGGTGGACCACCAGCTCGACCCGGGCCGGTTCCGGCGACCGGTCGAGGTCGCGATCGACCGCCTGAACCTCGAAGAGGTAATCACCGCGGGGAAGGTCCCAGTACTCGACGCGATCCTGAGCGGTAGTGCGCCAGGTCGGGTCATGCCCCACGAGCCGGTACCGATAGCGCATGGCTCCGGGCCGGGTCTTCAGGCTGGTGGCTCGGTAGGCGAAGAGGATGTGCGACTCCGACGAAGGGATCTCCACTCGCACCGCCGGTCCGAGGCGCCTGTGGGTGACCACGTCGGTGATGCGGATCGGTGGTGGGGTATGGATCGACCGGTAGCGGATGACGCCGGCGTCGGGGGTCGCCACCCACAGCTCGCCCTGCGAGGTTGGCAGCAGGGCGATCACCTCGCCGCTGGTCAGGCCGTCCCGTTCCATCAAGCTCTGGAAGATCTCCCCGTCGTACTGGCTGATCCCGCCCCCGGTGCCGATCCACAGCCGTCCTTCGCTGCCGCGCGCCAGGTACCGCACGAGGTTGTGGGCCAGGCCGTCCAGGCTGGTGTAGGCGACGAAGCGGCGGCCGTCGAAGCGGGCCAGACCGGCCTCGGTGCCGGCCCAGACCTGGTTGGCAGCGTCAATGGTCAACGCCTGGACCACGTTTCCAGGCAGTCCGTCGGCGGTGGTGAAGGTCGTGAACGACCGGCCGTCGAAGCGGGTAAGGCCCAGGTCGGCCGAGCCGAACCAGAGCGCCCCCTCGCCGTCCTCGACCAGGGCGGTGAGCTGGTTACTCGCCAGGCCGTCGGTCACGGTGAGGTCGTCGATGGCGTTCCCCTCGATCCGGCTGGCGCCGCCGAAGGCCGTCGCCACCCATAGGCCACCCTGCCGGTCGAGGAGGAGGTCGTTGATCTGCCCCTGGCCCAGTCCGTCGGCGGCCGTGAAGGTGGTCCACCCCCTGCCGTCCCAGCGGCCCAGACCGCCTGTAGTGCCCACCCATACCGTATCCCCGCGGGCGGGAAGGATTCGGGTGATCTGGTCGCTGGGCAGACCGCTGGTCTCGGTGTAGTACCTCGGACCACCGGGCGCCAGATGCACCAGGCCGGTCCGGCTCCCCAGCCATACCGCGCCACGGCTGTCCTGGGCCAGGGCCGTTACCGGTCTACTCGACCAGGCGTCTCCGAGGAAAAGCCGAGAAACGAAGGTTCCGGTGTACCGGCTGAGACCGGTGGCGGTGCCGGCCCAGACCACCCCCGTGGAGCTTTGCAGCAGCGCGGTCACGCCGTTGGCGGACAGGCCGTCGGCCGCGGTGGTGAGAACCAGGGAGTCCGGCCGGTCGGTGGTGCGCGCCGAGGGCGGCATCCAGCGTCGCAGGCCGGCCCCCTGCGTGCCGATCCAGACCACCCCCTCGGCATCCTCGAACAGCGTTCCCACCTCGTCCTGTCCCGGGGTGCGGACCGGTAGTACCGGTATTATCCGGCCGTTGCCGTACCGAACCAGGCCGCGGTTTCCCGCTACCCACACCTCCCCGCGGCGGTCGACGAGCAGGACCCGGATGGCCTCGCCGGTCAGGGATGCCGTGGGGATGAACCGTTCTGCCCGGCCTTGGTCGAGGTAGTGGAGGCCGCCCAAGGTGCCGATCCATACCCTGCCACCAGGGGAAGAGGCCAGAGCCGTGATGGCATGGCTGCTCAGCCCCGAGGCCGCGGTGAAGTTGCGGAAGTGATGGCCGTCGTATTCGACCAGGCCGCCCGCGGTGCCGATCCAGAGACGGGGACCGTCGGCCAGCAGGACCGAGACGTTGTCGTCGGCCATCCCGTCGCTGGCGCTGAAGGTGGTGATGGTTTCCCCGTCGTACCGGCACAGCCCCTTGGCGGTGCCGATCCAGAGATGACCATCCCTGTCCTCGGCGAGGGCGGTCACCGCATTATCCGGCAGGCCGTCGACCGTGGTCAGGGTGGTGAAGGTCCGGCCGTCGAAGCGGGTGAGGCCTGCCGGGGTGCCGATCCAGAGCGCGCCTTCGAGGTCCTGAGCCAGACAGGTCGCCCGTCCGCCGCTGAGCCCGTCGGGGACCCCGTAGCTTTCCCACAGACCGCGATAGGTGCCGGCACCGGCGGTCACGGTCCGGCCCGGTCCGGTCTTGGCCGCCTGGCCGGTACCGTCGCGGTGGACGAGGGTGACCGGGGTCACGCCGCCGGGGGTGATCACCGCGGTACAGGTCTGCCGGTCACCGGCCTCGAGGATCACGGTGTACCGGCCCTCGGGGAGCGCCAGGCGGAAGGCACCGGTCGTGTCGGTACACACCCGGAGCCAGTGCTGAGGTTGGGTCACCGAGGAAATCCGGACCCGACGGGCCGCGGCCCCCGGGCCGGTTCCAGCTCCGGCCAGCACCGCAGCGAGCTCGCCCACGCCGATCGACGCCGGAGCGAGGAGCAGGTCGCCGCGGCGCTCGGGCCAGATCATCTTGGCCGTGCCCGTTCCCCAGGCCATCCAGGAGAAGGAGCCGTCGGTGTCCTTGTCGCCGATCGCCACGTCCAGGCCCAGGACCGCCCCGGCGACCAGATGGGCCGGGTCCACGGCCAGGCGCCACTCGTAGACCGTGGTCTGGCCGCGGCGTCGGATGCCGTAGAATCCGCCGGCCTGGGAGCCGACCACCAGGCGCGTGCCGACGCGTTGGCCATAGGAGGTAAACTGGACCGCGCGGGAAGCGGAGGCGCCGTGTCGCGGGTCGAGGAAGATCTCGCAGGCGTCCTGGTTGTCCCAACTGCCCTGCCGCACCGGGGCCGGCACGAAGGACTGGTCGGTCACTTCTATGGCCAGGTACACGGAGCCGCCCTCCGGGTCGTACCCGGTTTGCAGCCAGCCCGTGAAATCGGCGCCGTCGACCGGAGGTGCGCCGTACTCGGCCCGGAAGATCGGGTAGCGCGGCAGGGAATCCGGCCAGTCGGCCAGCTCGCCGTCGACGACGATCCCGGTCAACGGCCGGGCCAGGGCCACCTCGCCGTTATGGGCCTGGACCGGCGTGGCCAGGGCAGCGGTCAGCAGCACCAGGCCGCGCCCCGACCATCGGCTGAAGGTCCGGTTGCCCGAGGAGGCGGAGGTCGAGCGCGGCGGTGGCGGCAGGGGATGGACGAGGCCGTTCATGCCGCCGCCTCCTGTGGTGATTCTGCCGCCAGGTGGTGCACCAGCTCGTCGCCGATCACGCGGAACTGCGCTCCGGCCAACGGCTGGGCGACCACGTGCCGGTGCTCGCCGAGGCGGACCTCGACCCCGGGATGGACCGCGCCGTACACCTTGATCTCGGCCCCCTGCACCCGGGTGGTCAGCTCGGCGGCCAGGGTCCGGCGCTCGACCACGAGCTGGCGATAGGCCTGGGCCAGCTCGCCGAGCTGGCGGGCTCGGTTGACCAGCACCTTGCGGCGTGGTCCGACCGCGGCGGCGATCATGTTGCGGATCTGGTCCACGTCCAGGGTCGTCAACCCGAAGCGCTGCACGAGCTGCAGCAGCCGCACGTGGGCCAGGTCGGCCTGCTGTCGGATGCGGTCCAGTTCCCGCGCCTTCTGCGGGTCGACCCCGGCCATCACCGCGGTGGCGGGGTGGCTGGGTCCGCCCAGCTCACCGGCCTCGATGGAGGTGCCGGCCCAGGCCTGCCCGCCGACCAGGGCGCCGGTACCGGCCGTCCCGTTGCCGACGCGGATCCGGCCGCCGGCGCGGAGCCTGGCCATGTACGCGGTCCGGCCGATGAGCAGATCACCGTCGGCGGCGACCTGGGCCTCGTGGACGAAGAGGGTGCGCACGCTGCCGGCGGCAGCGGCCTGGGTGCGGTGACCGAGGATGCCCCCGGCCACGGTGAGGTCGCCCTCGGCCCGGACCATCGCGCCCGGCTCGATCGCGCCGCCGATGGTCACCGCGCCGGTGGCCTTGACCGAGAAGCCCTGAACCACGGGGCCGCGGATGGCCACGTCGCCGTCGAACTCCAGGTTGCCGGTCTGGTAGCTGACCGGACCGTCGATCTGCAGCTCGCGCACCACCGAGAGGACCCCGTTCTCCCAGTGGACCACGCCGGAACTGCTGGCGCGGTAGACCACGGCACCCCCCTCGAGCTGCTCGGCTACGCCGTCGCCGGCCCGGGGGAGGGTGGCTGGTGGTGAACCGTCGGGGGATGGGGGTACCAAGGCCTGCACGGCGCGTGCCAGGACCTGGCCCGGCCGCACCGTGGGGGTGAAGTTGACCTCGCGGAAATCGAGCGAGCCGTCGACGCGCAGGCTGCCGGGCTGGCGCTCCACCTCGACCGCCAGCTCGATCTGTATGGCAGGCACGGACGGCTCAGTCAACGGGTCCATGGCGTACCTACTCAAGCTGGGTCAGCTCGCTCAATCGGAGTTCACCGCTGTCGAGGCCGTCGACGATCTCCGCGGTCTGGAGCGCGATCGCTCCCTCGGCGGCCAGGCGGCAGAGGGTGTTCATCGTCTCGTCGTCGGCCGGTGCCGGCACGGACAGGACCACGACGCCCAGCCGGCGGTCGCGGTACCGCAGCGGCAGGATCACCTCGCGGTCCGGCGACTGCACCGACCGATCGGCGATCAAGGCCGCCACGACCGGGTTGCCGGCGTCGGCCAGGGGCAGGACCGCAAGCTCGGCCAGCTTCTCCGTGGTGACCTGGCTCATCGGCGCGGCCTCGGAGCCGGTGGCGGCCACGGCCCGCAGCCGGTCGGCTTCCGGCTCGGGGGCATAGAGCACGGCCCGGACCGCGTTACCGTGCTCGGACAGCACCGTCAGCAGCTCCCCTCGGGTCTCGGCCAGGGTGTGGGCCTCCAGTTGGAAGCCGACCAGCCGGTCGCGGGCCTCCAGCTCGCGGAGCTGCCGGGCCAGGCGGGCGTGGGCTTCGGCCAGGGCCGCGGTGCGCTCGGCCACCCGTCGCTCCAGGTCCTGTTGGTAGGCGCGGTTCTCGGCCAGCAGGCGCTGCCGCTCCATGGCCCGGCTGAGCTGCTCGGAGACCAGCTCCAGGGCGAACGGCTTGAGCAGGTAATCGATGGCGCCGGCCCGCATGGCCTTCAACACCACGTCGAGCCGATCGACGCCGGTGGCCATGATCACCCCCACGTCCGGGTAGTGCTCGCGGAGCCAGGCCAGGACGGCCAGACCGTCGACCCCAGGCATGAGGATGTCCAGGGTCACCAGGTCAAAGGGCTTGCTGCTCATGGCCGGCTCTACCTGGGGAAAGCCGTTGGCGTATTCGGCGGCGTACCCCTCTTCGACGAGCCAGCGCTGCAGCAGCCGGCCGATCGACTCCTCGTCGTCGACGACCAGGATACGGCCGCGGGGGTCACCTGGGATTGTCATGGTCTCCCTTCCTCTTTGATGGACCGCCACCGGCAGCCCGGTCCTGCGATCATGCGGTGGACAATTGGATCTGCCGGCGGCCGTTCCTGACCGGGCCCAGGGTGAAGCGGGTCCCGACTACCTGGTCGCCCTCGGTGCCGACCCGGTGGACCTGGGTGCCGATCTTGAGCACCGTGTTGGGAGCGATCCTGCCGCTCACCCGCACCTCGGCCTGCGCCGCCAGCTCCTCCAGGTCGGCCTCGAGCCGGCGCCGCTGGCCGGCCAGCTCCTGGAGCTGCGCCTGCACGGCCAGCAGGTTGCGCACGGCCTTCGCCAGCATCCTGCGGCGCTCGCCGGTGGCTCGCAGCACCAGATTGAGCAGGAGCTGGCGGAGCTGGGTCGCCTCCAGGCGCTCTGCCTGCAGGGAGCGGAGGATCTTGTTGAGGACTTCCTGGTGCTGGTCGATCGTCGTCTGCAGCCGGACCAGCTCCCCGAGCAGGGCCGAGTCGACACCGGCGACCAGTTGGGTGGGACCCGAGGCCTCGGTGCCGATCTCGGCGGCGCGGATCGCCTTGCCGGCCATGGCCATGCCACCGGCGATCAGGCCGCTGGCGCGGCGGCCGGTGCTGCCCCAGACCACCAGCTCGCCGTCGGCCCGCACGGCAGCGCGCAGCAGGTACTCGGCGACGTTGAGATCCCCGCGGGCGTGCACCCGGGCCTCGTTGATGAACTTGGCGAAGACGGCACCGCCGGTAGTGACCCGGGTGCGGCTCCCTGAGATGCCGTGGGCCACCACCAGGTTGCCGCCGGCCTCGGTTACCACGGCGTCCTCGATGCTGTCGCCGACGATCAGGTTGCCGCCGGCCTTGACGGTGAACCCCGAGCGGATGGCGCCGGTCACGTGGACGCTGCCGGGATACTCGATGTTGCCGGTGCGGTAGTCGACGTCGCCGGGAATCGACAGGACCTGGTGCACGGCCAGGTGAACGACCGGTGCCAGTCGATCGGTCCGCTCGACGATGACCAGCTCGCCCTTGATCTCGGCCCGGTACTCGTCAGGCTGGTCCTCCTGCCGTAGCAGGCGGATGCTCTTCCCCAGGTCGACGGTAACCTCCAAGCCCGGGCGGGCGGTCAACGGTCGTCCGAGGACGTCCATCCCGTCGCGGCCGGGCCTGGCCGGATGGCGGGTGCCGACGAGCTGCCCGGGCTCGACCAAAGGCGCCAGGGCGAGCTGCTTGAAGTCGATCGAGCCGTCGGGCCGGATGAAGCCCGGCTGACGCTGGCGATCGACGGCGAACTCGAAGCGGCCGTCCTGCCCGGGCACGGGCTGGCTGCCGGTCGCCAGGGTGACCACGGCGGGGACCGGGAGGCCCTGCCGCAGACGTTCGAGCAGCACGCCGATGGCTCGGTGGTCGACGCCGAACCGGACGCCGGCCAGCGCCAGGAGCTGGTCGATCTCCTCGTCGGCCGGGATCCGGGGGTGGCCGGCTGACTGCAGGTGGGCGTAGCAGGCGGTCATGCGGTCACGGGCCACCCAGACCGGCGAGACCACGAAGAGCCGCTGCAGCCGGCCTACGGCGCCGAGGTAGCCGAAGAGCTG
>JBAZUN010000246.1:0-8647 GCA_041661365.1 Candidatus Latescibacterota bacterium
GGCCCCAGTCGCCCCTGAAGGTCGACTGCCGCACCAGTCAGCGCGGCGGTGATCGTCCGGCCGTGGCGGTTCAGGTCAAGGCCGAGGGGACCGGTGCGCCAGCCGGCGTATTCGACCTGGTCGGTCTCGAGTCTGGCCGCCAGCCGCGGGCCGCTCTCGTCGAGGAGCCCGGCCACCCGCACCTGCCCCTGTACCATGGCCGCTACCCCCGGAGCCAGCCGGCTCAGGTCCAAGGACCTTACCGCGGCCACCAGGGAGTCGGCGCCGTTCTCCTGCAGGTCCAGCCCCAGGTCGGCGGTCAGCAGGCCGCGCTCGAGGTCGAGATGGGCGGTGAGCCAGCGATGAGCCAGCAGGGTCGCGGTCAGGGCGAGCGGGCCGAATCGCTGTCCGACCGGGCCGGGCAGGCCGGCGGTCTCGAGCCAAAGCCGGACCGTGTCGGGGTTGGCCGTTCCCCGAAGCCGCAGCGGCGACGAGGGTGCACCGGCCAGGAGCGAAGGATCGGCGGTCCCCTCGAACCGAAGGTCGTAGGAACCGGCCCGCGGCACCGCGGCCAGATCGACCCGCCCCTTGGCGGTCAGTTCGAGCACGCGGGAAGACAGCGCCAAGTCAAGCCCGTGATCCGCCCCCAGGCGACCGGTCACCCGCACCTCGGTGGCGGCCTCCTCGGTGAGTCGGAGTCGGGCCAGGGCCAGCGCCAGGTCGGCCTCGTACCGGCCGGCCGCGGTGTTGGCGCGCAGACGCAAGGTGCCCCCGAGCGGACCGGTCTCCAGCGCCGGGGTTAGACGCGACAGGTCGATCCCGGTCAGCACCACCTCCGCGGCCAGGCTGTCGATCGGAGGGTGATAGGCTCCCCGTACCGATACCTCGCCGGCCAGCAGCCGCAGGCGCAGGGAATCGACCTGGACCACGGCCGCGGTCGCCTGGCCGTCGACCTGCAGCGAAACCGGGCCGAGATCGGGATCCTCTGCCTGACCGCGCAAGGTCATCGACACCCCGAGCGGCTCGAGCTGACCGGTGGTGGTCAGTTGCGCCTGCATGGTGCGGCTGCTGGCGGCCCCGTGGGTCTCGAGGGAGGCGGTCATCGGCCAGCCGGGGAGCAGGGCAAGGGAGGCGTGCAGGAGGGCCGCGACCGAGAGGGAGTCGTTGGCCAGCTCCACGTCGAGGGTGTCGACCACCAGACTCGACGGTCCCACGCGGAGCCGCAGGTGGGCGGCGCCGGTCAGGTCGGTATCCGGGGTCAGGGCGCAGGTCAACCGGCCGACCCGGGCCTGCACCGTCCCCAGGGTCTCGGCCTGGGCCGCGTAGGTCAACTCCAGCCCCTCGGCCACCACCTGGCGGTGGTCGACCGGCCAGCGCACCTCGACCCGGCCGCCGGTGACGGTCAGCGCCGGCAGGTCTTCCACCGGCAGACGAGGTGGCGGCGAGGGTTCCGGCTCCGACTCCGCGGGGCTGGGCCGGATCTCCAACTCCACCCGGGGGTCCCGCACGACCACCGCGTATGACCAGGGGGAAACCTCGAGCCGGGCCAGGGCCACCCGGACCCCGGCCGTCGGGCTCTCGGCCACTACCCCGGTCAGGACAAAGCCGGTGACCAGGGTCCCTTCCCGCCCGGCGATCGATACCGACCATCCCTGCCCCGAACCCGCGCTCCTGACCAGACGGTCGAGGAGCCAGGGACCGGCCGGGGTGAACCCGACCAGCAGGACCGCGGCCAGGACACCCCCTCCCAGGACCGCGAGGGTCCTGGCGGTCCGCCTCACCGGTCGCTCACCCGGGTCAAGGCCCGAGGCACCTCGAAGACCGAGTCAGGCAGGGCCGAGTAGACCAGCTCCTTCACCTCGCGCTCGAGACGGAAGACCTCGGCCTCCTGGGTCTGGCCGGCCCGGACCACGGTCACCCGCATGGTGGAGCGCAGGGCGTACCCCTCGAGGGCGGACATCTCGCTCGCCAGGGAGTCGTAGTCCTCGACGATCCCGCGGAGCTGCTCCAGGCCGCCGCTGATCAACGGCGGGTACGAGGTCCGGCTCCGCTGCAGGTCGCGAAAGGCGGTCAGCTCGCGGCTGCCGGGGAAGTCGCGGGCGATCCAGGCGTCGTAGGTATAGCGGTTCTCGCGCTGCGGCTTCTTGGTCTTCGGATCGAGGTACCGCGCCCGCATCTGGGCCACCACGCGACGGCAGGGGATCCCGGCCACCCGGGTCGTGTCGCCGGTCTCGCGGACCTGGAACCCGATCTGCGGCGCCCCGGACCTGGGGGCCGCGGGGGCGGTCACCGCCTTGGCCGCCGGCACCTTGGCCTGCGAATAGGTCGCGGCGTCGAGGTCGATCTCGATGACCTCGTCGCGGTCCAGGCGCAGGATGGTGCTCTCCCGCAACGACTGCCCCTGCTCGCGCAGGGCTCGGGCCGTGCGCTCGGTGGTTTCGATGGTGGTCTCGACCTTCTGCCGGCGTTCCTTGAGGAAGACCCGGTTCGTCGTGGTGCGGGCCCCCACCTTGTCCGGCCCGAACCCCGGGTTGACGATCTGCTCGACCAGGCGGACGTCGGCCTGGGCAACGGCGGCGCCGGTCAGGGTCAGAACGAGGACGCACAGCGGGATCACGGCTGCCTCCTTGGCGTGGAATCCAGGAACGGGAGCCAGATGCTCGGGTTACCAATTATAGGGTCTGCGACCGGTGGACGACAAACCGGGGCCGGGGTATCTTTCGGCCCCGAGGATCGCGCCGGAGGCGGCGCGTCGTCTCGACCGTCATCCCGCCAATCCCTCTTACCCCGCCGACAAGGAGCGCTCGAAACATGGCCAAGCAGAAGACCGCCAAGCAGGCCGCCGGGAAGCAGAAAAGCCGCCGGCGCCAGGACGTCATCACCAAGGTCAAGGTCGCGTGGAAGAGCCGTGAGCTGGAGATAAGGCGGCTCGCCATCGACGACCTGGAGCGGATCGCCCGCTTCCGCCGAGCCGGGTACGGGGGGAGCGTCTCCGACGCCCTCCACGGACTGGGGGTGGACGACACCGTCTTCTCGCACCAGTTCCGGGCCTTGCGTCAGGGGATGCAGCTCTTCGGCCGGGCCATCCCGATCAAGCTCCACTCCCTCGTGGGAGGCGTGAACACCCCGGAGGAGCAGCGCGAGCTGGAGAAGAAATGGGAGGCCGAGGGCGGCCATCCCCAGAAGCGGATGATGCGGACCGTGGCCCAGTCGGCGCCTGGATCGGTCCTCTGCTTCGACTGCGGCGGGGACCTGCAGCCGGCCCACTTCGGCGAGATGAGCTGCCAGTTGGCCTACGCGCACGGCTGCCGCGGCATGCTCCTGGCCGGCAACTGCCGCGACACCCAGTACGTGCTGAAGATGCCCGACTTCCCCATGTTCACCTTCGGCACCACGCCCAACGCCTTCGGCGGCTGGATCATCACCGAGGTCAACCGGCCGATCTTCCTCCCTGGCCACCTGACCCACTACGTCCGGGTGATGCCCGGCGACTACGTCTTCGGGGACAACGACGGGGTCCAGCTCATCCCCGGCCCCCTGGTCGACGAGGTGCTGCTCCAGATCGAAGCCACCTTCGACAAGGAGAACAAAGAGCGCGAGGCGCTGGAGAAGGGGATGCCGATCGACGAGGTCTACCGGGTCTTCGGGGTGCTCTGAGCCGGATCGCGGCGCGTCCCGGAGCCGCGGCGGTTCCGGGACGCGCCGCCTATCACTCGACCGACTCGGCGGTGTACCGCAGGATCCGCAGGGACGGCGACCAGTAGTCCGACGGCAGGCCGGCCTTCAGCTTGAGGTGGCGGACGAACTCCCGGACCTCGGGGAGGGCTTCCCACACCGAGGGGAGGAGGGTCCCCCGCCGGAACCCGTCCTGCAGCAGCAGCCCGTCGATCCCCGGCCGCACCTGGGCCAGCAGGTCGTCCTCGGAGACGAACGAGATCGGCTCGGGCGGGGTGAGGAGGGAGAGGTGGAGGTGCAGTCCCTCCAGCTCGGTCGAGGTCAGCGGGTCGAAGCGCGGGTCGAGGAAGGCCGCCGCATGGGCGTTGTGGGCCACGTCCTCGACCAGCGGCCGCACGGCCTGGCAGGTGCCGATGCAGCCGCGGAGCGCCCCCTCCCGCCGCAGGGTGACGAAGGAGGCCCGCTCCTGTTGCAGGGGCGGTGAGTACTCCGCCGCGCGTACCGCCAGAGCGCGACCGTGTTCCAGCCCGTGCTCGATGGAGGCACGAGCCACCCCGAGCAGGGACCGCCGGTCCTCGGGTCCGAGGGGGGCCGGTTCAGTGGACGACGTACGCGCCATATCCCACCACCCGGTCGTGTGGACCGGCCGTGTCGCCGGAGTTGCGGCGGTCGAGGCAGCGCACCTGCAGGCCCCGCTGACGGGCCGCCAGCAGCAGTCCCTGGATCGGCACCCGACCGCAGGCGCTGTCGCGGCCCAGCTCCTCGAGCCTGAGCCCCTCGATCGCCGCCGAGGTCTGTCGGTCCAATCTGGTGGCGGTCTCGTAGTCGTGGTAGTGGCTCAGGTCAGAGCTGACGACCACCAGGGTCTCGGGGCCGCCCCAGAGGGCGTCCAGCACCAGAGCCACCTCCTCGGCCGAAGCCTCTCCCACCACCAGGGGAACCAGGGTGAAGTCGCCGAGCACTTCCTGGAGGAACGGAAGCTGCACCTCCAGACCGTGCTCCTGGGCGTGGGCCTCGCTGTCCACGGTCACCAGCTCCAGCCTTGCGGTGCGCTCGACCATCTCCCGATCGAGCGGCACCTCTCCGAGGGGCGTGGCAAAGGCGGTCTCGGCCGGCAGGGCCAGCCCGCGGAGCGGCACCCGGTGGGCCGGGCCGATCAGGACGACCCGCCGAACCTGTGACCCGGTGGCTTGCAGCAGGCTGTAGGCCGTCCCGGCCACCGGTCCGGAGTAGGGGTACCCGGCGTGGGGCACGATGAAGCCCATTGCAGCCCGTTGAGAAAGCCCATTCGGGCTGCGGTCGGTGCTGACGGGCTCTGGCGTCGTTCCGCTCGCTTGCCGCATCTCCCCTCGATGCGGCGCCGCTCGCGCGCCTAGCCAGACCCCGTCATCCCTCGGCCTCGCCAGACAAAGCGGCTTTCTCAACGGGCTGCTGGGCCTCCCGGCCTCCGGTGCACCGGCCTGCAGGTACCCGCGGACCGCGCAACGCAACTCCGCCGGGGTGCCTGGGTAAAACATGCCGGCCACGGCCGGCGCTCGCACGCGACTCACCGGAACCCTCCTTGCTCGGGGGGCCTCCTCCTGCTTCATTCTAACCAAGGTCCCTCGAGGTTGCAACCAGTATCGCGAGCCCAGCAAGGAGTCCGGAGATGTCCCGACCCGCGCCGGCCAGGTACTGGCATCGGTTGGCCGACGGCCGCGTCCGCTGCGACCTGTGTCCCCGCCACTGCGCCTTGCGGCCGGGCCAACGCGGGCTCTGCTTCGTCCGCGCCGCCGACGAGCAGGGGCTGGTGCTGACCACCTATGGCCGCTCCAGCGGGTTCTGCGTCGACCCGATCGAGAAGAAGCCGCTCAACCACTTCCTCCCCGGTTCGGCGGTCCTCTCCTTTGGCACGGCCGGCTGCAACCTGACCTGCAAGTTCTGCCAGAACTGGCACGTGACGCGGTCGCGCCAGACCGATACCCTCGCCGAGGAGGCCACCCCGGAGCAGATCGCCCAAGCCGCGCGACGGCTCGGGTGCCGGTCGGTGGCCTTCACCTACAACGACCCGGTGATCTTCCTCGAATACGCGGTGGACGTGGCCGCCGCCTGCCGCGCCGCGGGGATCCGCACCGTGGCGGTCACGGCCGGACAGATCTGCGCTGAGCCCAGACAGGAGTTCTTCGCCGCCATGGACGCGGCCAACGTCGACCTCAAGGGGTTCACCGATCGCTTCTATCGGCGGCTCTGCGGCGGAGCCCTGGCGCCGGTCCTGGAGACCCTCGAATACCTGCGGCGCGAGACCGAGGTCTGGCTGGAGCTGACGACCCTGCTGATCCCCGGCGAGAACGACGGTGACGACGAACTGCACGCCTTGAGCGCCTGGGTGGCCGAACGCCTCGGCCCGGACGTGCCCCTGCACTTCACCGCCTTCCACCCGGACTGGCATCTGCGCGACCGGCCGCCGACCCCGCCGGAGACCCTGGCCCGCGCCCGTCGGATCGCCCGGAGCCACGGCCTCCGACACGTGTATACCGGGAACGTGCACGACCCCGAGGGGGGCAGCACCTGGTGCCACGGGTGCGGTCGCCGGGTGATCGACCGCGACTGGTACGTGCTCGGGGATTACGGTCTCGACGACCAGGGACGCTGCACTCACTGCGGCACGGTCTGCGCCGGCCGCTTCGACGGCCCGGCCGGGACCTGGGGCGCCCGACGCCTGCCGGTGCGCCTCGGAGAGAGGGTGTGATGGCCCGTTGACATCCGGGGACCACGGTCTATTATCAATACCCCTTGGACAGCGTCGCGCCGAACGGTTCGGGAACCGGCGGCCGGCGGCCGCGTCCACAGACCGACACCAATCCCCCCATCCTGTCAGGAGCCCGTGACATGCTCGGCATGTTCGATCCCCTCTACCTGATGATCATGGCGCCGGTCTTCATCTTCTCGCTGCTGGCGCAGTTCATGGTCAAACGGCGGTACCAGACCTACTCCCAGGTCGAGCTCGGCAGTGGCAAGACCGGAGCCGACGTGGCCCGCCAGATCCTGCGGGCCAACGGTGTCGACGTCGAGGTCGAGGAGACCGGCGGCTGGCTCTCCGACCACTACTCCCCGATCGAGAAGAAGCTGCGCCTCTCGGAGGGGGTTTTCCAGGGCCGCTCCCTGGCCGCGGCCGGGATCGCGGCCCACGAGGCGGGCCACGCGCTCCAGCACGCCCAGGGGTACGCCATCATGAACCTCTGGCAGACCTTGGCCAAGCCGGCGGCCGTGGCCAGCAACATGGCCTTCTGGATCATCATGATCGGGATGTTCATGCAGGCCATGGGCATGGTGAAGCTGGGGATCCTCCTCTTCTCGGTCCTGGTGGTCTTCCAGATCATCACCCTGCCGGTGGAGTTCAACGCCTCGTCCCGGGCGAAGAACCTCCTCTACGAGTACAACATCATCCGCGGCCAGGAGCGCGAGGGGGTGGCGGCCGTGCTCAACGCCGCGGCCATGACCTACGTCGCCGCGGCCGCCGCCTCGGTCGCTCAACTCCTCTACTTCCTGCTGCGGGCAGGGTTGCTCGGGGGGAACCGCGAGGAGTAACCCCGGAATCACGCCGCCTTATCTGCCTGCCGAAACCGAAGGGCTCGGCGCCTCCTCCGAGGCACCGAGCCCTTTCGCTTGGCCAGCCGAATCAGGTCGTGCTGTCGATCACCCGGCCTTGACCGGGATCTTTCGCGCCATCGCCTCGCGCGCCTTGGGCAGGGTCAACCGGAGAACCCCGTTCTTCACCGTGGCGCCGATCCCGTCGCGGTCCACCCCTTCGGAGAGGACGAAGCTCCGCTCGTAGTCGCCGTCCTCCCATTCAGTGTAGGTCAGCCGCTGGCCATCGCGCTGCGGGGTGGCGACGTCGCCGCGGATGGTCAGCACGTTCTTCTCCAGGGTGAGGTTCACCCCGTTCTCGTCGACGCCGGGCATGTCGGCCACCACGACAATCGCGTCACTGGTCTCGTACACGTCGGCCCTAGGGGAGAAGATCGACCGGGCCCGGGTCCGCTCAGGACGCTCGATCACCTGAGGCCCCTGTGGCTGCAACTGCTCGTTCTGCGCTGCCATGATCAATACCTCCGATGCTGAAGTTCAGGTTCAGGAAGCCTTGACGGTGATCTTGCGGGGCTTGTGCTCCGCGGCCCGGGGGAGGCGCACGGACAGCACCCCGTTGCGGTACTCGGCCTGGACTCCGTTGCTGTCGACCTCGAAGGGGAGCTCCACGGTCCGGACAAAGGAGCCGGTCCAGCGCTCCCGGCGGTGGACGCTCTCTCCCTGCTTGAGCTCCTCGGGCTTGCGGCTGCCCCTCAGGGTCAGGGCGTTCTGGACGACCGAGATCTCGATATCCTCCGGAGCCAGGCCCGGCAGCTCGGCCTGGACCACGGTCTCGTCCTCGTTGGCCCAGACGTTGACCGGCGGGTATTCCACGGCACGATTGAGCCAGGACTGGTCCACCAGTCGTCCCATCTCGTCCTGGATGTTCCTGAGCCCCCCGAAGGGATCCCAAGACCGGGGCGCGCTGCGGAAGGTGGCGGGGAAGAAGGTGCGGGCGAACATGGCTGTTACCTCCTCTTGGGTGGTTTGACTGGATCTTGGGGACCCTTGCGGGCTACATCGAGACGCTCTCGTTGTCCGACCGAGGTAATGCAAGCCACATGCCAGAGGCGTGGAGCGAGGGAGTATAAACCATCCCATCTCTTTGTTTGAGATCGGGTTACACGCATATGGCATCACCGAGATATCGATCTGTCTTGGCATTCACGGAACACCAAACTGCCATCTTGGCCAGGTGCAACGGATCAAGAACAAATCGCCGGCCAATGTGGCAGCCCCACCCCTGTCCTTGCCGTGCCCAAACCCAGTGCCTATCATGGGACCCGCGCTGCCCGACGATGCGCCGCCTGCCTCTCGGGGGATGCCATGCCCGCTCGCGATTCCTGGATTCATCTCGGCCCGGACCTCTTCCTCTGGCCCGACGCCT
>JBAZUN010000247.1:0-8642 GCA_041661365.1 Candidatus Latescibacterota bacterium
CTGCGCCAGGTGGAAGAGCCGCAGGAGCCGGACCGGGTCCTCGCTGAACCAGGCCGCGGGATCGACCAGCACGATCTCCCCGTCCACGGCCAGCACGCCGCGCTCCAGCGCCAGACTGCGGTGGGCGCCCCGCGCGCGCCGGCTCAACCGCTCCAGGGTCAGCTCGGCGACCCGCCAGACCCCGCGGGCGTGCAGGTAGTACTCCCGCATGAAGGCCTCGGCCGCCAGCTCGGAACCCTCGTCGCGGTACCCCAGCCCCGCGGCCACCCGCGGCTTCAGCTCGTGCTCCAGCAGGTCGCGCCGGCGACCGGTGAGCAGGTGCAGCTCGTGGCGGACCCGCCACAGGTACCGGGCCGCGGCCTCCAGGGTCGCCCGGTCCTCGACGTCGAGGTACCGCGGCCAGAGCAACGCGACCTCGGGGGTGGCGCTGCCGAGCTGGAGCGCCCATCCCACGGCCTGCAGGTCGCGCAGCCCCCCGGGGCTGTCCTTGAGGTGGGGTTCGAGGAGCTGGACCGAATCGCGGTTCTCGAGGCGACGGCCGCGCCAGGCCTGCAGCCGGGACAGGGCCGCGCGGGGGAGGCGACCGTAGAGCCGCTCCCGGAAGCGGGTGAAGAGCTCCTCGTCGCCGGCCAGCAAACGGGCGTCGAGCAGGGAGGTGCAGACCTCCAGATCCTGGCGGGCCAGGGCCACGGCCTGGGCCACCGTGCGGCTGCTGTGGCCCACGTCGAAGTGCAGGTCCCAGAGAGGGTGGAGGACGGCGCTGACCAAGCCCGGGCTCTGGTCGCGCTCGCGGTCGAAGAGGAAGAGGAGGTCGACGTCGGAGTGAGGGGCCATCTCGGACCGGCCGAACCCGCCGACCGCGGCCAGGGCAAGACGGCGGGCCGGCGGCCCCGCCGCCGCGTACGCCTGCAGGACGACCCCTTCCACCGCGACGGCGATGGCATGGGCCACGGTCAACCCGTCGGTCCCTTGCCGATGAAGCGCCTCGATCCGTTGCCGGTCTCCCTGCCAGCGTCGGCGCAGCTCGGCGACCGGCGCACCGTTCAGGGTCATCGACCTGCCTTGGTTCGTGGACCGGTCGACCGCCGGGGCGTGCGGGCCGGCTTGCGGCGGACCGTGCCGGACCGCCCCTTCCGCTTGGTCCCGGGCGCCGCCCCCAGGGCCAGGTCGAGGACCTGGTCGATCTGGTCGACCAGCTCGAAGTGCATCTGCTTGCGGATGGCCTCGGGAACCTCCTCCAGGTCCCGCTCGTTCTTGCGCGGCAGGATGACCGTGGTGATCCCGGCCCGCTGGGCGCCGAGGACCTTGTCGCGGATCCCGCCGACCGGCAGCACCCGGCCCCGCAGGGTGATCTCCCCGGTCATCGCCAGGTCGCTCTTCACCGGCCGGCCGGTGAAGAGCGAGACCAGGGCCGTGGTCAGCGCGATCCCGGCCGACGGCCCCTCCTTGGGGGTTGCGCCGGCCGGCACGTGCAGGTGGATGTCCGACTCGTCGAAGACCGAGGGGGCCACCCCGAGCCGGCGGGCCTGCGAGCGCAGGTAGCTCAGGGCCGCGCGCGCCGATTCCTGCATCACCTCGCCCAACTGCCCCGTGAGGAGGAGGTTCTTCTTCCCGGGCATGCGGGTGGCCTCGACGAAGAGGATCTCCCCGCCGGCCGCGGTGGCGGCCAGGCCGGTGACCACCCCGACCTCGTCCCGCCGCTCGGCCATCTCGAGGAAGAACGGCGCCGGCCCCAGGTACTCCTCCAGGTCGCCGGCCTTGACCGCGATCCGGCGCTTGCGGCCCTCGGCAAAGCGGCGCGCGGTCTTGCGGCAGAGGGCCCCCAGCTCGCGCTCCAGATTGCGCAGCCCGGCCTCGCGGGTGTACTCGCCGATCAGGCGCACCAGGGCGTCGTCGCTGATCTCGAGCCTCTCCGGGCCGAGCCCGTGCTCGGTCAACTGCCGGGGGAGCAGGTGGCGCCGGGCGATCCGGCCCTTCTCCTCCGGGGTGTACCCCGGCAGGGCGATCTCCTCCATCCGGTCGAGGAGCGGTCCCGGTATGGGTGCGGTCAGGTTGGCCGTGGTGATGAAGAGGACCCGGGAGAGATCGAAGGCGACGTCGAGGTAGTGGTCGGCGAAGGTGGCGTTCTGCTCGGGGTCGAGCACCTCGAGCAGGGCCGCGGCCGGATCACCCCGGAAGTCGGCGCCGACCTTGTCGATCTCGTCGAGCATGAAGACCGGGTTGTTGGTGCCGGCCTTGCGGATCCCCTGGATGATGCGGCCGGGAAGGGCGCCGACGTAGGTCCGGCGATGGCCGCGGATCTCGGCCTCGTCGTGCACCCCGCCCAGGGAGATCCGCACGAAGCGGCGGCCCAGGGCTCTGGCGATCGAGCGGCCGAGCGAGGTCTTGCCGACCCCGGGCGGACCGACGAAGCAGAGGATGGGACCGCGCAGATCCCGGCGCAGGGTACGGACCGCCAGGTACTCGAGGATCCGCTCCTTGACCTTGTCCAGCCCGTAGTGGTCCTCGTCGAGGACCCGGCTCGCCTCGGGCAGCTCGACGTGGTCCTCGGTCGCCTTCGCCCACGGCAGGGCGATCAGCCAGTCGAGGTAGGTGCGCGCCACCGAGTACTCGGGCGATCCCTGCCCCATGCGGTCGAGCCGCTCCAGCTCGCGCTCGGCCGCTTCCATGGCCTCGGCCGGCAGCCCGGCCTCCTTGAGCTTCTGGCGCAGCTCCTCCAACTCGGCCACCTGGGGGTCGTTCCCGCTCAACTCCTTCTGGATCTGCTTGAGCTGCTCCCGCAGGTAGTATTCCCGCTGCGACTTCCCCAGCTTTTCCTGGACCTCGGTCTGGATCCGGTGCCCGACCTCCAGGATCTCCAGCTCGCGGGCCAGCAGCTCGGCCAGGTACTCGAGCCGCTTCTCGACCTCCAGGTGCTCGAGCAGCCGCTGGTGCTCCTCGGGCTGCAGTTCGAGGTTGGAGGCGATGAAGTCGGCCAGCCGGCCCGGGTGGTCGATGTTGACCACCATGATCTGCAGCTCGTCGGGCAGGTGGGGGGTCAGCTTGACGATCGCCTGGAACTGCTGCTGGACCGTGCGGCAGATGGCCTGCACCGCCATCGACTCGCGGTCCCCCTCGTCCTCCAGGCGGATCAGCCGCACCCGCAGGAACGGGTCGGCCTGCACCACCGCGTCGAGCCGAGCCCGGGCCACCCCCTGCACGATCAGCCGCACCGAGCCGTCGGGCATGCGCCACTGCTTGTGGACCTTGGCGATGCTCCCCACCGGATGGAGATCGGCCGCGGTCGGCTCCTCCAGCTCGGGGTTGCGCTGGGCGAAGACGCCGATCAGGGAATCCCCCGCCACCGCGGCCTCGACCACCTGGATCGACCGCGACCGCGAGGCGGTGAGCTGCTGCGGCATGTAGGGGTAGACCACGCCGTTCCGCAGGGGGAAGATCCCCACCTCAATCGCGTTCCCGGCGGGTCCGTCGACCACCGGTCCGGGTTCGGCCTCAGCCACCGTGCCTCTCCTCTTTCGTTCCCTCACGGCCCGTCTGTGAAGTTTCGGAGCCGATGTTCAGACAGTACCCGGCAGCTTGACAGGTGTCAAGACGGACGTACACTTGGCGCGACCCTCTCGTCCGCCGTCCCTCCACGCGCAGGAAGCCGGTTTGACCGACCCCGAGGACCAGACCCGCAGCACCTCTGTCCCGCGGCAGTACGCCGTGCTGGTGGGCGTGGCCCTCCCCGGGATGCAGCCCTGGGAGGCCGAGGACTCGCTGGACGAGCTGGGCCGGCTGGCCGACACGGCCACCCTGATCGAGGCGGGCCGTGTGCTCCAACAGCGCCGCGCGGTAGACGCGACCTTCTTCATCGGCAAGGGGAAGGCCAACGAGCTGAAGCGGCTGGCCGAGGAGCGCGACGTCGACCTGGTCATCTTCGACAACGACCTGTCCCCGGCCCAGTTGCGCAACCTGGAGAAGCTAACCGGGGTTCGCGTGCTCGACCGCAGCGGCCTGATCCTCGACATCTTCGCGCGCCGGGCCCGCACCCGCACGGCCCAGCTCCAGGTCGAGCTGGCCCAGCTCAACTACCTGCTCCCGCGGCTGACCCGCCAGTGGACCCACCTGTCCCGCCAGGCCGGCGGCGGCGCCATCCGCGGCATGGGCGCGGTCGGCGTGCGCGGCCCGGGCGAGACCCAGCTCGAGAGCGACCGCCGCACCATCCGGCGCCGCATCCGCGAGCTGGAGGAACGGCTGGAGCGGATCGGCACCCAGCTCGCCACCAGCCGCCAGAGCCGAACCGACGCCTTCAAGGTGGCCCTGGTCGGGTACACCAACGCGGGGAAGTCGACCCTGATGCGCGCCTTGTCAGGGGCTCAGGTGCTGGTCGAGGACCAGCTCTTCGCCACCCTCGACTCGACCACCCGGCAGGTCAGCCTCGACGGACACCGGCCGATCCTGCTTACCGACACGGTCGGCTTCATCAAGCGGCTCCCCCACCACCTCTTCGCCTCCTTCCGCGCCACCCTCGAGGAGGCGGTGGAGGCCGACCTGCTCCTCCACGTCATCGACCTGAGCTTCCCGCACTATCGGTCGCAGGTGGAGACCGTGGAGCAGGTCCTGCAGGAGCTGCACCTCGAGGATCGGCCGACCCTGCGGGTCTACAACAAGATCGACCGGATCGGACCGAGCGAGGAGGCCCAGGTGGCAGAGGGATTCGCCGGTCAGGAGGATGCCGTGGCGATCTCGGCGATGACCGGGTTCGGCCTCGACCGCCTACGCCAGCGGATCGCGGCCCAGGCGCGTATAAACGCGGTGACCCTGAAGCTGCAGATCCCCCAGGCCGAGGGCCGGCTGCTGGCGCAGCTCGCCGCCGAGGGAGAGATCCTCGACCGCTCCTTCCACGACGATCAGGTGCGTCTGCGGGTCGTTCTCGACCGCTCCTGGGTCAAGCGCTGGGACCTGGAGCGCTTCGCCGTCCCGGTCTGACCCGCGTCACCGCGGGAAGAGCCGGGCCGCGCTCTCCTCGGTCAACGGGCTGCCGTACTCGCACCCCTCGAAGGCCTCGGCGTGCTGGACCGCCCGTCCCCGCTCCTCTCCGTATCGCGTTACCAGCAGGTCGCGGAACCGATCGGCCACGGCGACGTACCGCTGCAGCCGGTGACCCAGCCATCGCCGTCGCTCTGCCTCGCCGGTCGGCACCTCCTCCAGGCGGCCGGAGTTGAACGGCAGCCACTCGTAGAACTGCGAGGCGTGGCAGTGGATCATGTCGAGCTTCCGCTCGACCACGGCGTCGATGTCCACCGCCACGTCGGCCCGGAACGGAGAGGGCTTCTCGAAGCCGTCGCTCAGGTACGCCACCACCGGCGACCGGGGCAGGATCTCCACGTCGGTGCAGACGTTGGGGACGGTGACCAGGAAGCAGGCGTCCTGCACCAGCACCGAGGTATAGCGATGGTCGGGGTGGTAGTCCCAGGGCCGGTGGGTGAGGACCAGGTCCGGAGCGAACCGGCGCATGGCCCGGATCAGCTTGCGCCGGTTCTCCAGGGTCGGCTCCAGCTCGCCGTCGTGGTTGTCCAGCAGTTCGTACTCGATCCCGGCCACAGTTGCGGCGGCCTGGGCCTCGTCCCGGCGCCGGCGGGCCAGCTCCACCCCGCCGATCTCGTGGTGTCCGGCGTCGCCGTTGGTCACCGAGACAAAGCGGACCTGGTGGCCCTGCTGGGCGTAGAGGATGGCGAGACCGCCGGCACCGAGGTCGCAGTCGTCGGGGTGGGCGCCGAAGACCATCAGGCGTAGGCTCGCGTCAGCCATCCTCATCCTCCGGGATCAGGTAGGGAAGCCGGCCCGAGCGACGGGTAGACCGCTCGGGTGCGGCTGGGGATTCGAGTGGAGGTAAAGGAAGCGCCTGTCCAGCGGTCGGACAAGGCAGGCTGCCCCACCAACTGACGATGGTCGGTAGGACCGGAGAGGCTTTACCTCAGCAGCAGCATGCGGGTGACGTGGGCGTCGGCCCCGGCGCGCAGGCGGCAGAGGTAGACCCCGGAGGCGACCGGGCGACCGGCCGCGTCGCGACCGTCCCAGACGGCCTGGTACCGGCCTCCGGCCAACGGCTCGTCGACCAGCACGCGCACCCGCTGGCCGAGGGTGTCGAAGATCTCGAGGGCCACCGGCAAGGGATCGGCCTCGGCCCGCGGCACCGCGAACGGCACCGTGGTGGCGGGGTTGAACGGGTTGGGGTAGTTGCGACCCAGGAACGGTGCGCTGGGCAGGCTGGTAAACTCCGCGTCCGGGAACAGGGCCACGCTGGTCACCGCGTACGCGGAGCTGACCAACCGGCCGTCGGCGACCTTCAGGGAGCCGGGGAAGCCGTCGCGCAGCAACCGCGCCCGCACCCGCAGCAGCTCGCCCGTGCCGCTGGCCGACCAGTCCCGCCCGCGTCGTGCCGCGGCCACGGTCACGCGGTCCACCTGGTGCTGCACCCGGCGGACGAACCCGTGCGGAGCCGCGGCAAAGAGCCCTGCCGCCTGCAGGCCGTCCTCGACGAGCCGCACCTCGGCCGGATCGCCGGACAGGGTCAGGTCGTACCCGGCAAGGTCGACCAGGCCGGTCGCGGTGAGGACCAGCTCGACCTCGCTGCCGGCGGTCCAAGACGACGTGCCGTCCGCCCGCTCCAGCCGAAGGACGACGCCGGTATTCCCACCGGTCGTCGCCTTGTACACCGGCGGCGCGCCGAACCCGGTGCTGTTGCTGATGTTGCTCGAGGCCACGGTAAGGTCCTCGACCCCGACCCGCAGGTCGTTGTTGACGTCGGCCCGGGCAAAGCCGGAGACCGAGGTCACCGTGCCCCAGGCCGCGTCGATGGCGTTGACGTCGTCCTCGTCGATCTCGTTGTCGCCGGTGGCGTCGCCGGCCTTGAGCAGCCGGCCGTCCTGCTCGAGCAGGAACGACGGATCACCGCGGATGTCCGAGGCATAGAACCCTTCCTCAGAACCGATGACGATGGTCTCGCCAGGCCGCACCACCAGGGTGTCGGTCCGTCCACTCAGGTGGCTGGAGTCCTTCACCGCCAGGACGTACCGGCCGGCCGGCACGCTGTACAGGGTCAGGCCGCCGTCGCCAGCAGTGAGGACCTCGACGGTGTCGGCCGAGGCGGTGCGGTCGTCGTTGGCCGTGCGGAACCGGCTGTCCGTAATGTCGACGGCGCTGCCGGGCAGGCGCAGATGGACGTCGAGCAGGGTGGCGTGGTTCCCGTTTCCCAGCGGCGCGGCGCGGCCCTCGAGCATCACCGTGGCCTGGATCCGCCCCCGTGGTACGGCCTGCACCTGGGCCTCCTGCACCCCCAGCCCGGTACCGCGCGTCAGGGCCACGGCGCTGCCGGCCAAGGTCAGCCCGGTCTGCTCGCTATTGAAGGAGAGACTGGCACGGCCGGTGAACCCGTTCCCCACGGCCACGCGGAAGGAGGCCAGCCGCTGTTGGCCGAACGGCTCGCCGATGACCGTGCCGCCGGTCTTTCTCTTGGTGAACCGGAGCTGGCCCGAGCCGGAGGTATTCTCCAGAACCGTGCCGCCGGGGAAGACCTCGCCGAGATCGGTGAAGGGGGTCGCCGGGACGACCACGGTGAAGGCGCTGCTCCCGAGATCGATGGCCACGCTGACCACCTCGGCCGCCTGACCGCCGGACTGCACCAGCACCTCGAAGGTCAGGGTATCACCGGCCACGGCCCGCACCTGGCTGGGACTCAAGGAGAGGTGGGGCGTGGTCCCGCTCCCCGTGCCCACGACCATCGGCTCGGCCGAGCGGCTGACCCGGCCAGCGGCGTTGTTGCCGAAGGTGGGGTCGGCGCTGATCCCCGCGTAGAGGTAGTAAGTCCCGACCGGCAGGGCCCAGTCCGGGGTGCGGGTGCGCCAGTGAAAGGCGTTGCTGCTGTCCTCGCGAATGGTGGCGATCTGCCCGGTCGGCGTGCCGTCGTCGCTGTTGATCAGCCAGGTCGTGGCGGCGCCGGCGCCGCCCAGGCCGGCCTCGAGACCGACCAGGCCGGCGTGGTCCGGGGTGGCCGAGGCGTAGAGCCGGATGTAGGCGTCGTCGGTCCCCGAGCCGTCGTCGACCAGGTAGTCGTCCCACTCGAGCCGGACCAGGTCGCCCTGGCTGATCCCGGGCAGTGCGGTCTTGAGCAGGATCTGCGGGGTATGGCGGATCACCAGCGCGCCGCCCCGGGCCACGGTGGTGTTCCCGCCACCGTCGGCGATCACCGCGTAGAGCCAGACCCGCACCCCGTTCTCCGGCACCTCGGCCGGCGGCTGGCGCAGGTCCCAGGCGTAGAGGTCAGCGGCACCGTCGGCGTTCTCGGTCAGGCCGCTGACGATCAACCGGGTGTCCGGGTCGCTCAGCAGGGAGGCGGCCGACGCCCCGGAGTCGGTGGCGTGATCGGTCGTGGCCGGGTCGTCGGTGGTGAAGTACAGGGCGATGGTCGCGTCGTGGTCCAGGTCCCCGTCACCGGGTCCCTTCTGCCATTGAATCGTGTAGACCGGCTGCGAGCCGCTGTCCACCTCCCGCTGGGTATCCCGGGACGGCTCGTAGAAGACGAACGAAGGGGAGTGGCGCACCACCAGCGGCATGGCGCTCTGCCCCACGGCCGTGCTGACCGAGTCGGTGAGATCGGA
>JBAZUN010000248.1:0-8641 GCA_041661365.1 Candidatus Latescibacterota bacterium
CCCGGCCACCGTGGTGCTCCGCGGTGGGCTGTACGAGCGCCACCAAACCTTGGCGCTGACCGGTGTCGACAGCGGCAGCGAGGAGGCTCCGGTGACCTACCGGGCGGCCCCGGAGGAGACTCCGCGCCTGGTGGGTGGCCGGATCGTGCCGGCCTGGGAGCCGGTCCAAGACCCGGCCGTCCTCACCCGACTCCCCGAGGCGGCGCGACCCCACGTGCGCCAATGCGACCTGCGCGCCCTGGGGGTGACCGACCTCGGCGGCCTGGCCTCCCGGGGGTTTGGCCGGCCGACCACGCCGGCCCACCTCGAGCTGTTCTTCCAGGGCCGGCGGATGGAGCTGGCCCGCTGGCCGAACGACGAGTTCGCCCGCATCGAGCGGCCAGCGGCCCTGGAGCCCGAGGGGGACGGCCACGGCGGTCAGCTCGGGAAGCTGGAGGACGGGTTCCTCTTCGCCGGCGACCGCCCCTCGACCTGGCGCTCGCTGGACGACGTCTGGCTCCACGGGTACTGGGCCTGGGACTGGGCCAACTCCTACGAGCGGTTGACCTCCTGGGACCCGGCCAGCGGCCTGATCCGCACGGCCCCGCCCCACGGCCTGTACGGCATCAAGCCCGGTCAACGGTTCTACTTCCTCAACGTCCTCGAGGAGCTGGATCGTCCAGGCGAGTACTACGTCGACCGCGCCGCCGGGCTCCTCTACTTCTGGCCGCCTGACCCGCCGGCCGGGAACGACGCGGCGGTCTCGGTGCTCGAGGGGCCGCTGGTCGAGATCCGCGAGGCCGGTCACCTGCGGTTCGAGGGGCTGGTCCTGGAGTGCAGCCGGGGGATCGGGGTGCAGATCTCCGGCGGGACCGCGGTCACCCTGGCCGGGTGCACCCTGCGCTGCCTGGGGAACCACGCGGTGGTGGTCGACGGCGGCCAGGACCACGCCGTGGTGAGCTGCGACCTGTACGAGCTGGGCGACGGCGGGATCCGGCTCAGCGGCGGCGACCGCAAGACCCTGACCCCGGCCCGGCACCGGGCGGTGAACAACCGGATCCACCACCTGGCCCAGTGGTCGCGCTGCTACCAGCCCGGGGTGCTGGTGCAGGGGGTGGGGAATCAGGTGGCCCACAACCTGATCCACGACCATCCCCACTGCGCCGTCCTGCTCAACGGGAACGACCACGTCGTCGAGTACAACCACCTCCACCACGTCTGCCAGGAGACCGGCGACGTGGGCGCCTTCTACATGGGGCGGGACTGGACCGAGCGCGGGAACGTGGTTCGCTACAACCTGTTCCACCATACCCAGGGCGTCGGCATGGGGTCGATGGCGGTCTACCTCGACGACTGCGCCAGCGGCACCAGCGTGTACGGCAACGTCTTCTACCGATGCACGCGGGCGGCCTTCATCGGCGGCGGCCGGGACCACCGGGTGGAGAACAACCTCTTCATCGAATGCCATCCCGCGGTGATGATCGACGGCCGCGGCCTGGACCGGCGGCAGGTCTGGCACGACATGGTCTACCTCACCATGAGGGAGCGGCTGGAGGGGATGAACCACCACCTACCCCCCTACCGTGACCGGTACCCGGAGCTGGCCCAGCTCGATCCCTACTACGCCGCGGACGACGGTGTCCCGCCCGAGGGGAACCGCCTGGTCCGCAACGTGGCCTGGCGCGGGGAATGGCTCCAGGTCCACTGGCACGCCGAGCCCGGGATGCTGACGACCGAGGGGAACCTGACCGGCATCGATCCCCTGATCGTCGATCCCGAGGCCGGGGATTTCCGCCTGCGACCCGATTCGCCGGCCCTGGCCGCCGGGTTCACGCCGATCCCCCTCGACCGGATCGGCCTGTACCACGACGCCTACCGGAGCGAGGTGCCCGCGGTCGGCTGGAGGTAGACTCCGATGAACGAGTCTGGGACATCCGAGGACCAGGGGGACGAGAAGGAACTCGAGCACCTGCGGCTTGAGGTCGACCGTTTATGGTCGCCCCACGCGGCCCGGGCCCTGCGGCTCTCCGAGGCCAGGTACCGAGCCCTGGTGGAGGGGAGCTCGGACTTCATCTACGTGCTCGACCCCGAGGGGCGGTTCACCTTTGCCAACCGGGAGGCCGAGAGCCTGCTGGGGTACCGACCGGAGGAGTTGATCGGCCGGCACTTCACCGAGCTCCTCCGGCCCGAGGACCTGGAGGGGCTCGGCCGCGCCTTCCACGAGCGGCGGGTCGGCGCCCGGGCTACCCGCCGGCTCGAGTTCCGGCTGCGCACCAAGGCCGGCACGGCCCTGGACGTGGAGCTGGACGTCCGGCACTTCTCGCTGAGCGCCAGCGGTCTGTACCGCGACCAGACCTTCCTGGGCACGCATGGGGTCGCCCGCGACATCAGCGAGGCGAAGTACCAGGAGATGCGTCTGCGGGCCCTGCAGGTGGTGCGGGACGCGGTCTGGGATATGGTCGGCGTCGGCGATATCGACCGGGTCCTCGGCGCGCCGCGCGGCGCCCTGGAGATCATGCGGCTCCCCTTTGCCCGGTACGGGGTGCAGATCGTCGACCAGGGGGACCCGCCGGTGGTCACCCTCTACACCGCGCGGGACGAGGGTGGGGTGACCCGTCAGGCCGACTGGATCGTCACCGACACCGAGCGGTACGCGGAAGCGGTCATGGCGCTCTGGCGGCGGGGCCGGCCGGTCCACTGCCGCGATCTGCAGACCGAGCCCAGCCACCACCAGGCCGCGGAGCTGACCGCCTGGTACGGTCCGGCCCGGACGGTGGTCGACGTGCCGTTCTCGCACGGGGTGCTGACGGTGACCGGCACCCGGCCCGCGGCCTTCTCCCAGCGCGATCTGGGGTTCTTCAACGACTTGGCCGAGATCCTCTCGCACGCCTTCCGCCGGATGGACGACCTCCGTCAGTTGACCCTGTCGGAGAAACGGTACCGCACCCTGGTGGAGACCCCCACCCTGGTGGTGGCCCTGCTGGACGTCCAGGGGAACTTCCTCTACGTCAGTCCCCAGGTCCGCCGCTGGTTGGGGTACGATCCCGAGGACTTTTACCGGGACGCGGAGATCATCCGGCGGATCATCCACCCCGAGGACCTGGAGCAGTTCCACCTCTTCTTCGCGGCCCGAGACGGGCAGGCCCTGCGCGACCTGGAGTACCGCTGGCGCGGTCGCTCCGGCGACTACCGGTGGGCCTCCTGCTCCCTCTTCCCGATCTACGAGGAGCCCGGCGACGAACAGGTCAACCGGATCAGCATGTACCAGATGGTCATCCAGGACGTCACCGAGCGGAAGCACGTCGAGGACGTGGTCCGTGACTCGCTGCGGGAGAAGGAAGTCCTGCTCAAGGAGATCCACCACCGGGTTAAGAACAACCTCCAGGTGATCTCCAGCCTGCTGCACCTCCAGTCGGCCGATCTGAAGGACGAGTCGATCCGGCAGATCTTCAGCGACAGCCAGCACCGGATCGCCTCGATGGCCCTGATCCACGAGGCGCTGTATAATTCCAGCGATCTGGCCCGGATCGATTTCGCCGCGTACTCCCAGACCCTGGTGCAGAACCTGCTCGACTCCTTCGGCATCTCATCGGCGGAGATCGAGCTGGAGCTGAGCATCCGCTCGGCTCCCCTGACCCTGGATCGGGCCATCCCCCTGGGGCTGATCATCAACGAGCTGGTATCGAACTCCTTCAAGCACGCCTTCCCGGCCGGCCGCCGGGGGCGGGTCGCCATCGGGTTCGAGGCGCCGGAGGGCGAACGGTTCGTCCTCCGCGTCGGCGACGACGGCGTCGGCCTGCCCGCCGCGATCGACCCGGAGCGCTCACCGTCGCTGGGACTGCGCCTGGTGCAGACCCTGGCCTCCCAGCTCCGCTGCCGGGTAGAGCTGGACCGCACCGCCGGCACGACCTTCACCTTCACCCGGGATTGACGCACCGGCGGGACGGGCCGCTGACCCGGCCCGAGTCCTGCCGACCCGCCGCGGTCCCGTAAACCCACGCGAGGAGATCACCGGATGGTAAGGCAACTCGAGCGGCGCAAGCTGGGCAACACGGGCCTGACGCCCTGCGTCCTCAGCCTCGGCTGCGCCTGGTTCGGCGGCAACAAGAGCTCTGACAAGGAGACCGTCGAAGGCGTGCGTCGGGCCATCGAGCTGGGGTTCGACTTCCTCGACACCTCGGCCGGGTACGGGGAGAGCGAGCGTCGGGTGGGACTCGCCCTGGAGGGTGGTTGGCGGGAGCGGATCTACCTGGAGACCAAGACCGGCACCCACCCGGATCACCGCGGTGACTACTCGGCCGCGACCACCCGGTGGAGCGTGGAGAACAGCCTGCGTCTGCTGAAGACCGAGTACCTCGACTCGGTCCTCATCCATGACCCGAGCGACATCGAGGTGCCGCTCGCTCCGGGGCACTGCCTGGACGAGCTGCTGCGCCTGAAGGACCAGGGGGTGATCGGCCACGTCGGCCTGGGGGTGCGGCAGCACGAGTTCCACCGCCGGGCCATCGAGACCGGCCAGATCGAGATCGTGCTGACCTACCTGGACTATACCCTGCTAGACCAGTCGGTGGCCCGAACCACCCTGCCGCTGGCCAAGGAGCGCGGGGTGGGGATCATCCTGGCCAGCGTCTTCGGCATGGGGCTCCTCGGCGGCCGGGAGCCGGACCTCAAGAGCCCGCGGCCCAAGGGGTACCTGGCCCACGCCATGTGGCAGTGGTGCCGCGACCATAAAGTCGACATCCACCACCTGGCCATGCAGTTCTGCCTGGCCGCGCCGATCGACGGGCTGGTGATGCCCGGACCGTACAACCGGCGGCAGGTCGAGGAGGCGTACGAGGCGGCCACGGCCGAGATCGAGCCCGAGACCTGGCAGGCGTTCGAGGCCGAGTTCGGGGTCGGGGTCGGGGTATAGAACTACACCGCGCCGATCCGGTCAGGACCGGCCGGAACCTCCCACGGGGGTGGGACCGGCGACCGACTCCGGCAAGCGGACCGGCCGGCTGAGCCGGCGCTCGATCCAGTCCGAGGTAAGGGGGACCAGGGTGGAACGCTGCTCGACCAGGCGGTTGAGCCGGTCGAGGTTGTCGCAGGCCCGTTGGATCTGGCTCTCCTCCTCCCGCTGGGCCCGCAGGTACTCGGCCGCGATCTCCATGGCCGCCAGGACCGCCACGCTGGTCTTGGGGATGCGGCCGGACCGGGCCGCCACCTCCCGCATCTTGGCGTCGACCAGCCGCGCGACGCGCTGCACCTCGGTCGCGTCGGCCTCGGTGGCGATGCGGTATTCGTCGCCGAAGATCCCGACCACCGCGCCTTGGATACCGCTGTCCTGAGCCATGCTGGTGCCTCCTGCTGCCGCGTTCCCTGTCCGGTCAGATCTGCCGCTGACCGGTCTGTATCCTTCCCCTACTGGACGACCGGCCTGACCGGCGGGTTCCGGCGAGCCGTCGCCGATGCCGGGGCGATGCCAGCCCCGGCAGTCGGCGCCCGGGCTGCTAGACTCAGGCCTTGCGCAGCTTGATCCCGACCGTGGCGATCCCCCGTGCCGGCACCCCGAGCACGGCCCGCCCGCCGTCGAGCCGCGCGCCGGAGCGAGGCAGGGGCCGCTCGAGGAGATCGAGCTCGGTCACCTCGACGACCTTGCCGAGCAGGGCCGGATCGCACTCGATCCGCGCCGTGGCCTTGCGGCTCGTGGGATTGAACAGCCGCAGCACCAGCAGGTCCCCTTCCTCTGACTTCTTGATACCGCTGAGGAGGACCCCCTCGGGCCGCACCCGGACCAGTTGGCTCTGAGCAGGCAGATCCCCCGGGTGAAGATCGGTGCTGACCACCCGCACCGCGTGGTTGAAGAGCTGGCCCTGCTGGATGGCGTCGGTCACGGCCAGGTCGCCGCTGAAGGGAAAGACGGCCAGGTGCACCTCGTGCTGGCCGATCTCGGGCAGGATGTCCGGGTCGTAGCTGCTGCGGATCAGGGTGAGTCGCAGGGTGTTCTCCTCCAGCGAGTGCCCGTGCTTGCAGTCGTTGAGGAGGAGGCATCCGGCGGTCTCCTCCCCGAGCCGGCCAATGACCTGGGCCCAGCGCAGGGCCGGCACCTCCTCCCGGTGGTTCAGCTCCCGGTCAACGGCGCCGAAGGGGATCTCGTACCGGGCCTTGGCCCCGGTGACGGCCAGCGGCAAGACGAAACTGAGGACCGGGATCCCGGTCTGCGGGGTGCCGCGCTGGAACCAGGTCCCCTTGAGGCCGAGATGGAGCCGCGGGTCACCGGCGCGTAGCTCGTAGGTCAGGGTGAACTCCGATTCGTGGATCTTCAGGTCGACCTCGACGGTGGCGACGTGCGGGCCGGCCTGGGCGCGGCGCAGGGCGGTCACCTCGGGATACTCGGCCGGCGCGCCCTGGTGCCCGACCAGCCAGGCGGTCATGCCGTGGGGCCGCTCCACCACGTACTCAAGGGCCGGGGCCTGCTGCTCCGGACCGACGAGCTGGCCGCCGCCGCGCTTGTCGACCAGGCGCAGGATGCCGCCGGTCACCGGGTTGATCTCCACGCTGAGCAGGTCGCTCTCCAGCCCCTCGGGGCTGCGCTCCCACTGGGAATACGGGCAATGGTGGACCTTGCCGGTCTGCCAGACGCCGCTCGGCACCGCGCCGGGCTCCTCGCTCTCCTCGACCACGTACCGGGCGTATCCCAGGCCGGGGACGCGGGCCGGGAAGGCCAGCACGGCGAACTCGTGGCCCCAGAAGCCTCCGGCCTCGACGAGCTGGGCCGGGATCGACCCGCCGTCCGGTCCCTGCACCGCGAAGCTCCGGTTGCGGAGCGGACGGGCCCCCTCCAGACCGGTGGCCCAGATCGTGGCCTGGACCACCTCCTCCCGATCGACGGCCGTGGGGTTGAAGAGGACGAACGGCCGCGGACCGCTCCCCGCGCTCTGGTCGGACTGGGCCAGGGCCCCGTCCACCGAGCGGAAGCCGACCCCGGCACCGACCGAGTTTGACAGGCGGGACGAGGGCGGCTCGCTCCAGCTCGCGGCCGCCGGGTCGCCGGTCTCGATCCGCGCGGCCAGCTCCCGCAGGGCCCGGGTCTCGACCTGGGCGGTCATCGCCACCGCCTCCTGGTACAGCCCATGGGTGTAGGCCCGGGTGTCGCGCACCCCGGAGCCGGGAAGGATGTCGTGGAAGTGGCTGAAGAGCACCTCCTGCCACCCCTGCCGCAGGTCGGCGGCCGGGTACCCGAGGCCCAGACCGGCCCAGGCCAGGGCCGCGGCGGCCTCGGCCTCGACCAGGCGGCTCTCGCCGAAGCGGTTGTCGCGCTTGATCAGGGTCTGGGTGGTGTAGCAGCCGGCGAACTCGAAGTTCAGCTCGCAGTCGAGCACCGGGAGCCCGGCGGCTTGCGGCTCGACCGTTTCCATATACCCCTTCACCGTGGCGAACCGGACGTTGGCGAAGACCGGCCAGGTATCCATCTCCAGGGCCTGGTGCAGGTCGCGCCGGGTCGGGCCACCGCCGTGGTCGCCCACCCCGAAGATGAAGAGGTGGTCGCGCAGGCCGGTCTCGCGGGCGAACAGGCCCAGATCACGGAGGAGCACCTCGGCGGCCACCCGGCCGTTGTAGGCCATGCGGGACTTGGAGTCGTTGCGGACCAAGACCCGCGACCCGTCCGGAGCCTGCCACCAGAACAGCCAGGGCCGCTGGGGACCTAGGCCTCCGGGCCGGTGCATGTAGAGGTACTTGACCCCGCCGCGAACCAGGTACGAGGGCACGGTAGCGGCGTGGCCGAAGGTATCCGGCGACCAGTCGATCGGCACCTCCTCGGGGTCCAGCCCGAAGAGGCGGCGCATGTACTGGCGCGTGTAGAGGAGGTGACGGCAGAGGCTCTCGCCGCTGGCCAGGTTCTTGTCCCCCTCGACCCAGTGGCTGGCGGTGACCTCCCAGCGCCCCTCCTTGACCCGCCGGGCGATCCGCCGCAGCAGGTCCGGCCGGTGCTGTTCGACGATGGCGTAGGTGCTGGCCTGGCTCTGCGAGAAGTGGAACTGGGGGTACTCCTCCATCAGGCGGAGCACGGTGAGGAAGGTGTCGATCGTCACCGCCACGGTCTCGGGCCAGGACCACATCCAGTTCATGTCGATGTGGGCGTGGCCGGCGCAGTGCACGGTGTAGGTCTTGGCCACCTTGGCCACCGGAGCCAGCACCTTCTCGGCCTCGGCCAGGGCCGCGGGCACCCCTTCCACCCGACCCTGCCGCAGCTCGGCGGCCAGGATCTCGCGGGCCTGGTCCAGCAACGGCCGCCAGGCCGTTGCCTGGGCCGGATGCAGCCCGCACAGCTCCTCGGCGAAGCGCAGCTCGGCGTCGAGTCGCTCCACCTGATGCGCCACCTGAGCCGAGGCCGCGTCGAGCAGGGCTGGGAGATTGGCGGTACCCATGATCGAGACTCCTTTCAAGGCTCTTCCGTTGATGATCCGGGCCAGGGGTCGAACCCGCGGACCTCGACGGTGCGGTTCGCGGCGGCTTCAGCAGCCCGTCGAGAAAGCCGCTTTGCTTGGCGAGGCCGAGGACTGACCGGGTCTGGCTAGGCGCGCGAACGACGCCGCATCGAGGGGAGATGCGGCAAGCGAGCGAGCACAGGGACGTGGCCGGATCGAGAGCGATCCGGCACACGACGCCAGAGCCCGTC
>JBAZUN010000249.1:0-8275 GCA_041661365.1 Candidatus Latescibacterota bacterium
AGCGGTGTAGTCGGGATCGATCTCGTCGACCCGGACCGGCCTGGCCTCGCGGGCCGAGCGGATCGCGGCCAGGGTGCAGCGCACGGCCCGTACCCCGTCCTCACCCCCGTACCTCGGCTCGCGGCCCTCGAGGATGCAGTCGAGCAGGTGGCGGACCTGGTTGGCGTGCCCCTGGCTGTAGTAGGAGATCTCCGACTCCCAGACGTCGTCCCCGCCTTCCTCGAAGCGGAAGCAGGCCGGCTCCTTCCCCTGGCGGTGCAGCACCAGGTGTTGCCGCCGACCGTCCCAGTGCAGGTTGTGGCCGCCCTCGCCGAGAACCTCGATCATCCCCTTCTCCCCCATGATCGAGGTGCTGAAGCCGCGCATGTAGTCGTACTTCCCGTTGAGCCGCTCGGCCCGCATCCAGATCCCCTGGCGCTCGCGGTCGTCGTACCGCCAGGTGATGATCGGGATGTCGATTGCGGCCGCGGCGTACGGGTCGTGGACCGCGCCGGCTGGGGCCATGCTGCCGCGGCCCTCGGCCCGCACCGCGTAGACCTCGTCGATCCGCGCGTCCAGGGCGAAGTACTCGGCCGCGGCGAAGAAGTGCACCGCGTGGTCGAAGATCCAGGGATAGTCCCCGCCGCCGGACCGCTCCGGGTCAACCCGCCAGGTGCGGTCGGCCGGGCCGGTGTAGATCCGCGGGACCGGACGCTCCAGCCAGGCCCCGTGCCGCTGGCGGATCTGCAGGGGCCGGCCGATCTCATTATTGGCAATTAACTGACGGGCTCGTTGGTGGGAGGTGAGAAAAACGTAGGTCTCGCCGACGACCAGCTTGACCCCGTGGCTCCGGGCCGCGGCCACCGCGGCCATCCCCTCGGCCATTGACCGGCAGAACGGCTTCTCGCAGTGGACGTGCTTCCCGGCCTCGGCAGCCTGGCGGGTCATGGCCGCGTGTAGGTGGGTCGGGGTGGCGAGGTCGACCACGTCCACCCCTCCCTGGGCCAGCATCTCGTCAAAAGAGGTGAAGACCTGGGGGATGTCGTGCTCCTGGGCAAAGGCACGGGCCCGAACCTCGTCGAGGTCGCAGACCGCCACCACCTCGGCCTGGGGGTGACCGGCGTATCCCCGAAAATGCGGGGTGGCGGCCAGGCCGAGACCGACCAGCCCTACCTTGAGGCGCTCCTGAGATCGTTTCACGGCCATGCTAAAGTCCGATCTCATGGCGGAGGGCCTGGGTGGCGGTGCACCAACTCCCCACGTTCCACCGGCCGAAGACCCCCATCCCGCCCAGCTCGTCCGGGCCGAAGTAGACCGGCACGTGGACCAGGGAGAGACCCGGATGACCAGCAGCTTGGTCCAGGGCTCCTTGCAGGCTTTCGGGATCGAAGCCGCCGCTGAAGGCGGCCACGCCGGTCACCGAACGGGCCCAGGCGACGTAGTCCACGGCCACCGAATCACCGGTGGCGTGCTCGTGGCCGTACTGGGCCAACTGCAGGCCGGTGATCGCCCCCATCCGGCGGTTGTCGAGGACCAGGATGCAGCCGCGGGCCCCGTGCTGCACCCCGTCGATGAGGACCTGGGGGTTCATGGTGAAGGAGCCGTCGCCGGTCAGGGCCAGGCCGTAGAACGGCCGCGAGGCCAGGGCCGTGGCCAGGAGGGCGGAGACCGCGAACCCCATGTAGCTCGCCCCGGTCTCGGTGAAGGTCTGCCCGAGCCGGTCGTCCTCGACGATCTGGAACCCGTTGGCCTGGACGTCGCCGGCGTCGAAGAAGCAGACGGCGCGGTGCCGGCGCGCCCATTGGACTGCAATGCGGATGGCCGCGGGCTGGGTAAGGACCTCGCGGCCCCAGACCGGATCGGGCAGGACCGGGCAGCGGTACCGGACCTCCTTGAACCGCTCCCAGGCCCGTTTCTTCGCGGTGCAGGCCCGCAACCAGGCCGAGATCGAGGTCGGAGCCTTCGCTCCCTGCCGACGCAGGGCCCGGTTCAGCAACCGCAGGGTCGAGGCCGCGTCGCCGACCAGGGCCAGGGTACGGCCGTAGTGGGTGGCGGCCTCTGGATCGCTGTTGACGTTGACCACCACCCTGACCCGCGGGTACCCGGTCCGCGAGCAGTCGGACTGGCAGACGAAGCGGGTGCCGACCGCCAGCAGCAGGTCGGCCTGCTCCATGGCAAAGTTCCCGCACAGGGAGCCCTTGGAGCCGCCGACCGTCATGTTCCGCGGATGGCCGTACGGGATGACCCCCGAGACCAAAGGGCTGGTCACCGCCACCCCGTCGACCAGGTCGAGCAGTTGTCGCAGCTCTGGACCGGCACCCCGGGCCCCGCCCCCGACCTTGACCACCACCCGCCGCGCCTGCAGGAGGAGCCGGGCCGCCTCGGCGTACGCACCGCGGTCGGCCGCCGGTCCCAACGGGGGGGGCGGTCCGCAGGGCAGCTCGTCCAGGTTGTACCCGGGCAACGCGGCCGGCTGGGTGTTCAGCGGCAGGAGGAGGAAGAAGGGACCGGGACGATGGGGGTGGTCCACGGTGTTCATCCCCTGCCGTAAAGCCGCGGCCAGGGCCAGAGGGGTGTGCAGGGAGTAGGCCGAGCCGAGGGTACCGAAGAGGCGGAGGAAGGCGCCCTGCCCGGCCGCAGGGATCTGCTGCATGTTCGGCCCCTCGTCCTCGGTGGTCTCGTCGCCCAAAAGGTACCAGACCCCCAGGCCGTCCGAGGCCGGGACTAAAGCCGCGGCCAGGGCCTGCAAGGCGCCCGGGCCGATCGAGGTCACCACCGCGGCCCGCTCCCCGGTGACCCAGCGCAGGGCCGCTGCCGCGTGGGAAGCCTCGATCTCGCTGCGCAGCCCACAGGTCCGCACCAGGCCGGCACCCTGATAGACCCGCAGCACCTCGCCGACCTCGGTGGAGCCGTGGCCGAGCACGGTCAGGAAGGTGCGCACCCCCTGCCGGATCAGGCCCAGGACCAGGGCCTCGGCCAGGGTAAGGTCGAGCCGCCGGGCCAGGGCTCCGGAGGCCAGGGCCGGCTCCAGACCGCCGGCAGCGGCGATGGCCGCGGCCCGAGCGGTCCGCCTCGCTGCCCGGGAACTATCGTCCTTCATCGTCCTTCCCCTCCAGGAACCGCCGCATCGCCTTGAGGAAGTGGTCCTGATCCCGCGACTCGATCCCGTGGCCGCTGTGCTCCAGGACCAGCAGCCGCGACCCGGGAAGGAGCCCCTGCAGCCGGGTCGAGGAGACCACCTCCATCCCCCCGCCGCTCTCCCGGCCGGTCACGATCAGGGTCGGCCTACCCAACCGGCCCACCGCGGTCAACTCCTCGTCGGACGGGTCACGGGAGCCGTTGGCGAGGTGGGCCAGGAGGACCTCGAGGCTCATCTGGGTAGCCAGCGGATGGACCCCGAGACGGTCGAGCCTGGGCCGCTGTTGGGCCGGGCTGTTCCGGTATTCGGTCAGGATCATCAGCTCGCCGACAAAGCCGCGCAACCGGGGATCGCGGGCGATGGCCTCGAAGGCGACTTGACGCTCCTCCCCCGGACCGCCGGAGAGGATCTTCCCGATCTGCTGCTGCAACTCGGGGTACCGCTCGAGTAGGCGGTTCTCCCGCTCCTCGAGGAGCCGCACCATGGCGGCCACCTCGTCCCTGGCTCCCCCGGTAACCGCGGTGGTGTCCTGCACCAGGTACCCGGCCAGGACCAACCGGTCGACCGCCTCCCCGTACTTGAGGGTGTAGAACAGGGCCAGGGTGGCCCCATAGGAATGGCCGTAGAGGCTCAGGGAGCGGAGCCCGAGGGCTTGGCGGACTGCCTCCAGGTCCTCGACGTCCTGCTCGAGCGAGCCCTTGCCGACCTCGGTCAGCCGGTCCGAAAACCCGGTGCCGCGCAGGTCGAGGAGGTAGACCGTGGCCAGGTCGCCCAGGCGCAGCCACTCGGCCTCGTCCCCCCGGAAGGCGCCGCCGGGACCGCCGGGGAGGCAGAGCAGGTTCACCGGTCCGTCTCCGGTACGACGGTAGAAGAGCCGGGTCTCCCCCAGGTCGACGAACCCGCCCTCGTAGCTCAGGTGCGCCGGCAGGTCTGGGTCAACGCCTCGCGACGGCCAGCCGGCCGCTGCCGGCCCGGGGGTTCCCAGGCTGACCGCCAGCAGACCGCCGACCAGGCAGAGCAGGGCGCGCCCGGCAAGGTGATCCAATCGTCCATACCTCCCCCTCAATCTCCCCCCGATGACCTCCATCATGCGGACGCAGCAGCCTGAATGGCCTTCGCCATCTGACGAAGCCTGGTCCGGTTGTTGTTGGGATGCATCGAGATCAGGACACTGCGATTGAGGATCTCGAGGGAGGCCTGGCACATCTCCGGGGAATACTTGACCCGGGCCTTGCGGTTGGCCGGGATCTTGAAGGGGTCGAGGGCCGGGTGATGAGCGCCCTGGTACCGCATGATCGGATCCCACCGGGTATAGACGTGGCGGCCGGTGTCCATCGGCAGGAAGGAGCCGACCCCCTGGTCCCGTAATCCCTGGGAGAAGGCTCGGGCCTTGGCCTCCGAAGGGAAGAGGAAGCCGAGATGGGTGCCGCACTCGTAGTCGAGGCTGTTGTTCCGGATCGAGCGCAGGCCGCGGTCGAGCCCGACCTCGAGCAGCTCCTTCTTGTGGCGGCGCATGGTGGCCAGCATCCCGTCGATCCGGGTGAGCTGGACGTTGAGGATCGCGCCCTCGACCTCGGAGCCGCGGTAGTTGTGGCCGGCGAACTGCAGCTCCTCGCGCCGCTCCTCGGGGTTCCAGTAGAAGGAGCAGCAGTCGACCGCCACCGAGCCACGCTGGAGGACCAGCTCGTCGCTGGTGACAAAGGCCCCGCCCTCGCCGCAGGTCATGTTCTTGAAGAAGTTGAAGCTGAACCCGCCGGCGTCGCCGATCCCGCCCAGGGCCTTCCCCTCGTACCCGCCGCCCACGGCCTGGCAGGCGTCCTCGAGCACGAGAAGTTTATGTCGACGAGCGAGCTTCATGATCCGTTTCATGTCGCACGGCAGACCGACCATGTGGACCGGGATCACCGCCCGGGTGTACTCGGTGATCCGGCGCTCGACATCGGCGGGCGACAGGGTGAGAGACTCGTCCACGTCGGCTACCACCGGGATGGCCCCGGCAGAGAGCACGGCCAGGGCCGTGGCCATGTAGGTGTAGGACGGCACGATGACCTGGTCCCCGGGGCCGACCCCCAGGCCGACCAGGGCGGTGTACAGGGCCGAGGTGCCGCTGCGGGTCATGCGGCAATACTGGGTGCCGGTATGCCTGGCCCAGTCGCGCTCGAACCGATCGCACTCGCCGTGGTCGTAGCGGAAGATCTTCCCGCTCTCGAACACCCGGCGCAGCCGCTCGATCTCCCGCTCACCGATTCGATACATCAGATCTCTCCTTTATCGTTTTGCTGTCCAATGAAATAACAATATCTCAAGATCTGCGCTCCCGCCGGAAGGAAAGCCAGCGGCGGACGGCCAGGCCACCCACCACGACCACCATGAGGCCGATGGCCAGCGGCAGGTCTGCCCCCTCCGAGGTGAATCTCAGGGCGACCACGAGCCCCAAACCGATGACTACCCCGAGGATCACCGAGCGCACCACATGCCTCAGCAGCGACACGCGGGGCTGGTCCGGTAGTGGGTCGGGCGCGGGATCAGCCACGGCAAGCCCTTTCGGCGGCACGGCCCGGTTCGTCAGGTCGGGCTTTTCCAGGTGTCGACTCGACGCCGGGGAGCCATGCCGGTGTGGTGCGAAGACCAGCGATCACAGGTACTCCGGTGGATCGCTCCATCGCGAGACCGCATCGAGCCGAACCTGCTCCGAGGACTCCAAGGCCACCTCCAGCGCGGCAAAGGCCTCGTCGACCTGCTCGGGCAGGTCAGGCCCGATGATCGGCGCGGTCAGGCAGGGGCGCCCGAGGAGCCAGGCCAGGGCCACCTGCGAGGGGGTGCACCCCCGTTCCCGGGCGATGGCGACGACCTCTGCCACCACCGCGTCTCCCTGGGGGGACAAGGCCTGTTCCAGCCGATCCGGGGTCCAGGCCGACCCGGCCGGGGGCGCCTGACCGCGGCGGTGGTGCCCGGTCAGCAGACCGACGGCCAGGGCGCTGTAGGTCACCATGGTCAGGTTATATGCCTCACAAACCGGTACTATCTGCGTCTCTACATGCCTCCGGTGCAGCAGGTTGTACTGGTCCTGCAGACAGCAGATCGGATCCCAGCCCCGCGCTCGGGCGGTCCAGACCAGATCGGCCACCTCCCAGGCCGGGTAGTTCGAGGCGCCGAGGTAGCGAACCTTCCCCTGGCGCACCGCGTCCTCCATGGCCCTGAGGGTCTCCTCGCGCGGGGTTTGGGGATCGAAGATGTGCAGGTAGTAGAGGTCGATCCGGTCGGTGCCGAGCCGGGTGAGGCTCCGCTCCACCTCGCGCAGGACATGGTACCGCGACAGCCCGTGGTCGTTGGGGCCTGGTCCGATCGCCGAGCAGACCTTGGTCGCCACGAACAGGTCATCCCGCTTCCCCCGGATCGCCCGGCCGACGATCTCCTCGGACCGGCCTGGACCGTAGCTGTTGGCGCAGTCGATGAAGTTGCACCCCAGCTCCAAGGCCCGTCCGATCACCCGACCGCAGGTCTGCTCGTCGAGGCGGGCCCTGAAGGCCGTGCCCAGACAGATGCGGGAGACCCGGACCCCGGTCCTTCCCAACTGCACGTATTGCATGATCCCTCGTTTCCCATTCCAGCGGCTTTGCCCCGGTCACCAACCTCGGGAAGCCGAATCGTTCGGGGGTGGATCAGTCGATCAGCTTCCCCAGGGAGGCGACCGCGCCGAACATCCCCGGGAACCGGAAGAGCCCTTCCTCCTGCTGGGCCAGGCGCTGGATCACGCTCTCGGTGAGCAGGTTGCGCTGACGACCGAACAGCGGGAGCTGATCCTGATCGAGATAGGTTCCCTGCTCGCGGGCCTCGGCCTGGGTGCGGGCCACCTCGGGGTTCCCCGCCAGCCGTGCAGCCATGGCCGAGAAGAACCCCTCCAGGGTCCGGCGATAGGCCGGCGGATCGGTCTCGGCCAACCGGCGCATTGCGGCAAAGGCCCCGTGGCATCGGACCAGGCGCTCGTTGTACGCCTCGGGGACCTGGCCGTCGAGGGTGAAGGGCGCGGCGTTGCCGAGGAGCGGGGTCCGGTCCTCGGTCTGGAACGATACCAGGACCCGGCGGCCCGGCCGGGGCCTTCCCCGGAAGCGGATCACCCTACCCGGCACGACCTGGACCACGGCCCCCTCGGACAGGGGTACGGAGCGGTACCCGTCGGGATCGAGGAGGTCGAGATACGCCTCCCGGCAATGCCAGGGGATCAGGTACTCGCGCGGCAGCCCGGCCACCCCGCAACGGCCGAACGGCATGGACAGGGCCCAACCCCCCGGCTCGGTACTGGCCAGCCCAGCCGACCGTCCGGTCAGCGCGGTCAACTCCAGGACCAGAGCCGCGGCCTCGGCCTCGGCCGTGGTGACCAGCGGCACCACCGTCCCGGTCTGGTCGAACCGCACCTGATACGGAGCACCATACCCGAACAACCTCACCCGCAAGGAGTTCTGCTCTGTCATCTCACCTCCATTCACAGGTACGGACGGACGTCGGTGACCATCATCCCGGCCCGGCGGGCCGCCTCCAGGCCCAGCTCGCCGTCCTCGAAGACCTGACAGCGGGCCGGCTCCACCCCCAGGCGCCGGGCCACCTCGAGGACCGACACCCTACCAGTCGACCACCGACCCGTCGTCCGGGTCATAGGTCTCCGGGTTCCGCCAGTCGTGGTCGATCATCCGCTCCATCTTGTCGTCGTCCAGCTCGATCCCCAGCCCCGGACCAGTGGGCAACTCCACGTACCCATCGCGGAAGACGAACGGCTGCTTGAGGTATTCCTCGCCGAAGCCGGTGTGCTCCTGGGCCAGGAAGTTGGGGATGGCCGCGTCGAGCTGGATCCCGGCGGCCAGGGAGATCGGCCCCAGCGGACAGTGCGGCGCCACCGCGGCGTAGTAGCTCTCGGCCATGCCGGCGATCAGGCGACACTCGAAGATCCCGCCGGCATGGGACAGGTCGGGCTGGAGGATGGTGGCGGCCCGCTTCTCCAACACCTCGCGGAACCCCCACTTGGTGAAGATCCGCTCGCCGGTGGCGATCGGGATGTGGGTCTTGCGGGCGAGCTGGGCCATCCCCTCGACGTCCTGGCACTGGATCGGCTCCTCGACGAACATCGGCTGGTACGGCTCGAGCGCCTTGATGAGGAGGGAC
>JBAZUN010000249.1:8316-8623 GCA_041661365.1 Candidatus Latescibacterota bacterium
GTCCAGCTCCTTGCCGCCGGCCTGGCGCATGGCGGCGAAGATCTCGGCCGCCCGGTCGACGAAGGCCAGGCTCTCGACGATCCGCGCGGCCCGGCCCCCGGCCACCCCGGTCTTGATCGCGGTGAACCCCTCGGCCAGCCGCTGCCGCACGGCCTGAGCCGCGGCCTCGGGGGTGCCGCCGCCGGTCCCCTTGTAGAACCGGATCCGGTCGCGGGTCGGTCCGCCTAGAAGCTGGTAGACCGGCATCCCGGCGGCCTTGCCGGCCAGGTCCCACAGGGCGTGCTCGACCCCGGACAAAGCGCTGGTC
>JBAZUN010000250.1:0-8620 GCA_041661365.1 Candidatus Latescibacterota bacterium
AATCGCCGGCGTCGCTTCTGGCTCCGCTGCCGTGGCCGGGGTCGTGGGTGTTGGCGCGGCTGGAGCGGCTCCTTCCTCGATCCGGGCGATGACCTCGCCCACGGTCAGGGTGTCGCCGACCGCCTTGAGCTGCCGGACGACGCCGGCCGTTGGCGCCGGCAGGTCGACGTTGGCCTTGTCGGTCTCCAGGACGCAGAGCGGCTCGTCCCGGGACGTATACTCCCCCTCGGCCTTCAGCCACTCCAGCAGTATCACCTCGGTGATCGACTCGCCCATCCCCGGGATCTGCACCTCGACGGCCATCTGCTCACTCCTTCGCCGTGGCCGGACCCGCCGCCACAACGTGTTCGATGGCCCGGGCTCCCGGACGCGACCCCAGGCGGTGCCCGGCAGCCAGCGGCACCTCGGGAGGGGACACGGCCAGGGCCCGGGACAAGATCTCCCGCTGTTCGGCCTGGTGCACGTGGTGCGAGCCGGTGGCCGGACTCGCGGCCTCGTCCCGGCCCACGTACCCCAGGTTGCACTCCACCGGGACCAGCTCCTCGAGCAGCGGGCGGACAAAGGTCCAGGCACCCATGTTCTGCGATTCCTCCTGAACCCAGAAGACCTCTTCCAGCCGCGGGTACCGGCCCAGCAGCTCCTCCAGCTCGCGCCGCGGGAAGGGGTAGAGCTGCTCCACGCGGGCCAGGGCCACGTCCGCGCGACCGGCCTGCTGCCGGGCCTCGAGGATCTCGTAGTAGATCTTCCCCGAGCAGAGGAGGAGGCGACGGGTCTCCTCGGGCAGGCCGGGGTCGTCGTCGGCCAGCACCGGCCGGAACGCCCCTCCGGAGAACTCCTCGATCGGCGAGACGCACAGCTTGTGGCGCAGGAGGCTCTTGGGGGTCATCAGGACCAGGGGTTTGCGGAAGTTGCGGTGCATCTGCCGGCGCAGCACGTGGAAGAGCTGGGCCGGGGTGGTGGGTGAGGCCACCTGCAGGTTCCCCTTGGCGCACAACTGCAGGAAGCGCTCCAGCCGGCCGCTGGAGTGCTCCGGTCCCATCCCCTCATAGGCGTGGGGGAGGAGGAGGACCAGACCGCACATCCGCTGCCACTTGGCCTCGCCGCTGACCAGGAACTGGTCGACGATCATCTGGGCGCCGTTGACGAAGTCGCCGAACTGGGCCTCCCAGAGCACCAGGCGCTGGGGATCGGTGGTGCTCGCCCCGTATTCGAACCCCAGGACCGCCAGCTCGGAGAGCATGGTGTTGTAGACCGTGAACTCGGCCTGGTCGCGCGCCAGGTGGGCCAGGGGCACGTGCCGGGCGCCGGTGTTCACGTCGTGCCAGACCGCGTGCCGATGGGCGAAGGTCCCGCGCTGGCTGTCCTGACCGGCCAGCCGCACGGCCAGCCCCTCGAGGAGGAGGGTGCCGAAGGCGAGCATCTCGGCGCACCCCCAGTCGACCCCCCGCTGGCCGGCGACCATCTCGTGCCGGGCGCGCACCAGCCGCTCGACGGTGCGATGCAGGGTGAACCCCTCCGGTACGGCGGTGGCCCGCGACGCCACGCGCTCCAGCATCCGGTGGTCGACCGCGGTGTGGGCGCTCCAATCCTCACCGGCCCAGGTGAGCCCCTGCCAGACCCCGCCGAAGACCGGAGCGCGCGGGGCCACCTGCAGCCGGCGGGCGATCTCCTGGGCCTCGTCGAGCCGGGCCCGCACCCGCACCTTCAGATCCTCGTAGTCCTCCGCGCTGACGCGGCCTTCGTCGGCCAGTCTCGCGGCGTAGAGCCGGGTCACGGTCGGATGCTGCTCGATCTCGCGGTACATCAGCGGCTGGGTGAGGGTGGGGTCGTCGGCCTCGTTGTGACCGTACCGGCGATAGCACCACAGGTCGATGAGCACGTCCCGCTTGAAGGTCTGCCGGAAGGCGATCGCCAGACGGGCGGCCCGCACCACGGCCTCGGGGTCGTCGGCGTTGACGTGAAAGACCGGCGCCTGCATCTGGCGGGCCACGTCGGTGGGGTACGGGGTGAAGCGGGTCTCGTCCGGGGTGGCGGTGTACCCGAGCTGGTTGTTGATGATGACGTGGACCGTGCCGCCGGTGTGGTACCCGTCGAGCTGGGACAGGTTCAGGGTCTCGGTGACGATCCCCTGGCCGGCAAAGGCGGCCTCGCCGTGGATCAGCAGCGGTACCACCCGCCGGCGCTCGCGGTCACGCAGGTAGGATTGCTTGGCGTAGACCGTCCCCTCGATCACCGGGTCGACCAGCTCGAGGTGACTGGGATTGGAGCTCAGCGAGAGATGGACCTTGCGGCCGCTCTCGGTGACCACGTCGTGGGAGTACCCCATGTGGTACTTGACGTCCCCCTCGGTGTCGGCCCGCTCGGCCTGCAGGGCCCCCTCGAACTCGCTGAGGATCATCTCGTACGGCTTGTGGAGCAGGTGGGCCAGCACGTTGAGCCGGCCCCGGTGGGCCATGCCGATGACCAGCTCCTCCACGTCGAGGTCGGCGCCGACGACCACCACCGCGTCGACCAGGGGGACGAGGGCCTCGGCCCCTTCGAGGGAGAACCGCTTCTGGCCGACGTAGCGGGTGTGGAGGAACTGCTCGAGCTCCTCGGCCTCGACCAGCCGGGCCAGGATGCGGCGACCGTCCTCCTCCTCCTCGTCCGTCCGGTTCAGGGCCGGCTCGATCCGCTGCTGCAGCCAGTCGCGCTGGGCCTTGTCGGCGATCGAGAGGTACTCGACGCCCAGCGAGCCGCAGTAGGTGGTGCGAAGAGCCGCCAGCAGGCCGCGCAGGGTGCCGTCGGTAGGGCCGAGGAAGCCGCCGGTGCCGACGAGCCGGTCGAGGTCGTCCTCGTCCAGGCCGTATTCGGCCGGATCGAGCAGGGGCAGGTGGTCGCGGTGGTGGCCCAGCGGATCGAGCCGGGCGGTGAAGTGCCCGAGCTGCCGGTAGGCCTGCACCAGCCCGTGGACCCCCTTGTCAGCTCGTGCGGGACCGGCGGCCCGGGCCTGTTCCTCGCCGGAGCGCTGGTACCCGAACTCGAAGCCGCGGAAGAAGGCCACCCACTGGGGATCGAGGGAGTCTGGACGGGTGCGGAACTGCTCGTAGAGCTCGTCGATGTACTCGGCGCTGGCGTTGCGGGGGTCGAAGAGCATCCGCGTACCCTGCTGGCTTGACCCGACGGCCGCGGGTCCGGTCACCCGGCTCGTTCGCCGGGGTCATTAAGATACGGACGCCCCGGGGGAGGGCAAAGGCGCGGCTTGAGGGGGTCTGACCCAACCGCTACATTCTCCTCGTCGATCCACCCCCCCATTCCGGCAGGCTTCCATGCTCATCGCGTACCAGGGTTCCGAGGCGCTCTCCGAGTTCCGGCTCCTTCCCCTGCTGGAGCAATGCCGCGGCAAGGTTCCGCGCCTGACCGGTCTGCGGGCCATTCACTTCTACCTCGCGCGGCCGACGCGGCCGCTTGCTCCTGCCGAGGAGGAGCGGCTGGCGGCGATCCTGGCCGCCCGGGGATCGCTGGCCCTGGGCGGACCACTGCAGGTGCTGGTCTGTCCCCGACCGGGGACGATCTCGCCCTGGTCGAGCAAGGCCACCGACATCCTTCGCCACTGCGGGGTCGAGGCCGTGTCGCGGGTCGAGCGCGGGGTCTGCTATCAGTTCGCCGGCGACCGGCTCTCCCGCGACGAGCTGCGGCCGGTCTTCCCCCTCCTCCACGACCGTATGACCGAGGCCGTGGTGACCGACCCCGAGGTCCTCTTCCAGGAGGTGGCGCCCCGACCGCTGGAGCGGCTCCCGCTCAAGGCGCGCGGCCGAGCGGCCCTGGAGGAGGCCAACCGGTCGCTCGGGCTGGCCCTCTCGGCCGAGGAGATCGACTACTTCGTCCGGGTCTTTGCCGAGCTGGACCGTGATCCCACCGACGTCGAGCTGATGATGTTCGCCGTGGTCAACTCGGAGCACTGCCGCCACAAGATCTTCAACGCCCGCTGGACGATCGACGGCGCGCCCCAGGAGCGCACCCTCTTCGAGATGATCCGCCACACCCACGCCGTCCACCCCGAGGGGTGCGTCAAGGCGTACGAGGACAACGCCGGGATCATCGAAGGGTTTCGCTCGCAGGTCTTCCGGCCCGCCGGGCCGGACTTCCGCTACGAGTACCAGGACAAGCTGGCCCATATCCTCATCAAGGTCGAGACCCACAACCACCCGACCGCCATCTCCCCGTACCCCGGGGCCTCGACCGGGGTCGGCGGCGAGATCCGCGACGAGGGGGCGGCCGGCATTGGCGGCCAGTCCCAGGCCGGGCTGACCGCCTTCTTCACCTCGCACCTGCGTCTGCCCGGCTTCCTCCAGCCGTGGGAGCGCGCCTTCGCCGAGTTCCCCTCCCGCCTGGCCACCCCGTTGGCGATCATGACCGAGGGGCCGTTGGGCGGGGCCGGCTTCGGGAACGAGTTCGGCCGACCGAACCTCTGCGGTCTCTTCCGCACCACCGAGGAGCTGGCCGCGGGCCGATACCGGGGGTACCACAAGCCGATCATGGTGGCCGGCGGAGTGGGGCTGATCGACGCCGAGCACGTCGAGAAGCAGCCCCCCCGGCCCGGGGATTACGTCGTCCAGATCGGCGGGCCGGCCCTGCTCATCGGGCTGGGCGGCGGCACCGCCTCGAGCATGGAGGCGGGTAGCAGCGAGGAGGACTTGGACTACGCCTCGGTGCAGCGGGACAACCCGGAGATGCAGCGCCGCTGCCAGGAGTTGATCAACCGGTGCCTGGCCCTGGGCGCGGCCAACCCGATCCTCAGCATCCACGACCTGGGCGCGGGCGGACTGTCCAACGGCTGTCCGGAGCTGGTGCACGAGGTCGGGGCCCGCTTCGAGCTCAGGGCCGTGCACAACGACGATCCGGGCATGAGCCCGATGCAGCTCTGGTGCAACGAGGCCCAGGAGCGGTACGTGCTGGTGATCGGCCGGGACGATCTGCCGGCCTTCGCGGCCCTGGCCGAGCGGGAGCGCTGCCTCTACGCGGTCATCGGCGAGGTGACCGGCGACGGGCTCCTCACCCTGCACGACGATCTCTTCGACAACGCTCCGATCGACCGGCTCGACCTGAGGGTGATCCTCGGCCGGCCTCCGCGGATGCAGCGCGAGGTGACGCGACAGCGAACCTTGCCGGCCCCGCTCGACCTGGCCGGGGTTTCCCCGGCCGAGGCCGTGGACCGGGTGCTTCGCTTTCCCGCGGTGGCTGCCAAGACCTTCCTCATCACCATCGCCGACCGCACGGTCACCGGCCTGGTGGCCCGGGATCAGATGGTCGGCCCGTACCAGGTCCCGATCAGCGACGTGGCCCTCACGGCCCATTCCTTCCGGGGGCACCACGGCTCGGCCGTGGCCATGGGCGAGCGCACCCCGCTCGCCCTGATCGACGCGCCGGCTTCGGGGCGGATGGCGGTGGCCGAGGCGATCACCAACATCACCGCCGCCGGGATCGGTCCGATCGGTCGGATCAAGCTCTCCGGAAACTGGATGTGCGCCTGCGGCGAGGAGGGCGAGGACGCGGCCCTGTACGACACGGTACGGGCCGTGGGACTGGAGTTCTGCCCCGCGCTGGGGGTCTCCATCCCGGTGGGGAAGGACAGCCTCTCGATGCGGGCCGTCTGGCAGGATTGCCAGGGCCAGGACCACCGGATCGTCGCGCCCCTGAGCCTGGTGATCTCGGCCTTTGCGCCGGTCGCCGACGTGCGTCGGGTGGCGACCCCGGATCTCAAGCCGGTGCCGGACACCTGCCTGCTGCTGGTCGACCTGGGCCACGGCCGCAACCGGCTGGGCGGCTCAGCCCTGGCCCAGGTCTACAGCCAGATCGGCGACCAGGGACCCGACGTTGACCCGACCGAGGTGCGGCGGTTCTACGAGGCGGTTCAGGAATGTCTCGCGCGGGGAATGATCCTGGCCTACCACGACCGCTCGGACGGCGGTCTCTTCGTCACCCTGGCCGAGATGGCCTTTGGCGGTCGCATCGGTCTGGACGTCGAGGTCGGCGGCCTGGGAGCTGAGATCCTTGGGACGCTCTTCTGCGAGGAGATCGGCGCGGTGCTGCAGGTCCGCCAGGCCGACGAGCCGGCGGCCCGCGCGGTCTTGGCCGACGCCGGCCTGGCTGCGGCCATGCACCGGCTCGGACAGCCGAACGACACTGGCCGCGTGCGCCTGACCAGGAAAGGTACCGAGCTGCTCGATCTGCCGGTCACGACCCTACACCGGGCCTGGGCCGAGCTGACCTGGCGGATGCAGGCCCGGCGCGACAACCCGGAGTGCGCCCGCCAGGAGTACGAGTCGATCGCCGACGCCGATGACCCCGGGATGACCTTCCGGGTCGCGCATCGCGTTCTGCCCACCGTGGCCGGTCGTCCCCGACCGCGGGTCGCCATCCTGCGCGAGCAGGGGGTGAACGGCCAGGTCGAGATGGCCGCGGCCTTTGACGCCGCCGGGTGCGAATCGGTCGACGTGACCATGACCGACCTGCTGTCCGGTCGCGCGGTGCTGGGCGACTTCCGCGGCCTGGTCGCCTGCGGCGGCTTCAGCTACGGCGACGTCCTCGGCGCCGGCGCGGGTTGGGCCCGCACCATCCTCTTCCACGACCGGCTGCGCCAGGAGTTCGCTGCCTTCTTCGCCCGGCCGGAGACCTTCTCGCTCGGGGTCTGCAACGGCTGTCAGATGCTCTCGCACCTCAAGGAGTTGATCCCTGGCGCCGCCCACTGGCCGCGCTTCCGGCGCAACCGCTCCGAGCAGTTCGAGGCCCGGTACGTCACGGTCGAGGTGCTCGAAAGCCCGTCGGTGCTCCTGCGCGGGATGGCCGGCTCGCGGCTGCCGATCCCCTGCGCCCACGGAGAAGGGCGGGTCGAGTTCGCCTCCCCGGCCGACGAGGAACAGGTCCGCGTCGGCAGCCAGGCCTGCCTGCGGTTCGTCGACAATCAGGGTGCCCCGACCGAGCGATACCCATTGAACCCGAACGGCTCTCCCGGCGGCCTGACCGGCCTGACCAGCCTTGACGGCCGGACCACCATCGTCATGCCCCATCCTGAGCGGGTCTTCCGCAACCTCCAGCTCTCCTGGCGGCCCGCGGACTGGACCGGCGAGGAGAGCCCCTGGCTGCGCCTCTTCCAGAACGCCGCCGACTTCGCCCGGGGAGGGTGATCGGGGGCGGAATTAGGCGGCGGAAGTAAATAACCTTTACATAGCGGCGACCGTGCGGTAGATTGGGGGTATGACTGCAGATGAAGCGCTTCGGCTGAAGTTCGCCCAAGTCTGGCCACATCTGGATGAGCGGTCGCGGCGGCTGATCGCGGCCAGCGAGGCCTTGCAGTTGGGGTACGGTGGGATCAGCCAAGTCAGCCGCGCCTGCGGGCTGTCGCGGGTAACTATCACCAAGGCGATTGAGGAGCTCAATGAAGACCCGCTTCCCGCCGGGCGGCAGCGGCGCGCCGGTGCCGGACGCCCGGGAATGCTGCGGCGGGATCCGAAGGTACTGTCGGCGTTGGAGGCGTTGGTGGAGCCGTTGACGCGCGGCGACCCGGAGTCGCCCTTGCGCTGGACCTGTCGCAGCACCCGCTCGCTGGCCGCCGAGTTGACCCGCGAAGGTCATCCCGCCAGCCACACTTCGGTCGGCCAGTTGCTGCAGCGGCTGGAGTACCGGCTGCAGAGCAACCGGAAGACGGAAGAGGGCGCCGACCACGCCGACCGAGATGCTCAGTTCCAGCACATCAACCGGATGGTGCAGCGCGCGTTGGCCAAGGGGCGCCCGGTGATCTCGGTGGACACGAAGAAGAAGGAGTTGGTCGGCAACTACGAGAACAAGGGACGCCAATGGCGCCCGAAACGATCGCCCGAGGAGGTCAACGGCCACGACTTCCCCGCTCCCACCGTCCCCCGGGCCTATCCGTATGGGATCTATGACTTGGGCCGGAACACCGGCTTCGTCAACGTGGGCACTGACCATGATACCGGCACCTTCGCCGTCGCCTCGATTCGCGGCTGGTGGCGCCGCGAAGGCCGGCGGCTTTATCCTGCTGCCAACCACCTCCTGATCACCGCCGATGGCGGTGGCAGCAACGGCTACCGCCTCCGCCTGTGGAAGCTCGAACTGCAGAAGCTGGCCACCGAAACCGAGCTGGCAATCCACGTCTGTCACTTCCCGCCCGGAACCAGCAAATGGAACAAGGTGGAGCACCGGCTGTTCTCCTTCATCTCGTCCAACTGGCGCGGCGAACCACTCCGTGACTACGAGACCGTAGTCCGGTTGATCGCCGGGGCCACCACCGCCACCGGACTCACCGTCACCTGTCGCCTTGACCGCCGGAAGTATACCCTCGGCCGCAAGGTGTCGGACCAGGAGTTCGACCAGATCAACCTCCGGCCAGCGGCCTTCCATGGCGAATGGAACTACAGTATCTTGCCCGCCAAACTCTAGTTGTAAATGTTAATTGCTGCCGCCGCCTAACTTCGAAGATGTGGCCTTGCTCTCAGGTCTCTCTTCATCTGCTGTACGAGAACTTACTTCCAGCCTAATGGTTGAAGCAGCTGACGCGCCAGGAGGACTGACTCCGGATAAGGCCACGGAAATCCTGGCTAATAGAATGAAGGCTATCAGA
>JBAZUN010000251.1:0-8614 GCA_041661365.1 Candidatus Latescibacterota bacterium
TGCAGGCGTACAGCGACGGGATAGCCGAGCTGGCGGCCCAGGTCAAACCGAGCGTGGTGGCGATCAGTGCCGAGGTGGTCACCGAGACGGGTGGCGAGATGGCGAATCCGTTCGCCGGCACGCCGTTCGAGGACTTCTTCGGCCGCCAGCACCCGGGGTTCCAGATACCTCGGGGCCAGGAGCGTCATTCAGGGCTGGGCTCGGGGGTTATCGTCAGCCGGGACGGGTATATCCTGACCAACAACCACGTCGTCACCGGGGAAGACCGGCAGACCGTGGCCGCGAAGATCACCGTCGAGCTGCTCGACAAGCGGACCTTCCCGGCCAGGGTGGTGGGCCGCGACCCGCTGAGCGACCTGGCCGTGCTCAAGGTCGAGGCTGGCAGCCTGCCGGCCCTGCCGTTCGGGGATTCAGACCGGCTGCGGGTCGGCGAGGTGGTAATGGCCGTAGGCAACCCCTTCAGGCAGTTCCACACCGTGACCACCGGGATCGTCAGCGCCGTGGGCCGTGGGCACATGGGGCTGGCCGAGTACGAGGACTTCGTACAGACCGACGCGGCGATCAACCCCGGGAACTCGGGCGGGGCCCTGGTCAACACCCGGGGTGAGCTGATCGCCATCAACACCGCGATCATCGGCGCGGGCAGCCCGTTCGGCGGGAACGTGGGCAGCACCGGGGTGGGGTTCGCCATCCCGGTCAACATGGCGCGCAGCATCATGCGCCAGCTCATCGACAACGGCCAGGTCCGGCGGGGACTCCTCGGGGTATCTATCCAGCCGATCGACAAGGAGGTCGCCTCGGCCATGGGGGTGACCGAGGCCCGCGGGGTGCTGGTCGGCGACGTGACCAAGGGAAGCGCCGCGGACGGAGCCGGGATCCGGCGTGGAGACATCATCCTCTCCCTCAACGGCGAGCCGGTCAACGAGGTCAACGCCTTGCGCAACCGGATCGCCATGACCGCGCCGGGAACCGCGGTCGTCCTTGGGGTGCTGCGCGACGGTGCGGAGCGCGCCTTCACGGTCAAGCTCGGGCAGCGCGAGGGGGGCGAGGTGGCGGCCGGCGGGGAGCGGGAGGAGAAGGACGCGCTGGGGTTCCGCGTCCAGGAACTCACCCCCGAGATCGCCCGCCAGCTTGGGTACGAGGGGGAGAGCGGGGTTCTGATCGCCAGCGTGGCCCAGGGGAGCGAGGCCCAGGACCGCGGCCTGCAGCGGGGTGATCTGATCCAGGAGGTCAACCGACAGCCGGTCGACAGCGTCGAGGTATTCGGCCGGGCCATGAAGGCCAGCGCCGGACGCGAGTCGGTCCTGCTCCTGGTCAAGCGGGGGGACTCGACCCGGTACCTGGCCGTGCCAGCACCCGCGAAATAGGGGGCGGAACAACCTCAGTTCGCGGCCGCGCTCCCCGCGGCTTTCGCCTCAGGGTAGTGCGTCCGATCCTCTCCAGGGTCCTGCTTCGCCGCCGCGCGAGGCAGGACCCTGGTGTGTACAACTGCCGCCGCTCCCGACAGCGGTACTATCGGACCCGGTTCGGCTGACCGGCAAGGGCCCGGGTGATCGCGGCCAGGTTCGCGCGGGGACGCGAGCAATGGCGTTCTGTACGGAATGTCCGATATTCGACCGGGCCGGCGCGACTCGGTTGTCGTAGCCGCGCGAACAGGTCGCCCACCCTCATCTCCGCTTCTCCAGGATAGCCTGCCCATCCCTTCCATGAGATCCCAGCCGATCTGGCACCCCCAAGAGTCGACCTCGGCTCCGGCGGTCTATTTCGAGGCCATCTTTTCGGTCTCTTCCCCGGTGAACGAGGCGACCCTCCGCTGTGCCGGAACCTGCGCCTTCGAGGTCCGCCTGAACGGCACCCTGGTCTGCCGGGGCGTGGGACCGGCCCTCACCCCTGACCCGGTCTGGGAGACGGCCACGGTGACCGAAGTGGTCCGGGCCGGCGAGAACCGGTTGCAGGTGACGGCCCACGGCGGTGAAGGCCGTGGCCGGCCGTGGTTCCGCGCCGAGGGCCGGCTGAGCCTGGGTGACGGGGCGACCGTCGAGCTGGGGACCGGACCGGGCTGGTTGGTGCGCCGGGCCGACGCCTGGCAGAACCTGGTCGCCGGGTCGGTGCGCGCGGTCTATCTGGCTACCGCCACTCTTCCGACCTCGCCGGGGACGGCCCTGGCCCGCGGCGACTGGGAATCGGTGGCCGTGGTCGAGGCCGAGGAACCGTGGGCCTGGGACCCGCGCCCGCCGGTGGAGGCCGAGACCTGGGCGCGCCGGGTGGTGACCTTCGGCGAGGTCGATGCCGAAGGGGCGCTGCGGTTCGTCGACTACCCGGAGCCGATGACCAGCGGCAAGTGCGTCCGGCGGGAGGCATTGCTCCGGACCGGGCGCCAGGACGCGCTGGTGCAGACCCGCGACCCGGCGCGGGCCGTGTACCTCGTGCTCGATTTCGGCAGGCCGGTCACCGGGTACCCGAGGCTCCGTCTGCACGCCGGGGCCGGTGGGGTCGTCGACCTCGGTTTTGCCAGGCGTCCGGGCGAGCTGGAGGAGACCTTCCGGTACGTGGCGGGCCCGGGCCCGGCCGACTGGACCGGGCATCGGTTGGTGACCACCCGGTACCTCGTGGTCCGGCTCGGTTCGTTCAGCGTCGAGACCGAGGTGGATTGCATCTCCATGATCGAGCGCCGCGGCCTGGTCCTGACCCGCGGGGCGTTCGCCGCTCCCGGCGCGCTCCCCCAGGTCTGGGCCACCGGGCTGGAGACGCTCGAGGCCTGCCGGCAGGAGGTCTACCGGCTGGTCCCTGGCGCTCCCGCATACCCCTGGTTTACCGCGCTGCCGTACCTGCTCAATGAATGCTGCCTGACCGGCGATACCCGCACGGCCGCGGCCATGCTGGACAGCAGCCGCCCACCGGTCTTCGCCGGCGACGGGTCCTTGGAGTCCCTGGGGTATCCGCTCTTCGTCGAGGCCTTTTTCCGGTATTCGGGCGACCGCGAGCGGGTGGCTCCCCTCTTATCGGTCATGGTGGCCACCCTCGAGCCCACGGCTTCGGAGGGCACGACGACCACGGTCGAGACGGCGCTGAGGCTGGCCGGGGTGCAGGCCCTGGCGCGGCTGTGCCGGGTCCTGCGAGACCGGAGCGGACGCGAGCGCTGCGAGCAACTGATCGCCCAGGCCGAGACCGCTTTGGATCGGGTCTGGAACCCGGACCTTGGTCTGTACGGTAACGATCCGCGCGACCCCGGTCAGGACGGCAGTCAGTGGCCCAACGCCCTCGTCCTGTTCTTCGGGCTGGGCGACGAGGCGCGGCGGCTGCACCTGTGCGAGCGGTTGCGAACCCCGGAGGTCCATCCGGTCGGTTCCTTGCACCAGGCGTTCTTCCTGGCAGGCGGCCTGTGGCGGGCCGGGGCTGACCGGCGAGGGCTGCAGGTGCTGAACGAATACTGGGGGCGCCTGGTCGACCGCGAGGGCACGACCTGGCCGGAGAAGGTCCGGCCGGGAACCGAGACCGCGGCACCGGGCCCGGAATACCTGCTGGGGGTCCATCTCCTCGGGATCCATCCGCTCGATCCGGGCGGCGCCGGGCTGGAGATCCGTCCCTGTCCCTCGGGTCTGGACCGGGCCGGTGGTCAGCTCATGACCGGGCGCGGCCCGGTGCGCGTCGAATGGCGCCTGTCGGAAGGCGGAGCCCGTTTCTTCCTGCGCACCGAGGTCGCGGGCGAAGGCGAACTGCGGTTGGCCCTGCCGCGGCTGGAGCAGCGGTTCCCGACCGTGGTCCTCAACGGCGAGACCGTATGGCGCAACGAGAAGGTCCATCCCAACGGCTTCGTGCACGAGGTGATCGCCGAGTCCGAGCGGGTGGTTCTGGTGCTGCACCGGTCAGGGGTCTTCGAGGCGGAAGTGGCGTAAGTCAGTACCTTCAGTGCGCCTCGAACCAGCTCCGGCCGTACCCGCTCTCCACCACCACCGGCACCTTCAGGGGCAGGGCCTCCGCCATCTCCCGTTCGACCAGCTCGCGGGTTTCCGCAAGGTCGGACTCCGCCACCTCGAAGAGCAGCTCGTCGTGCACCTGCAGGATCATGGTGGCGCTCAACCCCCGCCGGCGCAGCTCCTCCCGGATGGCGATCATCGCCAGCTTGATCATGTCGGCCTGGCTCCCCTGGATCGGGCTGTTGATCGCCGTGCGCTCGGCGAACTCGCGGCGGGAGGCGTTGCGGCTGTTGATCTCGGGCAGGTACCGACGCCGGCCGAGCAGGGTCTTCACGTACCCATCCTGGCGGGCCTGAGCCACGGTCGCGTCGATGTAGGCCCGCACGCGGGCATAGATCGAGAAGTAGCTCTCGATGAACTCCCGGGCCCGGGCCAGGGGGATCCCGAGCTGCCGCGACAGGCCGAAGGGGGTCTGGCCGTAGATCACGGCGAAGTTGACGGTCTTGGCCTGACTCCGCATCTGCGGGGTGATGAACTGGGGCATCAGGTTGAAGACCAGCGAGGCGGTGCGGGCGTGGATGTCCTCTCCCGCCTGGAAGGCCTCGCACAGTTGCTCGTCGCCGGACAGGTGGGCCAGCAGCCGCAGCTCGATCTGGGAGTAGTCGGCCGAGAGGAGTACGGCCCCTTCCCGGCCCGGCACGAAGGCCTTGCGCACCTCGCGGCCCAGCGGGGTGCGGATCGGGATGTTCTGCAGGTTGGGGTCAGAGACCGAGAGCCTGCCGGTGGCGGCGACCGTCTGGTTGAACGAGGCGTGGATGCGGCCGGTCCGTGGGTGGACCATGGTCGGGAGGGCGTCGACGTAGGTCGACTGGAGCTTGGTCAGCTCGCGGTAGTCGAGTAGCAGGGCCGGCAGCGGGTGCTCCTGGGCCAGCTCCTCGAGCACGTTGACGTCGGTCGAGTACCCGGTCTTGGTCTTGCGCCGCGGCCGCAGGCCGATCCCCTCGAAGAGGACCTGGGCGAGCTGCTGCGTGGAGTTCAGGTTGAACTCCTGGCCGGCCAGCTCGTAGATCCGGACGCGCAGTTGCTCGAGGTTGCCGGTCAGGACCCCGGAGAACTCCTCGAGGAAGGCCACGTCGACGGCCACCCCGGCCAGCTCCATGTCGCGCAGCACGGTGACCAGGGGCATCTCGACCCGGTCGAAGACCTCGGTCAGCTCCGCCTCCTGCAGCCGGGGCCGCAGCAGCTCGGCCAACCGCAGGGCGACGTCCGCGTCCTCTCCGGCGTAAAAACAGGCCTGGTCCTGGTCCACCTCGGCAAAGCTGCGCTGCTCCTTGCCCATGCCGATCAGTTCCTCGATCGGCTGCATCCGGTACCCCAGGTGGGTCTGGGCCAGGGTCTCCAGGTTGTGGGCCCGATCCCCCGGGTCGAGCAGGTAGTCGGCGACCATGGCGTCAAAGGCCACGCCCCGGGTCTCCAGGCCGTGCAGGGCGAGGACGCTGGTGTCGTACTTGAGGTTCTGTCCCCACTTGGCGATCCCCGGCTCTTCGAGCAGCGGTCCCAGGTGGGACAACACCTGCTGCAGGTCGAGGTTCGGACCGCGGGTATGTCCGACCGGCAGGTACGCGGCTTCGCCGGGGGCCCAGGCCAGGGCGATCCCGACGATCCGGGCTTCGCGCGGGTCGAGGGAGGTCGTCTCCAGGTCAAAGGAGAAGGCGCCGCGGGTCCGCAGCTCGGTGGCCAACTCCTCGACCCGGGCCAGCCCGGTCACCAGCTCGTAGGTCGCCCGCGGCTGCTCCGGTGCGGCCGGTTCGGTCCCGGTCTCGAGCTGGAGCTGCTCCAGCAGGCGGCCGAACTCCAGCTCGCGGAGGAGGGCCGCCAGGGCCGGCTGGTCCCATTCGCGGACCGCCAGGACCGGCAGCTCGAGAGCCACCGGGGCGTCGGTGCGGATGGTGACCAGCTCTCGGGAGAGGCGGGCCTGGTCCGCGTACGCCACGAGTGATTCCCTCAGCTTCTGCTGCTTGAAGCCGGGAGCCTGGGCCAGCACCGCCTCGACCGTGCCCCATTCCTGGATCAGCCGGGTGGCCGTCTTGGCCCCGATCCCGGGAACCCCGGGGACGTTGTCCGAGGCATCGCCCATCAGCCCCAGCACCTCGATGACCTGCTCGGGGCCGACCCCGAACTTGGCCTGGACCTCGGCTTCGGCGACCGGCTCGTACTCGGCGCTCCCCCGGCCGGGGTTCAGCAGGCCGATCCCCGGCCGCACCAACTGCATGAAGTCCTTGTCGCCGCTGACGACGGTAACCTCCAGCCCCGCGGCCGCGGCGTGCACGGCCAGGGTGCCGATCAGGTCGTCGGCCTCGTATCCGGGCTGTTCCAGCACGGGCAGCCGCAGGGCCCCGGCGAGCTGGCGGATCCGGGGCAGTTGGGCCGCCAGCGGTTCGGGCATCTTCTCGCGGGTCGCCTTGTACTCGGCGTGCAGCGCGTGGCGGAAGGTGGGGGCGCTGGTGTCGAAGACCACCGCCAGGTACTCGGGTTTATACTCGCGCAGGATCTTGAACAGGGTGTTGGCAAAGCCGAAGACCGCGCCGGTGTCCTCGCCCCGGCTGTTGACCAGGGGGGCGTTGACGAAGGCGAAGTAGGAGCGGTAGGCGATCGCCATACCGTCCACGAGGTAGAGTCGGTCAGACATGCCGGCGTTCCGGGAAAGGGGGAAGCCGGATCAGGCTTCGCCGCGCAGCCGCTTGAGGCGGGTCCCGCGGTAGCGGATCTCCTCGAGGTGGGCCTCGTCCACCTCGATCCCCAGGCCGGGACCCTCGGGGACCAGCAGGCACGAGTCCTCGTATCTCACCGGATTGCGGGTGCAGTCCTCGGTGTAGAGGATCGGCCCGGCCGGGTCGCAGGGCATGTCGACGCGCTCCACCGCGGCGAGGACGTGGGCCGCGGCAGCGGTGCCGATGCTCAACTCCTGGGTGGTGCCGTGCAGGGCCCGCAGGCCGCACCCCTGGGCAAAGTCGATCAGGGCCTTGCACCGCTGGATCCCCAGGCCGCAGGTGGCCAGGTTGCAGATGTCGACGGCGCCGGCCTGGCGGTACTCGATGATCTGCTCGTAGCTGCCCAGGTGCTCGCTGATCGGCAGCCCGAGCTGCCGCCGCACCTCGGCCATGCCACGCAGGTCGTTCCGCGGCCGGGTCACGCTCTCGGCCATCTCGTAGCGGTACGGCCGGAAGCGCTGCAACAGGGCCAGGGCCTCCTGCCAGTGGAAGGAGCCGCTGAGGTCGAGGGACTTGATCTCGATCTCCCAGCCGAAGGCGTCGCGCAGGCCCTGCAGGAACCGCTCCTCGGCGTCCAGGTCGCGGCCGATGTACTTGCGGATCCGGGTGAACCCCATCTCCTTGACCCGCCGGACCCGCTGCAGGTTCGGCTCGACCTCGGCCAGGCCGCTCACCGGAAAGATCGGGTAGCAGAAGGGGATGCGATCCCGCCGTTGTCCACCCAGGAGGGCGGCGACCGGCACCCCCAGGAGCTTGCCGAACAGGTCGTGCAGCCCCACGTCGAAGGCCGCCGGCAGGATCCCGCCCAGCCGCTGCATGGCCGCGCCGATGTTCCGCGGATCGGCCCCGGCCAGGCGGCGATTGGCCTCCTCCTCGAGCAGGGCGAAGTTGGGGAAGTCCATCGGATGGCCATGGGCCAGGTCGGACAGCTCGCCCCAGCCGCTGACCCCCTCGTCGGTGTCGATCCGCACCATCAGGTGCTCGGAGATCGCGCCGGTCTCGCGCGGGGTCTCCACCAGGAAGAAGCGGGTGCCGGTGATCTTCATCGCCCGTCCTCGCGTTGGTTTGGTCTCAAGGCCTGGCCGGCTCGTACGCGCTCGGCAGGTAGGGGTTGTCGGCCGGCTGGCGGCCGCCGCGCAATCTAATCCTGGCCCGACCGGCCCACAAGCCGACCGGGACCGGCACCCTTTACCGAGGGTGGTACGGCAGGCGGATGGTGAAGGTCGATCCCTGGCCGGGCTCGCTGGCCACGGTCAGCTCCCCGCCCAGGTGTCGGCAGAGGCGGGAGGTGATCGCCAGTCCGAGCCCGGTGCCGCCGTACCGACGGGTGGACGAGCCGTCGACCTGGGTGAAGGGGTCGAAGAGGATGGGGAAGTGCTCGCGGTGGATGCCGATGCCGGTGTCGCGCACCCGCAGCTCGAGCCAGCGGTCAGGCTCCTGGCCGACCCTCTCGGATTCCAGCTCGATCTGCCCCTCCTGGGTGAATTTGGCGGCGTTGGAGAGCAGGTTCATCAGGCACTGCCGCAGGCGGGCCGGGTCGGTGATCGCGATCCCCAGCGGATCGTGCCGACCCAGCGAGAGACGATTCCCGTTGGCCACGGCCAGGGGCCTCGCGGTATCGACGACCCCGGCGACCAGCTCGTCCAGCGGCACCGGTTCGGCCGCCGTCTCGATCCGGCCGGCTTCGAGGTGGGTCAGGTCCAGGATGTCGCTGACCAGGGCGAGAAGCTCGTGGGCTGCGCGGTTGATCTGCTGGAGGTGGTCGACGCAGGCGGTGATCCCCAACTCCTGGGCCTCGTCGAGCAGGATCTCGTCGTACCCGATGATGGCGTTGAGCGGGGTGCGCAGCTCGTGGCTGACGTTGGCCAGGAACTCGGTCTTGACCCGGCTGGCCCGCTCGGCCGCTTCCTTGGCCTGCCGCAACTC
>JBAZUN010000252.1:0-8605 GCA_041661365.1 Candidatus Latescibacterota bacterium
GAGGCCATGAGCAGGCTTCCCCGCCGCTTCCTCTTCCCCCGCGTCGGCACCGGCCAATCACCGGTCAACCTGGTCCCGGTCGATTTCGTGGCGCGCGCCCTGGCTCGGCTTGCCGCGGCTCCGGAGACGGCCGGCCGCTGCTATCACCTGGCCGACCCCGCTCCCCTCACGGCCGGCGAGCTGCAGCGACACCTCATGCGGTTGCTCGACCGGCGGTTCCTGCTGCTGCCGCTGCCGACCGGTCTGGTCCGCCGGTTCCTGCGCCGTGGTCCGGTGGCCCGGCTCCTGGGCCTGCCGCCCGAGGCCATCCCTTACTTCGACTACGGGGCCTGGTTCGACACGACGCAAACGCAGGCGGTCCTGGTGGAATCGGGGATCGCCTGTCCGCGGGTGACCGACTACCTCCCGATGCTGGTCAAGGCGTGGAAGAAACGCCGGGCCGGAATCCTGCGGAGAGCGTAACGGCTCCAGCCCGTGAGGTGTTCGGGGACAGTCAGGGCTTGAGCGCCCGCGAGACGATCCGCAGGAAGTTCAGCCCGAGGATCTTCTCCTTGCTGGCCAGCGGCAGGTCGGCCCAGACCACCCAGCCCAGTTGCGGCCGCGGATCGCGCATCGGGGCGTCGGTGCCGAAGAGGACGTGCTCGTCGTCGGTGGCCTGCACCAGGTACTCCACCACGCGGTTGGTCACCGGGGTCAGGGTCAGCTCGGCGTAGACGTTGGCATGACCCGCGATGCAGGCGGCCACCTCCTCGGCAAAGGGGTAGCTCCCGCCGGAGTGGGCGATGATCCAGCTCATCTCGGGGTACCGCTCGGCCAGGCGGCCGACCGCGGGCACCCCGCCGGTGCGCCCCTCGACGTGGAGCAAAGCATAAAGCCGAAACCGATCGCCGAACTCCCACCACGGCGCAAAGGCTTCGTCCTCGTAGGACAGGGCCATGCGCGGGTACGGCTTGAGGCCGACGAACCCCTGCTGGCGATAGCGCAGCTCGATCTCGGCCCTCATCTCGTCGGCGGTCATGTGGGAGGGATCGACGACCGCGACCCCGAGGACGCGCGGCCCGAAGCGCTGCATGGCCCGGTGGACCACCTCGTTTCCCTCGTGGGCGTCGCTGCAGACCGGGCCGGCCCAGCTCATCATGGCCACCCGGTCGATCCCGCACCAGTCGCATACCTCGAGCATGCCGCGGGCGTCCCCGGCCGGCATCAGGTAGCTGACCCCGGCCCCACCGCCGCCCTCGTGGAGGACGTGGGCATGGGCGTCGAAGAGGAAGGCCGACTGCGGCCGTCCGTGACGGGCATCGGCCACGCAGCGGTCCTCGGGCCGGCGCGCCGGCGCTACCTCGACCGGTCCCTGGCCCTTGAGCAGGCGTCGGAGGTTCTCCCCGGCGATCCGCTGCCGCGAGACCAGAGGGAGCTGCGCGTAGTCGACCAGGGCGCGGGCCGCCCCCGGCGACTTCTCGGTGCCGCCTGTGCCGAAGAGCAGCCGCTCGTCGCCGAAGGCGGCCACGTATTCCTCCAGCACGCGGTTGGCCTGGTACGAGGAGAACTCCAGGTGCAGGTTGGGGTGGAGCTCCATCAGTCGCCGGACGTGACGCTGCTGGGCCCAGCTCGCATCGGTGAGGAGGACCGGGAGGCGCGGGTGACGGGAGAGCAGGTCGTGGAAGCACTCGAACAGGTCGCGACCAACGGCCCAGCCGGCCTCGAGCAGGGTCAGCACCCCGGCCTCTTCCAGGGCCGCGAAGGCCGGGCCGATCACCTCGGGTCGAAGGGAGAAACCGCCCGGCACGGCCCGCGCGGCTCGCACCCCGGCCTCCTCCATGGCCCGCAGCAGCTCGTCGCCGCTGCCGAAGAAATCCGGCGAGCCGACCGGCAGGAGGCACCAAACCCCGAACAGGCGTCCCGGGGCCAGGGTCAGCTCAGCGGCCAGCCGGTCGTTGCCGTACCGGGGATCGTAGGCGTGGGCCACCCCGTGGCTGACCAGGGCCCCGGAGATCTCGGCGAGGTCCATGTCCTCGAGGAGGTGGGCCGTGGACCAACGGGTTCGTCGGTGCTTGTCCGGCCGCGGGCCGAGGCGACAGTGGCAGTCGAAGTAGCGCATGAGCAACTCCCGAGGGCGCGTTCTGCCGTGAATCTACCCGGGGGCCCTGGGTCTGACAAGGTCGCCGTCCTTGTCCTTCGCCGGCTCGACGAGGATCCGGGCGGCCTCGTCGCGGGCCGCCTCGAGCAGCCCGCGGTCCTCCGGCAGGCGGGCCAGGCGCAGCTCCAGCCCACCGGCCTGACGCAGGCCGAAGAACTCCCCGGGTCCGCGCCGACGCAGGTCCTCCTCGGCCAGCATAAACCCATCAGTCACTCGGCAGAGAATCTCCAATCGCTCCCGGGCCGCGCGATCGGCCTCCTGGTCGTGGCGGTGCTGAACCAGGATGCAGTACCCCTGGTGCGGGCCGCGGCCCACCCGGCCCCGGAGCTGGTGCAGTTGCGCCAGCCCGAACCGCTCGGCGTGCTCGACCACCATCACCGTGGCATTGGGGACGTCCACCCCGACCTCGATCACCGTGGTGCTGACCAGGACCTGCAGTTGTCCGGCCGCGAACTCCCGCATCACCGCGGCCTTCTCGTCCGACCGCAGTCTGCCGTGCAGCAGACCGATGGGGACTCCCGGGAGCAGGGAACTCCGCAACTCCTCGGCCCCGGCAAGGACCGAACCGAGATCGGCCTGGGCTGACTCGTCGACGAAGGGATAGACCACGTAGGCCTGGCGGCCGGCCCGGAGCTGATCGGCCACGAAGGCGAAGATCGCCGGGCGACGCTGGATCGGTCGCAGGGCGGTGCGCACCGGCAGGCGGCCCGGCGGCTGCTCGTCGAGCACCGACAGGTCCAGATCGCCGTACAGGGTCAGCGCCAGGGTGCGCGGGATCGGGGTGGCGGTCATCACCAGCAGGTGGGGTCGCTCCCCCTTCTGATACAGGGCGGTGCGCTGGGCCACGCCGAAGCGGTGCTGCTCGTCGACCACCACCAGACCGAGCCGCCGGAACCGGACCTCCGGCTCGATCAGGGCATGGGTACCGACCACCAGACGGGCCTGGCCACCGGCGATGGCGGCCAGGGCTTGGCGCCGCACCGCGGCCCCCTGTCCACCGACCAGCAGCACCGGCTCCTCGCCCAGGGGCCCGAGCAGGCGCTGCATCAGTCCGTGGTGCTGCTCGGCAAGGATCTCGGTGGGCGCCATCAGCGCGGTCTGCACCCCGGCCTCGACCGCGGTGAGCAGGGCGCCGATCGCCACCACGGTCTTCCCCGAGCCCACGTCCCCCTGGAGCAGGCGCTGCATCACCACCGGCCGCGCCAGGTCGGCGCTGATCTCGGCGATCACCCGTTGCTGGCCATCGGTGAGGGGGAACGGCAGACGGCGCAGGAAGGCCGGCACCAGGCGGGTGCTGACCGGCAGAGCCGTGCCCGAGCCAGCGCCTTGCCGCTCCTGCCGCGCCCGGGCCAGGCGGAGCTGGAGATCGAGCAGCTCGTCAAAGGCTAGCCGGCGCCGGGCCTGTTCGGCCTCGGCCAGATCCGCCGGGAAGTGGACCTTCCAGAGGCTGTCGGCCCGACCCATCAGCCCGAGGCGCGCCCGACACTCGACCGACAGGTCCTCGGGCACCCGCGGCACCCAGGTTTCCAGGGCTTGCCGCACCAGGGCGCGGAAACCCCGGTGCCGCAGCCCGCGCTCCTCCAGTCCCGCGGTCGAGGCGTAGAGCGGCACCACGGCCCCGGTGTGAAGGCCCTGCGGGTCGCCTGCCGTCGAGACGACCTCGTGTTCCGGGTGGATCAGTTGCGGCTGCCCCTGGTACCGCTCCACCCGTCCACTGAGGGCCACCAGGTCGCCCTCGTGGAACTGGTCCTGGAGGAACCGGCCGCCGTGGAACCAGACGCACGAGATCCGGGCGGTTCCATCCGAACCGGTCAGAAGCAGGCGCGACCGCGGTCCCCCGAGGAGACGGACCTCCTCTACCCGCACCACCAGGGTGACCACCTCACCTACCGGGGCCTCGGCCACCGGCAACTGCCGGCGGCGGTCCAGGTACCGCCTTGGCAGCAGGCAGAGCAGATCACCGACCGTGCGGATCCCCGCCTCGGCCAGGGCCTCTGCCCGGCGGGCTCCCACCCCGCGCAGGACCGTGAGCGGCTCCTCCAGACCCGGCACGACCCACGGTCCGGTCGATCGGCAACCTCCATGTGATACAGCTATTTCCGTCATATGTTACAAAATGATATCAAATAGTATTAAAGAATCTCGCTCCCCTGTCCGATCTGTGGGGATGCGGACCGGGTCTTCCCGGTGCGGCCCATGCGAAAGGAGATCGAGATGGTTTCCCTCCCTCAAGAGCACCCTTCGACCCAGGCCTTGCGGGTCGGCGAACGGTTCATGCTCCGGTTCGATGACCCGAGCCTGGTCGGCGAGCCGCAGATCGGGCGGCTGCAACAGCTCCGCAAGGACGGGGCCTTGTGCATCGACGTGCCGCCGGCCCTGCGGCCCCGGCGAGGAACCCCGGTGCAGGTCGAGAGCCTGAGGCGGCCAGAAGCCGAGTGCTCCTTCGCGAGCGAGATCCTCGGCAGGGGGCGCCTCAACGGTCGTCTCCCGGTCCTGCTGGTCAAGGCCCCGGAAGCGATCCACTGGGAGCAGCGCCGCGCGGCGTATCGCATATCCGTGGCGCTCAAGGCCCGGCTCGAATGGCAAGGTCCGGGGGACGAGGTCGGCTCGGCCGTGGCCGTGGTCACCGACTTGAGCGGCAGTGGAGCCCAGGCCTTCCTGCGCGCCGCGGTGCCCGCCGAGGCGGCACGGCTCCGGCTCTCCCTGGCCGTACCGGACTCCTTCGTCGAGAGCACCCTCCGGCTCCGCGGGCTCCAGCCCATGGTCCGGGGAAGCCGAACCCCGGCGGTCGATCAGGCCTGGCGTCGGGCCGCCGCCGAGCTGCGCGCCAGGTTCGACTCCATCCCGGCCCGGGTGATCCGGGGACGCCACGCCGACCGGGGCGACGGACGAGGATTCTGCGGTCTGGCCCTGGCCTTCCTGGCCCCGCACGAGGAGGCGTACCGGCTGGTCCGGCACCTGGAGAGACAGGCCGCGCAGAAGGGGCTGTCCCCTGACCGCACCAGGGCCGTGGCCACGGCAGCATGAACCGCATACCCGTTTGACAGGGGCCGCGTCGCCCGCTACATTTGCCGCAACCTCACCCCCTCCTCATCCTGGCAGCCCGGACGGCTCCCCCGCTCTCCGGCCAAGCTGCCGGTGTCGGCGGTACCCGCGTCTACGGAGGTGGGCGACAGATGTCTCCACGACTCAGCTTCTCGCAATACCTCGTCGGCCACGCCTCCCTCGACCGTCCCCCGTTCTTCTATGCCTACGCGGGGATGTGGCTGCACCTGCTGGTCGGCGGGCTCGTGGTTCTCCTGCTGGGCAAGCTGACCACCGTGCTGAGCCTGACCTCCATGGTGGTCGGCTCGTTCTGCCTGGGCGTACTGGTCTACGGCACCCTGGCGCGGGAGTACGGGTTGCTGCTCAATCTATTCTCCTACGGCGCCAGCATGGGCCGGATCTTCTACCCCCGCGAGCTGAGCTCGGTCTTCCTGCTCATCGCCCTGCTCATCGCCCTGGTCTCGGGGTACCTGCTGCTGTCGGGCGAATACCGCCGGTACAACCAGGAGGTCTTCGGCGACCGCAACATCCAGATCCCGGCCTGGATCAGCATCACCATCGGCACGGTGGTCGTGCTGATCTGCGTCTTCGGCCTGCAGCTCTTCTGAGTCCCGGCCCTACCTGATCTTCAGGGTCGCCAGGCCGCACAGGGCCAGGATCCCCGCCACGATCCAGAACCGCACCACGATCTTGGTGTCGGCCAGTCCGCGCACGCGGAAGTGATCGTGGAGCGGGGCCCGCTCCAGGAACCGGCGCCCCAGCCAGCGCACCCCGACCTTGTCCTGCACCAGGGAGGACAGGGCCTCGCCGACGAACACCCCGCCGACCAAGAGGAAGAGGAACTCCTGCTTGACCAGCACCGCCACGGTTCCCAGCAGCCCCCCCAGGGTCATCGAGCCGGTGTCGCCCATGATGACGTTGGCCGGATAGCAGTTGAACCACAGGAACCCCAGGCAGGCGCCGAAGACGATGGCGCAGATGACGGCCACCTCGCCCACCCCGGGGAAGAAGGGGAAGATGAGGAAGGCCGAGATCCCGGCGTGGCTGGAGACGTAGGCGAAGACCCCGTACACGGCGATGACGAAGGAGGCCGGCACCACGGCCAGGCCGTCGATGCCGTCGGCGAGGTTGACCGCGTTGGCGACCGCGACCAGGGTGAAGGCGGCGAAGGGCACGTACCACCAGGACAGATCCAGCACCGGATTCTTGAAGAAGGGCATGTAGAGGTGCGTGGCCATGCCGGCGGGCAGGGGCGACAGCCCGTCCACCACGTAGACCGCGCCGAAGCCGCAGGCGTAGAGGATCTGCAAGGCCAGCTTGGCCCGCTCGGACAGACCCCGCTCGCTGCTGCCGTGCCGCACCTTGAGGTAGTCGTCGATCGCCCCCAGACCGGCGAACCAGCCGATGGCGGCCAAGCAGATGAGCACGAAGCCGGTGTGCACCTTGCACCACAGCAGGATGCTGGCCAGCACCACCAGCACCAGCAGCTCGCCGCCGTAGGCCTTGGCCTGACGCCCGGGGGTCGACAGGTGGGCGTACTCCCGGGGAACGTCCCGGTGACCGCGGCGATAGAAAAGCAGGATGGCCCGGCTGCCGAGGGCGATGGTGAGGAGCAGGGCCGTGATGGCGCCGGCGATGACCCGGAAGCTGATCGAATCGACCAGCCGCAGGAAGGACAGGGCCTCGACGTGCCCGTGGAGATAGGTCCCCAGGTAGTAGATCATCTGAATCTCCGCGGGCGTCAGCCCGGCGCCGGCCCGCGGGCAGCGGCCAGACGGCGGAGCGCCTCCTCGAGGGGGAACGTCGGCTGGAAATAGGGAGAGGTCGACAGGATCTGGTCGCGTTGGGCCGCCGCAATCGCCGGTTCCAGGACCCCCCGCTCGGCCAGCCCGACCAGGGCCTCGGCAACGCCCAGGCGGAACCGCCAATCGGGGTGCAGGTAGAACCGCTGGAGCAGGGGGAGTACGGCGGCGGAGGGGGCAACCCGCCCGAGGGCCCGGATCGCCTGTGCCACCACCGCGGAGGAGCGGTCTTCGAGGGCCTCGGCCAAGGCCGTTTCCAGCCGCGGGTCAGGGCCGAACAGCTCGCCCAGGGTGCGGGCCGCGGCGCCCCGCACCTCGAAGTACGGATCCAGGGACAAGGCGTTCAGCAGGGCCTCGCGCACCTCCCCGCCGGCCACCCCAAGGGGCAGGATCCCCAGCTCGACGACGTTGCGCCGCAGCAGACCGCAGTGGCGGAAGTCGCCGCCCAGCAACCGGCGACCCGGCCCGACCCGGTGGCGGTCGCCGAGGATGCCCAGCAGCAGGGGAAGGTGTTCGACGTACCCCAGACACCCCACCAGCTTCACCCCCACGTTCCGCCGGCCCAGCGGGATCTCGTACCACCCCTCGGAGGTGAGCAGCCGGTCGGCCTGCGACCGCAGGTAGGCCAGCTCGGCCGGCTCCAGGGCCGCCGGTCCCCCGGCCTCGTCGACCCGCCGGCGGACCCAGCGCCAGAGCGCATTCGGATCCGACGGCAGGCTGGCGGCCCGCGGCGCCGGGAACTCCAGGCTCAAGGGGCCGGGTCGTCGGCCCGCCACCAGCCCCTCGATCTCGGCGTGGATCAACTCCAGGCTGTTCGTCAGGGGCACTGACCTGGCTGCCTCGCCCATGGTCCGGCAGGTATCCGGAGCATCGAGCAGCCCCAGGATCTCCCGGGCCAGTCGCTGCCCGTCGAGCCGGGTGACGACCCGCCCGTCCTGCCAGGAGGCCTGTTGATAGAGGACCCGGGCCGCCCCGCGACGCTCCAGCTCCCGGGCGTTGACCGCCTGGTGATCCTCGGCGGCCGAGGGGAGCGGCACGACCACCGAGGGCAGACCACAGACCCCGACCTCGGTGAGGGTGCTGGCGCCGCCGCGGCAGACCACCAGATCGGCGGCGGCATAGGCGTATTGAATCTCGTCGAGGTAGTCGAACCGCCGGTACCACGAACCGGTGTCGCCGGTGATGCCGGCCCGCTCCAGGGCCCGGGCCGTGTCCGGCACCGCGTCGTAATCAGGACCGACGTACCGGCCGGTGACGTGGAGGAGGAGGAGTCCCGGTCGCCGTCGCAGGAGCGGCAGGGCCTCGACCCCGGCCCCGTTGATCGCCCGGGCTCCCCCCGAACCGCCGAAGACGAAGACCACCTGCTGATCTGGGCCGATCCCGAGCCGGTCGCGGGCCGCGGGCCGATCCGGGAGGAGCAGCTCGCGACGCACCGGGTACCCGACCACGGCCACGCGCTTCATGTCGAACCAGCGGCCGGCTTCCTCGAAGGCCACGCCGATGCGGTCGGCCAGCCGTCCCAGCCGCTTGTTGAGCAGGCCGGGATAGGCGTTCGGCTCGTACAGGAAGACCTTGGCCCGGGACAGCCCCAACCGGGACAGGAATCCGTGCGCGAAGAGGA
>JBAZUN010000253.1:0-8604 GCA_041661365.1 Candidatus Latescibacterota bacterium
ATGGGTCTGGGCCCGATCCTGTCGATCTACCAGGCCCGGTTCAACCGCTACCTCGATGACCGCGGCCTGAAGCAGGCCGACGGGGCCAAGGTCTGGGCCTTCCTCGGCGACGGGGAGTGCGACGAGCCCGAGACCCTGGGGGCGATCACCCTGGCCTCGCGGGAACGGCTGGACAACCTGATCTGGGTGATCAACTGCAACCTGCAGCGGCTCGACGGCCCGGTGCGCGGCAACGGCAAGATGATCCAGGAGCTGGAAGCAGCCTTCCGCGGCGCCGGTTGGAACGTCATCAAGGTGATCTGGGGCGAGGACTGGGACCCGCTGCTGGAGCAGGACGAGGACGGCCTGCTGGTCCGCCGCATGGGCGAGGTGGTCGACGGCCAGTACCAGAAATACGTGGTCTCGGACGGTGCCTACATCCGGCACGAGTTCTTCGGCGCCGACCCCCGGCTGCTCGAGCGGGTGGCCCACCTTTCGGACGAGCAGCTCCGCAAGATGAAGCGCGGCGGCCACGACCCGGAGAAGGTCCACGCCGCCTACCTCACCGCCACTCAGCACCAGGGCGGCCCCACGGTCATCCTGGCCAAGACCATCAAGGGGTACGGGCTGGGCGAGGCCGGCGAAGGGAAGAACATCACCCACCAGCAGAAGAAGCTCAACGACGTCGAGCTGCGCTCCTTCCGCACCCGCTTCGGCATCCCGATCGCCGACGACCAGGTCGACCAGGCCCCGTTCTACCGGCCGCCGGACGACAGCCCGGAGATGCAGTACCTACGGCAGCAGCGCGAGGCCCTCGGCGGGTACCTGCCCGAGCGACGGGTCCAGGTCGATCCCCTCCCGGTCCCGCCGCGGGAGCTGTTCAGCGAGTTCGACCGCGGCACCGGGGAACGGCCGATCGCCACCACCATGGCCCTGGTGCGCATCCTGGCCAAGCTCCTCCAGGACCGGCAGCTCGGTCGCTACATCGTGCCGATCATCCCCGACGAGGCCCGCACCTTCGGGATGGACCCCTTCTTCCGCCAGTTCGGCATCTACTCCCACGTGGGCCAGCTCTACGAGCCGGTCGACCGGGACGTGATCTCCTACTACAAGGAGACCCGCAACGGCCAGATCCTCGAAGAGGGGATCACCGAGGCCGGCGCCGTGTCCTCCTTCATCGCGGCCGGGACCGCGTACGCGACCCACGGGATCAACACGATCCCCTTCTTCGTGTACTACTCGATGTTCGGGTTCCAGCGGATCGGCGACCTGATCTGGCTGGCCGGCGACATGCGATGCAAGGGGTTCATGGTCGGCGGCACGGCCGGCCGCACCACCCTGAACGGCGAAGGACTGCAGCACGAGGACGGCCACAGCCACCTGCTGGCCTATCCGGTCCCCAACCTGATGGCCTATGACCCGGCCTTCGGGTACGAGATCGGGGTGATCCTCCGCGAGGGGATCCGGCGGATGTACGCGGCCCAGGAGGATATCTTCTACTACCTCACGGTCGAGAACGAGCAGTACGAGATGCCGGCCATGCCCGTGGGGGTGGAGGAAGGGATCCTGCGCGGGCTGTACCGCTTCCGCCCGGCGGCGGCGACCAAGTCCGGACTGCGAGCCCACCTCCTGGCCAGCGGCGCGATCCTCAACCAGGCCCTGGCGGCCCAGGAGCTGCTGGCCGAGCGGTACGGGGTGGCCGCCGACGTGTGGAGCCTGACCAGCTTCAAGGAGCTGCACCGTGACGGCCACGCGACCGAGCGCTGGAACCGGCACCATCCGGGCGAGCCGCCGCGGACCGGGTACCTGGAAGGACTGCTCCAGGGGGAGGAAGGGGCCTTCGTCGTGGCCTCGGACTACGTCCGGGCCCTGCCCGATTCCATCTCCCGGTGGTTCCCGCGCCGGCCGGTCGTGCTCGGCACCGACGGCTTCGGTCGGAGCGACAGCCGCGAGGCTTTGCGGGACTTCTTCGAGGTCGACGCGCGCTTCATCGCCCTGGCCGCGCTGACCGGACTGGCCCGCGAGGACCGCCTCGAGTGGAAGAAGGTCCGCCGAGCGATGAAGGAGCTGGAGATCGACCCGGGGAAGGCCGACCCGGTCCTGGTCTGACGACCTCGAGGCCGCCCGACTGCTGACAAGCACCGTCAGATACTGCAACCATCCGGTCCCTTGCGGGGCCCCATCCTGAGCGAGCCAACCCTCATGGCATCCGTGGAATTCCATCTGCCCGACCTGGGCGAGAACATCGAGAGCGGTGACGTGGTCAGCGTGCGGGTCGCTCCGGGCGATACCCTGGTCCAGGACCAGCCGGTCATCGAGCTGGAGACCGACAAGGCCGTGATCGAGGTCCCCTCGCCGGTGAGCGGCGTAGTGCGTCAGGTGCACGTGAAGGCCGGCGACAAGGCCAAGGTCGGCCAGCTCGTCCTCACCGTCGAGGAAGGCGGATCGGCCGGCACCGCACCGACCCCCGCACCGGTCAGCGAGCCAGCCCCTGCACCGGCGGCCGTCCCGAGTCCGGCCGCGGCTCCGGCAGCGTCGGGCGGCCTCACCGAGTTCCGCCTCCCTGACCTGGGCGAGAACATCGAGAGCGGGGACGTGGTGCACGTCCTGGTCACGGCCGGTGACACCGTGGTCCAGGACCAGCCGCTCATCGAGCTGGAGACCGACAAGGCCGTGGTCGAGGTCCCCTCGCCGGTGGCCGGGGTGATCCGCGAGGTCCACGTCCGCGCCGGCGAGAAGGCCAAGGTCGGACAGCTCATCGCCACCGTGGAAGCGGCCGACGCGGCGACCGTGGCGACCGCACCTCCGGCCACCACAGCCGCGCCTGTTCCTCCTGCGGCGGCGATGCCCGCGGCCGAAGCGGCAATCAGCGTTCCCCCGACCGCCACCGCCGATTCTGCCCATCCCGCCCCGGAACCTCCCGCGCCTGCTGCCCCGACCGGCCCGCGCCCCCTGGTACCGGCCGCTCCCTCGGTCCGTCGCCTGGCCCGGGAGATCGGCGTGGACCTGACCCAGGTGCCGGGAAGCGGCCCTGGCGGTCGCATCTCCGAGGCGGACGTCAAGGAGTTCGCCCGCCGGCAGAGCGCCCCTCCCCCGATCGCCGCTGGTCCGGCCATGACCGCCGGGGTACCGGCCCTCGAACTGCCGGACTTCGCCAAGTGGGGTCCGGTGGAGCGGCAGCCGATGAGCAAGGTGCGGCGGATCACCGCGGAGCGGCTGACCCAGGCCTGGACCAACATCCCCCAGGTGACGGTCTTCGACCACGCCGACGTCACCGCGCTCGAACAATGGCGCAAGGAGAACGGGAAGCGGGTCGAGGCGGCCGGGGGGAAGCTCACCCCCACCGTGATCCTGCTCAAGGTGGTCGCCATCGCCCTGCGGCGGTTCCCGGACTTCAACGCCAGCGTCGACATGGCCCGCGGCGAGCTGGTCTACAAGCAGTACTGCCACGTCGGCGTGGCCGTGGACACCGACCGGGGTCTGCTGGTGCCGGTCATCCGCGAGGTCGACCGCAAGAACCTGATCCAGTTGGCCGCGGAGCTGAGCCAGATCGCCGAGAAGGCCCGGAGCCGCAAGCTGACCCCGGAGGAGATGCAGGGCGGCTGCTTCACGGTGAGCAACCTGGGCGGCATCGGCGGGTTGGGGTTCACCCCGATCATCAACCCGCCCGAGGTGGCCATCCTCGGGGTCGCCCGCGCCGCGCTGCAGCCGGTCTACCAGGACGGCGAACTCCGGCCGCGGCTGATGATGCCGCTCTCCCTGACCTTCGACCATCGCCTGATCGACGGGGCGAGCGGCGCCCGCTTCCTGCGCTGGCTCGCCCAGGTGCTGGAGAACCCGTTCCACCTCCTTCTCGAGGGCTGAGCCGACCAGCGGGAGCGGACGAACCCCTTTGCCGACGGACGGACCGATGGACAAGACACAAGTGGCGGTGATCGGTGCCGGACCGGGCGGGTACGTGGCCGCCTTCCGGGCCGCTGACCTGGGCCTCCAGGTCACCCTGATCGACCCGGAGGCCAATCCCGGCGGGGTCTGCCTCTACCGCGGCTGCATCCCTTCCAAGGCCCTGCTGCACGTGGCCCGGCTGCTGGCCGAGGCGCGCGAGGCCGAGGCCTGGGGGATCAAGTTCGCCAAGCCGAGGATCGACCTGGAACAGCTCAACGCCTGGAAGGCCAAGGTCGTCAACCGGATGACCGGAGGCCTGGGGCAGCTCGTCAAGGCTCGGAAGATCCGCTTCGTGCAGGGGACGGCGCGCCTGATCGACGGCCGCACCCTGGCGATCCGGCAGGCGGACGGCAAGGAGACGCAGCTCGCCTTCGAGCAGGCGATCCTGGCCACCGGCTCCCGGCCGGCCACGGTCCCCCTCTTCCCGGCCGGCGACCCCCGGGTGATCGATTCCACCGGTGCCCTGGCCCTGGAGGAGATCCCCCGCTCCCTGCTGGTGGTGGGAGGCGGGTACATCGGGCTGGAGCTGGGGAGCGTGTACGCGGCCCTGGGCTCGCGGGTCTCGGTGGTCGAGATGATGGACGGCCTGATCCTGCCGGCCGACCGCGACCTGGTCAAGCCGCTGCAGACCAGGCTGGAGTCCCTCTTCGAGGAGATCCTGCTCCACACCAAAGTGGCCGGGGTAGAAGCAGCGGCCAAGGGGCTGGAGGTGGGGTTCGAGGACGCGGCCGGCAAGAAGACGAGCAAGACCTTTCAGAAGGTGCTGGTCTCGGTCGGCCGACGACCCAACACCGAGAACCTGGGCCTGGAGCAGACCCGCGTGGCCCTGAACGAGCGGGGGTTCGTCCAGGTCGACGGCCAGCGGCGGACGGCCGAGCCGACGATCTTTGCCATCGGCGACCTGATCGGCTCAGGGCTGGCGCACACCGCCTCGCACGAGGGGATGGTCGCGGCCGAGGTCATCGCCGGCCGCAAGGTGACCTTCGAGCCGCACGCCATCCCGGCCGTGGTCTTCACCGATCCCGAGATCGCCTGGTGCGGCCTGACCGAGCAGGAGGCCCAGAAGCAGGGGCGCACGGTCAAGGTCGCGCGCTTCCCGTGGGCCGCCTCTGGCCGGGCCACCACCCTCGACCGGAACGAGGGACTGACCAAGCTGGTGATCGATCCGGCCACCGAGCGGGTCCTGGGGGTGGGGATCGTGGGCTCGGGTGCCGGAGAGTTGATCGGCGAGGGGGTGCTGGCCGTGGAGATGGCGGCCTTAGCCTCGGACCTGCGGCTGACCATCCACCCGCACCCGACCCTGTCCGAAACCCTGATGGAGGCGGCCGAGGTCTACTTCGGCGAGAGCCCGCACCTGTTCGCGCCGAAGCGCGGCTGACAAGCTGCCAGACTGCCGGGAGGGGGAACGATTTTCCAGCCTCCTGGCGGTCCACCGGTGCAGGGATTTCCCCTTCCCCCTGGCTTCCCATTTCCCCAGGCCGCGCCCTGCACGGGAGATGCACAGCCAGAACAACAGGTTACGCACGTCTTCGGCGATCCCCGGGACAGGGCGCGGTATTTGCTTTTGATGGGATAGGCTCCGCGTGCTCCCAGGCCGGGAAGGCGCGGCGCCCCTCCCTATGGAAAACGCCCCGATTTCCCCTCAGTTGAACCGCCGCCTGGACCAGCTCACCGAAGAGATTCGGTACAGCCTGGCCCAGGTGCGACGCCACATCGAGGAGCTGGAGCAGGTGGAGCGCGCCGACCTGCCGTCCGAGCAGACCAACGGTGACTTCTCCGCCCTGCTGAGGGAGGCCCTGGCCTCCCTGCCCGGTGCGGCACCCCGCGCCAACGACGGTCAGGCTCCCCGCTCTCGCTGATGATCTGACCACTCCCCCGACACCCGCACCCAATCGACCCCGTGGTCGCGCAGGTGTTGGGCCAGCCGGATATCCGCCGTGCACAGCTCCGTCGACTCCCGTTCGGCAAGCGCCACGTAGTGTGCGTCATACGCGGCCGGTAGGTCGTACTGCCTCGCTGCCTCCAGGGCCAGCCGGTGCAGGGACGCGTCAGCGGCATAGGTCACGGGTAGTGCCAGGGCCGCATCCAAGGTAGCTTGCACCGTCTCGGAGGATAAACGGTCATGGCGTTGATATCGGTAGAGCACACTGGTGCACTCGTACCATCTTGTACCTCCCGCTCGGACCGTAATATCCGCGCTGGGTCGGGCAGGGGTTCTCCGACCCGGTCCCGTACCACCGTCTCCCGAGCCCGTGCAGCCAGATCTCGCCACGAGGCGCGCCCGCCGACAGCCAACTCGTCGTAAGGGACGGGGATATGGGGCGAGGGCGAACGCATACTGCGCTCAAGATACCCGCCGACACAGACACGGCACGGCAGCGCCACGGGCACCTCACCTCCGGTCACTCCCCCTCCAGCACCGGAGCGCGGGCCGGGGGTTCAGCGCCGTTGAAGGCGAGCTGCAGGTGCACGACCACAGGAATGACCGGGCACCCCTGGCAGTGGCGCTTGAGCCGGTGCGGTACCCGCACCCCACCGATGTCCCGGTAGTCGCCGTAGGTCGTCTCCCAGACCACGCCATTCCATGCCCTATCTCGCATGGCGAGTAGCAGACCGGTACGGCGCTCGAAGAACGCCTCGGATTCGTGGCCGTACTTGCGGTCGAGTACCCGGATCGCCTCGACCGACACCTCATCGTACTCCTCTGCGTCCAGGTAGGCCAGCTCGACGCCCTCGCCCAGAAAGCGAGACACGAAGTGCCAGCGCTCGGCCTCGGCTGCCTGCTGCTGTACCCGCAGGCCCGCAGGAAAGAGGTACCCCGCGAAACCAAAAGCCCCAAGGTACCGCGAGAGCGTCGCCTCAGGGTTGCGGATGGCACTGATAGCCGTGCCCTCGTCATCATTGGGGTGATCCAGATCGAAGGAGAGCCGCGCCCGCACGCTGCGAGCGACGAAGCCTTGGCCGTCACGCCCCATCTCCCACTCCTCCACGAGGAACGGGTACGGCCGCAGCGGCACGACGCAATCCGCCCGGCTGCCCATGCAGGGACGTCTGACGTGCTCCGTCGCCACTACCCACACGCGGACCTTGACCTGGCGGACGGCCAGCAGCGCGTTCATGCCGCCCATGGCGTCGATGGCCCGCAGCACGATCTGGCGGGCCTTGGCACGGGCGCGCCCCTCAGCGTTCGTCGTGTCGGTGTCCGGCAGCGGGAGCCAGGCCCATTTCTCGCGCCCCGCCACCTCGGCGGCCAGACGGAGCAGCGCCTGGGCGTTGAGGGATGGCAGGGGCTCGGGAACCGCCTGGAAGGCCTCGGGCCGGGGCGGCGCTGCAGGCTCCCCGGACAGGCCCCACTCCGCACCAATACCCGTGTCGGCCCAACTCCCAGAACTGGTGGCGGCCGATCCTCCACCGTCGGCCCAGGACGAGGGCGGGACGGCTGGCCCTTGCGCATCCGGCCGGGGCGCCAAGTCTCCGTACCGGCGCTGTGCACCGGACCAGGCCGGAACGGGCTGGAGCCCGGTCGGCACGAACGATGGGACCGCTGCCAGCCGCACCCGCGCCACCAGGATCGCGTCGGAGCGTCCCCTCGAGAGCCCCAACTGCACACCCAGCAGGCCCAACAGGTGCAGGCCGACGGACAGCAGCAGGCAGAGGAGCCCGAGCCGCCTAGCACGCAGGCACTCCCAGAGCCAAGATGCGTTACAACGCGTGAATGCCGACACTGCTCCTCAGGTCAGGATAGCGCCGACCAATCGGCAGCGGATAGTCACCCCTCCCAGCAGCCAAGTCCCCTGTGCTCACGGCGACTTGCAGTAGCAGCACTCCCGCAGATAGGGAAGGGGCTCCCCGGCCTCGAAGGCCTGCACCGAGGCGGCCGCCTTGTGCGCGGTCCGGACCAACAGAAAGAGCAGCGATTTTTGGTCGAGGTACGCCGCGGTCTGGTCGATCGACATGGTCCTGATCCGGTATTCCGAGCATCCGGGGTCGCCCGGGCCTTTCGGGTGCTGGCTGTAGTAACAGGCACTCGGAGGACCGTCCAGCATCAGCAACGTCCCGGAGGCGTCCGCCAGCCAGGCGAAGTAGCGGGTCGGCGCCGGACAGCTTGGAACCTCGCTCGGTTGGTGAACCTCGATGTGCAGGAGGTACCCACTCAGCGAGCTCGTGGACAGGGTCGAGGGGATCTCCGTGGGCAGTACCTGGCTGAACAATCCCATCCGCCCAAGCTCGTCGACAGCCTTGTCGAGTATCCATCGACGCAGCATGTACCGCTGACCTAACCCCAACGCTCCCGGCGATGCCGGGAGGATCCGGTAGTCCGCCCCGATCCATATGTTGGCCATGACGACCTTCACCCATACCTTGGGGCCGTCCGGCGGAGCAGGCAGCCGCACGCCGCCGGTGTCCGGTCGCGACAGGGTGAACAGGTGCTCGGGCAGGGGATCGTAGCTCACGGGGAGGACCGTGGCTCGACCCCAACCCGGTACCAGTTTGCTGCCCACGGCCTGCCAGAGACGGGCCCGCTGCACCGGGCCGTAGTCCAGGTATTCCAGGCGCAGATGCCGGAGACCGAACCTGGCGTCTGCCCCTGGAGACGACGGGAACTCCTCCCGGGCCAGCAGGTGGGTCTCCTGGTCGAACCCGGCCCGGAAGGTCTCGGTCCCGTACTTCAGATCCTCC
>JBAZUN010000254.1:0-8598 GCA_041661365.1 Candidatus Latescibacterota bacterium
TGCCCGATGTCACGCCCTTGCGCCACCCTGCTGCTGGCCCTGTCCCTCTCGGCCTGCGGCGGCGACGATACCCCGATCTCCATCCAGGTCTTCCCCGCGGTCCTGGCCGCCGACGCCCGGGGCGAGGCCGCGGCCTGGGACTCGGTCACCTTTGCCGGCTCCCCTCGCGGTCCAGCCGGGCTCTACCGGGTAGCCCCTGAACCGCTCTTCACCGAGTGGAACATCGTTGCCGCCAGGCCGGTGTCGCAGCCCGACGGCTCGGCCGCGGTGGCGGCCCGGCTCAACGCCCAGGCCGCGCGCCGGATCAGCCAGTTCAGTGCCGCCCCGGCCAACCTCAAGAAACCCCTGGCCGTGAAGGTCAACGACCGCTGGGCCGACTTCATGCCGCTGCTGTCCCAGGTGAACGACCGCCTGATCCTCTACGGCTTCACCCGGCTCGAGGTCGACCAGCTCCAGCACCACATCGAGCACCGCTGAATCGTCCGTCGTCGAGGATAACCGAGGAGCGTCCGATGAAGATCAAGTCGGTGGAAGTGGTCACGGTCAAGTACCCGCCTTCCCCTGCCCCGCGCACCGCGCCGCGCCGTCCGGCCTGGGTGGTCGACGACGAGGTGGCCAACCCGATGTCGAGGTTCCCCCGGTTCAAGCGCCACCGCAGCCTGTACGGGGCCAAGCAGTGGCCGGGGTTCGCGGTGAAGGTGACCGCCGAGGACGGCACCTGGGGCCTGGGGAACGGCGGCGGCCGGCCGGCGGCGGCGGTGATCTCCGACGCCTTCGCCCACATCCTCGAGGGCGAGGAATGCCTGGCCATCGAGAAGCTCTGGGACCTGATGTTCCGGGTCTCCAAGTCGTTCGGCACCGTCGGCATCGCCACGGTGGCGATCAGCGCCGTCGACCTGGCCCTATGGGACCTGGCCGGGAAGCTGACCGGCAAGCCGGTCTACGAGCTGATCGGCGGCCCGGTCCGCGACCGCATCTTCACCTACGCCACCGGGAACGACGTCGACTGGTACAAGGAGCTGGGGTTCCGCGGCTTCAAGCTGGCCTGCCCGTACGGCCCGGCCGACGGCCTTGACGGTCTGGACCGGAACGAGGAGTTCGTGGCCAAGGCCCGCCGGACGATCGGCGACCAGGCCGAGCTGATGCTCGACTGCTACATGGCCTTTGACGTGGAGTACACCGTGCGCCTGGCCGAGCGGCTGCGGCCGTACCGGCTCAAGTGGATCGAGGAGTACCTCATCCCCGAGGACCTGGAGGGACACGCCGAGGTCAGACGCCGCCTGCCGTGGATGACCCTGGCCAGCGGCGAGCACTTCTACACCCGCTTCCCGTACCAGCAGATGATCAAGAACGGATGCCTGGACGTTCTCCAGCCCGACATCCACTGGGTCGGCGGCCTGAGCGAGTGCGTGCGGATCTGCCACCAGGCCGCCGCGGCCGGCCTGACCGTCTGCCTCCACGGCGGGGCCATGAACCCCTACGGCCAGCACCTGACCTGGGCCATGCCGAACACCCCGTGGGGCGAGTACTTCATCGGCTCGCCGCCGGGCGTGCCGCTCGAGGAGGTCTCCCCGGGCTCCCTGGTGCCGCGCGACAGCTACCTCGACTTCGCGCCCAGCGGGCCGGGGTTCGGCCTGGACGTGCGCGAGGAGTGGCTGGAGCCGTTCTGGAGGTAGGCGCGGTTTGGCGCGTCCGGGTGGGAGGCGACCGATCTGGGCTATACCCTCTCGGTGTAGTCCAGGTCCTTCCCGTAGGTCTCTTCGAGCTGCGTCAAGGCCAGCAAGGCCACCACCATTACTGCGCCGCCGATCAGCGCGGCGCTCGGGACCGTGCCGAAGCTGGGCTTCAACCCCCGGAAGGCCAGGGTAAGGATGGCGGTCAGCCCCCGCACGAAGTTCGGTGCGGTCACCGCCACGGTAGCGCGCAGGTTGGTACCGAACTGCTCGGCGGCAGCGGTGATGAAGACGGCCCAGTACCCCGACGCCCAGCCGATCAGGCTGCACATCGCGTAGAACACCCCCAGCGAGCGCCCCCCCAGGGTGAAGTACCCGGCGCAGAAGAACACGGAGAGGCGCATGAACCCTCCGATGATGCGCTTCCTCGTTCGGAAGATCTGGCTCAGGTACCCGTTGGTCAGGTCGCCCAGGGTCAGGCTCAGGTAGTAGACCAGGATCGCCGTTCCCGCCTTGGGTGCCGGGACCAGGCCCAGGGAGCTGCCGATCTCGGGCGAGAAGGTGATGAGAATCCCGATGGCGTACCAGATCGGCATGGCGACGAGGACGAGGCAGGCGTATCGCCTCAAGCGCCCCCAGTCGGTGAAGAGGGCCAGGAAGTTGCCGCGGACGACGCTGATGCTCCTGGTTCGCTTGAACAGGGCCGACTCGCGGACCCCCAGGCGCAGCAGGAGCAAGGCGAACCCCAGGCCGCCGCCGATGAGATACGCGGTTCGCCAGGCGAACCGGTCGCCGATCAGCGACGCGGCGACCACGCCCAGAACGCCGACCGCGGCAACGATCATGGTCCCGTACCCTCGGTGCTCCCGCGACATCAGCTCGGACACCAAGGTCACGCCGGCCCCGAGTTCACCGGCCAGCCCCAAGCCGGCGACGAAGCGGCAGAAGCCGTAGGCCCACAGGCTCGTGACCAGGCCGTTGGCGAGGGTCGCCGCCGAGTAGAGGACGATGGAGCCAAAGAGGATCGATCGGCGACCGTAAAGGTCGCCGAGGACGCCCCAGAGCACGCCGCCCAGGAGCATGCCGACCAACTGGGCGTTGAGCAGGTCGATGCCCACGGTGAGGATCTGCTCGCCGGACAGGCCGATCCCGGCCAGGCTGGCGTTGCGCACGATGCTGAAGAGGAGCAGGTCGTAGGCATCGACGAAAAAACCCAGGGCCGCGGCGATGACCGCCAGGGCCACCACCCCGCGCGCCGCCTTCTCCTCCATGGTACTACCCCCTGCTCGTGGCCGCTGGGTGATTCATCAGGACAGGTACTTCTCGAGATCCTTGAGCTCTTCGGGTGAATAGGGATCCTCGAAGGCGCTGTCGTAGGGTTCCTTGCCTTTCTTGACCGCAAGGGAAGGCGCGAACAGCTCCCATCCCTCGATCTCGCTCCGCGTGACCGGCGCCCCCTTCTTGTCGAGGGCGGACTTGAATCCCATGAGGAACATGTAGGCCTTCTCCATGATATCCTCGCCGGTCTCGGGTGCCGTTCGGGTCTCGATCATCTCCTGGATCACCAACTGCATGGCGTTCCAAGTATTGTACCTGAACCAGCCCGGGCTTGCGGGGATCTTCCCCTCGAAATCGCCGTTACGGTCCCCCAGCAGGCGCATGTAGGCATTCCCGTCCATGCCGCCCTGCAGGTGAAGCTGACCGTAGAAGAAGGAGCCGTTCAGGTTCTCGTGTACATAGCTGAGCGCGCCGGGTGCGGTCCTCCAGTCGGGTGTCAGGTACGACACTGCCAGGCATTTGCCGCGGCCCTTTTGCCGCTCGTTCCGCAGCACCGCGGCGATGTAGTACACCCCATGAACGCCGTGGCTGTAGTAATCGCTCATGGAATTGTGCGCCGTATACCCCAGGATGGACGGCATCAGGGAGGCCTTCACCTGAAGGTCGCCGACGCTCTCGGCGAATTCCCAGGTGGAGTTGCTCATCAAGGGCGCCCCTCCCTTCCGGGCGTCCTCGATCATCTGCTTCCCTTTCTCGATCGAGGTGCAGTACGGGCGGTTCACGAAGGTCGGCGTCCCCGCCAAGAGGAACGGGCGCGCCAGGAGAGGATAGAGTGGCAGGGCGGGCACCGCATCGATGTACACGCCGTCCACCGTTCCGACCATGTCATCGATGTCCCTGACCACCTTCACGCCGGGGTACTTTTTCGCGAACTTTTTCGTGAAATCCCGACGAAAGCTCCACACCTTCGTCATGATCATCCCGGTCGTGCGCATCTTCCCCGGGGGTGGATTCATGGTATCGCCCCAGATGGCGTATGAATGGCTGCCATGGGAAACCACCATCCCCACCTCCACGAGGTCGGAGGGCCGCTTCCGTGCAAACACTGGGCGCTTGTGCGCCGCCTTCGCCTTGGACGCCGAAGAACGCGCTGGCGCTCCCGTGCTTTGGGCGATGTCTTTTTTCATGGAGTTTCCCCTATCAGGTTGGTTAGGCACCACGGACGCGATGGCGGGGGTGGGGTGATGCAGAGCACCAGCGCATACCAGGCGTGCAGGGCATGTCGCCAGCTAATGTACGGAAGCCAAATCGGGCAACCAAGCGCGGTGGTGGGAACAGGTGGGAGGGGGCCGACCATCGGCCCGCTGCGCCCCCAGCCCGAGCTCGCCTCCAGTTCCTGAGCATGGTCCTACCCTACCAACGACGCATCGCTGCGGTCTGTCTCGCTTCAGTGTCTTTCGCGTGGCCGCGCCTCGACACCTCGTCCATGCTCTCGCCCCCTGACAACACCGCGGACCTTGACCCGCCGCCCGAACACCCCTTCGTTCTACCTATCCCAGGAGGAGCGCCATGGTACCGATGGAGACGATCCGGGAGTACTCGCAGCGCCTCGGGCGTGAGTTCCATCCCCAGCGGGTCGTGCTGTTCGGGTCCTATGCCCGCGGAGTTGCCACGGAGGACTCTGACGTCGATCTGCTGGTCGTCATGCCGTTCGAAGGGAAACCGTGGAAGGCTGCCGCCGAGTTCCGTGGCCGGGTTCGCCCTGGGTTCCCCCTCGACCTGATGGTGCGCACCCCGCAGCAGGTCCACGAGCGGCTGAGTCGCGGCGACACCTACCTGGAGACACTGATGCGTGAAGGCGTGGTGCTGCATGAAGGCTGAGACGCACGAGCCTGTACCCACCCAACCCTCGGAGGAACCCCCCATGCGCCGCACCTGGTCCTGGTCGACCACCGGCTACACCTTCACCAAGCGTCCTCACGAGGAGATCATCGCCGTCTGCGTCGAGGTGGGGCTGTCGGGGATCGAGGCGGTGACCGAGCTGTGCGGGAACCGAAGCGAGGGTGAGCTGACGCGGATTGGCCAGGAGTACAAAGCGGCCGGACTGGCGATCGACTCCTTCCATCTACCCTTCAGCGGGGAGGACGATATCGCCAGCTTCTACGAGACCATCAGGAGGGGGGCCGTGGAGCGGCTGGGGCGCCATCTTGAACAGGCCGCGGCCCTGGGGGCACGGGTGGCGGTGCAGCATCCCTCGACCAGCCGGTTCTCCGTCCAGACCGAGGGGTTGGACAGGTACCTGGCCGCCATCGAGCGCAGCCTGCAGGTGCTGCTGCCGCGGGCCGAGGCCCTGGGCCTGGTGATCGCCGTGGAGAACATGCTTCCGGGGGTCGAGGGACCGCGCCTGGGGTCAGCGCCTCAGCACTTCACCGAGCTCACCGCCCGGCTGGGGCACCCGGCCCTGGGGTACTGCCTCGACACCGGCCACGCCCTGATGGCCGGGGGACCCGATGGCCAAGGGGCCTTCCTCGAAGCCATGGGAACGCGCCTGGTCGCCTTCCATCTGGCCGACAACGCCGGGGATCGCGACTCGCACCTGGCCCCGGGGCGGGGTCTGGTCGACTGGTCCCTCGTGTTCCGCGGCATGGCCCGGCAAGGGTACGCCCACCCGGCCTGCATCGAGACCCCGCCCTTTGCCTGGGGACCCCACGACAGCTACGGGATCGAGGCCTGGCGCGGGCTGGTGCAAGAGACCGACGCCCTGGCCGCGGCCGTCCTGGCCGATTGAGCTGACGCGATAAATCGGCCGGTCGCGGCTTAACGCTCCAGGGGAAGAACCCGCACTGGCACCCGGGCCGTCTGCTCGAAGCGGCGGGCGTCGTCCAGCTCGCCGATCCCCGCGCCGACGTGCATCGGTATCGCCACCTTGGGCCGGATCAGGTCAGCGGCCTCCACCGCCTCCTCGACGGTCATCACGTAGATCCCGCTGACCGGCAGCAGGGCCACGTCGGCCCGGACCGTCCCCATCTCGGGGATCAGGTCGGTGTCGCCGGTGTGGTAGATCCGCCGGCCGTCCAGGGTGACGACGTACCCCACGTTCCCCACCTCCCGCGGATGGAACGGCTTCCCCGGGGGGCGGAACTTGTTGGTGTTGTACGCCGGCACCGTCTCCACCGCGATCCCCTGGGCTACCAGCGAGTCTCCGGGGCTGACCAGCCGGACCGGCTTGGGGAGCTTGGCCGCGGCGGCCGCCACGGTAACCACCACGGTCTCGGGGGTGCGGATCCGCTCGACGTCGGCCGGCGAGCAGTGGTCGGAGTGGTCGTGGGTGATCAAGATCAGGTCGGCCGGAGGTGCACCGGCCGGAAGCTGGTACGGGTCGAGGTAGATCACCTTCCCCTCTCCCTCCAGGCGGAAGGAGTCGTGCCCCAGCCAGTGGATGTTCTCGACCATCTTCGCTACCTCCGGACTCGGACTGGGAATGGTATCCACGGTCCCGGGCTCGGTCTGAGCTCCGGGAGACGCGGATATCGGAGCGGCCCAGGCCAGGCAGAGCACGGCCAGGCCGAGGCGAAAGATGCACCGGTCCACGGTCAACCTCCTTTCAGAACCGCGGCTCCCTCGCGCCTGGCCCGCGGTTCCTCACTGGAACAGCTCCCCCTCGTACCGGGCGAACTGCCGGACGTACTCCTCGTCCAGCTCGGCGCCGATCCCGGGACGGTTCGGCACGACCACGTGCCCGCGCTCGATGATCGGCGATTCGGTGGCCAGGTGGCTATCCCAGGTCTCGTCGTCGAAGCGATGCCACTCCAGGGCGAGGAAGTTGGGGACCGAGGCGCAGACGTGGCTGTCGCCCAGGAGACTCAGCGGCCCGCTGTTGTTGTGCGGGGCAAAGGGGACGTAGTAGATCTCGGCGAGGTTGGCGATCTTGCGGCATTCCGACAGGCCGCCGCACTTGCTGATGTCGGGCATGATGATGTCGACCGCCTGCTTCTCGAGCAGGTCGCGGAAGCCGTACCTGAGGTAGAGGTTCTCCCCGGCGCAGATCGGGGTCCGGGTCGCTTCCTTGATCCGCTTCAAGGCGTCGATGTTCTCGGGCGGTACCGGCTCCTCGAGCCACATCAGGTTGAACGGCTCCAGGGCCTGCGCGAGCAGCATGCCGGCGACCGAGTCGTACCGGCCGTGGAGGTCGATTGCCAGGTCCAGGCTCGGGCCGATCGCCTCTCGGATCTGGGCCACCTGGTCGACCATCGAGCGCAGCTCGTCGGGGGTCACCGACCAATTCCACGGATCGAGCTTGTGCGGGTTCCCCGAGTCGTCCAGGTCGAACTTGATGGCGGTGAAGCCGCGGGCCCGCACCTGCGCGGCCCGCTGGCCGTAGTCACTGTGGGCGCTATCCACGTAGAGCCGCACCCGGTCGCGGAACCTGCCGCCGAGGAGCCGGTAGACCGGCACCCCGAGCGCCTTGCCGGCCAGGTCCCACAGGGCGATCTCGATCCCGCTGAGGGCCGAGATCCCCAGGCCGGCCATCCCGCCGCGGAAGATGTAGGCCCGTCGCACCAGCTCGAAGCAGGCGTCGACGTCCAGCGGGTCGCGGCCGATCAGCATCCCCTTCATCGACTCGACCGTCCCCCGCCAGCCGTGGTCCACGTGGCTGCATTCCCCGGTCCCGTAGATCCCCTCGTCGGTGTAGACCCGGATGTAGTGAAAGCGCGCGTCGGCAGTGCGGATGTCGGTGATCTTCATGGTCGTCTCCTTGTTGTTGCTTGGTCAACTGGGATTAGGTATTCTCACACGCGAAATGCTCTCGGAAGTTCACGAGAAGCTCCTCGGTCATCCCTTCGACTTCACTCAATTCCCCTCGTTCTCCGAGAGGATTGAAGTACTCGTCAAGGCGATAGGCCATATCTGGTGAGATGCCAAGGACTTCCTGAAAGGCTCTCCAATCGCAGTTCCTAGGGTCCAGCTTCTCGAGTCTTGCTTCACTTCTCTCGGTCTGTAGGAGATTCCTAAGTGTGGTTACGCTGAGTTGGAGCCCAGTGCCCGCAGCAACCGTGGTGAGGGATTGCGCGGCCTGACTCACCTCTCTCAGGGTGTTCTGTAACTCCCTAATCGCCTTCGTGAGGTCTGCCCCGAGAGTCTGGATCTCGGAGGGCTTTTCATGGGTTCCCTCGAAGTCACGAAGGTCGATATGGTAGTCTTCAACAACGCGGACGTCATCTCTCCCGTGCAGATAGGACACCTTGATATCAAACGACTCTGGAATACTGCTCTTCTTATCCAGGATCTGAGGGAAAGTGTGGTAGCGAATCAGGTACCGTCTGCCAACGGGTAGGACCTTTATCCCTCGACTGAATATCGGGGGCTGAGTTCCGTCTTTACGGAAGGGGAGTTCAGGAGCGAACTCGAAACGGACGTCGCGCGCCGCGGTGGTCCCTATGTTTGCCACGACCAAGAACACCTGTATCGCATTGCGTGTCTCCACGTCAATGGCGACAAGGGCTTCTGTGGAGTCGACCCTATTGGATACGTCCTGAATCTCGTAGTGCTCCATGGGTTGTGAAGAGAAGTCGTATCGCTTGTAGTACTTCTTCGTCTCGCGTTCCTGATGGGCTCCACGGTGCGACTTGGGTATCAGAATGCTGTA
>JBAZUN010000255.1:0-8587 GCA_041661365.1 Candidatus Latescibacterota bacterium
CTAAGTATTTAACAACATTAAAAACTTATAGGAGATTTATATGAACACCGGAACAACCAACCAAAACCAAACAACTTCTGAAAACGGAAAAGAATTTGAAATAATTCATCTCGAAAAAACTAAAAAATCTTGCAGCCTATGTGAAGATTTTGCCTCGGCAAAAGCGGCAAAAGATGAATTGATCGCTGTTATGAGCTGCGAAGGCGCTTGTTTGAGAGGAGAAGTTTCAAGAAGAGTTGCTAATAATTTATGCTTTGATGAACTGCCGGAAAAAACCGCGCGTGTTTGTCTCGGCGGTGCATTTACAAAAAATACCGGACAAAGAAATATGGTCCGATCAGCTACAAGAGTAATTGCTTTGGAAGGGTGCGTGATTGAATGTGCTTCCAGAATGATGAAAGGTGTAATCCCGGATTTAGAAACTGAAGTAATTATTGTTGATAAATATTATAACTTCAACAAAAATCTTTTCGCAATTAACGAAGTAACGGAAGATGAATTAATAAAATATAGTATTGAAGCAACGGACAACATTAAAACAATAATAATGAGTTAAAATCGAATGGAGGAAAATGAAATTAGATAAAGAACTTCAAAAACAAAAAGCGAATTATTTTTTAGAGTTGCACAACGCTCCTGAAATTCTGATTCTTCCAAATGTTTGGGATGCCGCGAGCACAAAAATATTTGAACTGGAGAATTTCAAAGCGTTAGGAACTACAAGCGCAGGCATTTCATCCGTATTAGGTTATCCTGATGGACAAATAATGACTTTTGATGAATCTCTTGTAATTATTAAGAGAATTGTCGAAAGTACTAATTTGCCGGTTAGTGTTGATATTGAAGCCGGGTATTCGGAATCAGTAGAAGGCGTTGTGGAGACGGCAAAAAAGGTATTGGAGGTTGGGACTGTGGGAATTAATTTAGAAGATAGTGTTGGAGGTAATTCGAACTATCACTCAAGTGCGCTTTACGATGTTCATTTTCAATGTGATAAAATTTCTGCAATTAGGGAAATGGCAGAAAAAGAAAATATTCACTTGGTCATTAATGCCCGTACTGATGTTTTCCTGGTGTCGGAGGATAACACCAATAATAAAATTGAGCAAGCAGTGAACCGGGCTAATCGATATAAAAAAGCCGGTGCTGATTGTATCTTTGTTCCGGATATGGGCGATTTGAATAAATCTGACATGACTACATTAGTGAATGAAATTGATGCCCCAATAAATATTATTGCCGGAGTAAATGCGCCGCCTATTCATGAACTTGAAAAAATCGGTATTGCTCGTGTCAGCTTTGGACCACGTATTATGAGAGTCGCATTCGATCTCATTAGAAGTATCGCAAAGGAAATTAAAAATCAAGGGACATACACACAATTTACAAGCGGAAATATTTCATATTCAGAAGTGAATAGTTGGTTTCAATAAATTAATCGGATATTCTAAAAGGTAAACAATGGAACTTATTATGGCGAACAAAGATTGGAATCCCGAACTATATTTAAAATATCATAATGAAAGAACACAACCATCTATTGATTTAATTTCGCGTATAAATTTTTCTAATCCGCGGAACATAATTGATATTGGCTGTGGTCCGGGTAATAGTACACAAATTTTGGTTGATAGATGGCCGAAATCAAAAATAGTTGGAATTGATAATTCACCTGCCATGATTCAAAAAGCAAAAATGATTTTCCCGAACAAGAATGGAAAATTATGGATGCGAACAATATTGATATTGATGAACAATTCGATATTGTGTTTTCCAACGCTACCATTCAATGGTTACCTAATCATGAAATTCTGTTAAAAAAATTAAAGAAGTTGGTTTCTGAGCAAGGACTTCTCGCTGTTCAATTGCCTCTATTTTGGGATATGCCCTTGGGTAAATCAATTTCTCAAATAAGTCGAAACGAACACTGGAAAACTTTTACTTCTGAAGTTTCGGAATTATTCACCATTCATAATAGTTCTTTTTATTACGACCAATTATCAAAATTATTCAGTTCTGTTGAAATATGGGAAACTGATTACATCCACATTCTTGATTCTCAATTATCAATTCTAGCGATGATTAGGAGTACCGGTCTAAAACCTTTTCTTGAAAAGTTAGAAAATGATTATGACAAGATTAGCTTTGAGAGCGAAGTGTTTAATACAATACGGAAAGAATATCCTTTTCAAAAAAACGGGAAAGTATTATTTCCTTTCAAGCGGTTATTTTTTATTGCGGGCAATTAAAGTAAATCTTTCCGATTCTCCTCTTAACGTTCTGCACCAAACTATTTTTAATGATTTTATATTTTTCTCTTGACAATCACCATAATATTATATAATTTTGGAATAGTTCAATAAACGAAATATATGATTAAGGAAATATCGTGGACTCTTCCAAAGAAAAAGCTCAAAAATTAGCTGTCTATATCGATAAAATGATGGATATTGTCGTGAAAAGTCAATGTGCATGTTTAAATAGCGCTACCGCTGAACTAAGTATGCAGGAACTAAGGACCATCAAATTTATCGGAGATAAAAAGCAATGTATAATGAGAGAAATTTCTAATCATCTAATGTTAGCTGTTAGCACTTTAACTGCAATTGTTGATAAGTTAGTTCGCAAAAAATTTGTTGTCAGAAATAGGCAAGAAGACGACCGGCGTATTGTTAATGTAGAACTTACTGAAAAAGGTTTGGGAATTTATAACATTGATAAAGAGCATCATGTTCACATAAGTGAAGGTATGCTGAAATATTTGAACGGAGAAGAGCAGGATTTGTTGTTAAATCTCCTATCGAAAATTAATTCTAATCTCCAGAACGAGTTTCCACAAAAAGTGTAAATTAATTTAATAAAGCAGGATACACTGCTGTAGGTGGCTTATTTTGTTGTCTGATATTTCGATAAATGAACTATTTTATAAATGTATAATATAATAATCATATGATACGAAAAACAAATATCTAAAATTAATAATCGTAATTCATAAAAATTTTAACTAAAAATTTCAAAATAAAAGAAGAAAAACAATGAAAACAATCTTAAAAATATTTCCGGTTATTTTGCTTTTACTTTCTATAAATCTTGAGGCTCAAACTGTTTTAGATAAGTACCTTAAAGAAGGGATGGAGAATAATATAGTGCTTCAACAAAAGAAAATATCTTATGAGAAGGCTATTTATTCATTTAAAATTGCAACCAGTTATTTTTTCCCATCAATAAATTTGAACGCAAGTTATACCAGCGGAGAAGGCGGAAGGAGTATTTCTCTACCTGTTGGTGATTTGATGAATCCGGTTTATCAAACATTAAATCAACTTACCGGGTCAAATGCATTTCCTCAAATAAACAATGTGAATGAAAATTTATTCCCCAACAAATTTTATGACGTAAAGTTTCGAACATCTCTACCGTTAATAAATTCTGATTTAATCTTTAACCGTAATATAAAAAGTGAACAGTCACAAATAGCAGAGTATGAAATTGAGATGTACAAAAGGGAATTGGTAAAGGAAATTAAAACAGCCTACTTCAACTATTTGAGCGCTGAATCCGCTGCAAATATCTATGACAACGCTTTATCTCTCGCAAATGAAGGGAAACGGGTTAATGAATCCCTGTTGAAAAACGGAAGTGGTTTGCCTGTTTACGTATTACGTTCAGAAAGTGAAATAGAAAATATCAAAACACAAAAAACCGAAGCGCAAAATCAATCTTTGAATGCAAAATCTTATTTCAATTTTTTATTGAATAGAAAGTTAGAAACTCCAATAGATTCTGATTTTTCTTTTGAAAATGAAATTGCGAAAGTATCAGCTAATCTTAGCACGGAGTATTCACTCTCCAAAAGAGAGGAGCTGATGATGCTTCAAAAAGGAATAAGTATCAGTCAATCAGTAGTTGATATGAATAAGTATTACTGGATCCCAAAAGTTAGTGCGTTCCTTGATCTTGGCGCTCAAGATCAGAAATGGAAATACAATTCCAAATCCCAATACCATTTGTTCGGAATCCAACTTGATGTTCCCATCTTCGAATCTTTTCGGAATTATTATAAAATTGAAGAATCTGAATTAGAGCTTAAAAATGCTGGTCTAAATCGGCAGCTTGTATCTAATCAACTTCAATTAAGTGCAAGTGTTGCAACAAATGGATTAACAACAGCAAATCAGAATTACCAATCATCTTTAAAACAATTTGAAGTCGCCCGGAGTTATCACAATCTGGTAATGAAGGGTTATCAAGAAGGAGTAAATACTTTTTTAGAGACGATTGATGCGCGGACTCAGTTGTTGAATTCGGAGTTATTGGTCAACATCAACAAATATAAAATCATGATAGCCTCGGCAAATTGTGAGCGAGAAAAAATTTTTAATAAAATTGATTATTAAAAGGAAAATATAGAGCCATGAAAAAAATAATAATATTAATAGTCGTTGTCGCAGTAAGCGTTGTATTTATTACCGCACATAAAACCACCAAAGAGACTTACTCGATGGACGAGCGGATACCGGTTAGAGTAATGGAATTAACAAAAGAAAATGTTAATAAAACTATTATAGCTTCCGGGCAATTTACCACCGAGGATGAAACATTTCTTTCTTTTAAGACTGGTGGAATAATCAAAGCAATTTATGTTAAAGAAGGCGATGCCGTGCGGAAGGGACAAATCTTAGCGACTCTTGAATTAACTGAAATTGACGCAAGTGTTTCTCAGGCAAAAGCGGGATATGAAAAAGCTTTGAGAGATTATAATAGAGTAAGCAGTCTTTACAAAGATAGTGTGGCCACTCTTTCTCGATTCCAGGATGCAAAAACAGCATTAGAAGTTGCAACTCAACAATATAACATTGCTAAATATAATTTGAATTATTCTTCAATAAGATCAATTGACAACGGATTCATTCTCAAAAAATTTGTGAACGAGGGGCAGATGGTTAGTCCTGGAATGCCGGTTTTACAAACTAACGGTGCCGGAAACGGTAATTGGATATTGAAGGTTAGCGTAAGTGATAATGAATGGTCGGCTATCAAATTAAACGATCATGCTTCAATTGAAGTTGACGCGCTATCTAATGAAATACTTCAAGCGGTCGTTTACAAAAAGTCAGAGGGAGTTGATCCATCTTCCGGAACGTTTTCTATTGATCTCAAATTAATTTCTAAACCTTCCGGAAAATTGGCAAGCGGTTTGTTCGGCAAAACAAAAATTACCCTTTCACAATCACAATCATCTTGGATTATTCCGTACGAATCAATATTAGATGGAGATAGAAATTCCGGTTACGCTTTTATTACAAATGACAATCGTACCGTACAAAAAGTAAAAGTGAACATAACAGATATAGTTGAAGACAAAGTAATGATTGACAGCGGACTTGAAAATGCTCAAGCGCTTATCACTTCAGGGAGCGCTTACTTAAATGAAACCTCAATAATTAAAATTGTAAAGTAGAATAAGAGAATAGAAATGAAAATATCAGAATACGCTGTAAAAAATCCCCAACTAACACTTTTAATTTTTCTTATGGCTGTTGTTGTTGGACTAACTACAATTCTAAACATGCCAAGGGCTGAAGATCCGGAAATTCCAACGCTTGTATTTCCGGTTGTGGTGATTTATCCCGGCACTAGTCCAAAAGATATGGAAAATTTAGTCGTTGATCCGCTTGAGAAAAAATTATCAAGTTTAGAAAATATAAAAAAGATCACCAGTGAAGTAACGGACGGGTTAGCTGTTATAATGGTGATTTATAAACACGGAGTTAATGGTGACGACAAATATCAAGAGCTGATTAGAGACGTTGATAACATGCGCCGCGAACTTCCACAAGATATTTACAGTATAGACATTCAAAAATTAAATCCTTCAAATGTAAATATTTTGCAATTAGCGCTTATTTCTGATAACGCTCCGTTAGATAAAATCAGAAAAACGTCTGAGGATTTGAAAGATGAATTAGAAAAACTGCCGCAGTTGAAAAATGTAGAAATCCATGGATTACCAAAAAGAATTGTTCGCGTTGAACTTAAACTCGATAAAATGAGCAGCATGCATATACCGCTTAGTCTTGTTCTGGCAGGTATTCAAAGTGAAGGTATTAATATTCCCGGAGGAAATGTAAAAGCCGGAACAAAAACATTTAATATTAAAACCAGCAGCAATTATAAAAGTGTTGACGAAATCAAAAATGCAATTGTATATGAGACTAACGGAAAAAATATATTCTTAAAAGATGTAGCAGATGTTTATTTTGATTATGAATCCAGTAAATACATCACGCGTTTGAATACCCATCGTTGTGTATTTGTAGTTGCAGCACTAAAATCCGGTGAGAATATATCTCAAACGCAAAAAATTTATACACCGGTTATCCAAAAATTCAAATCAACTTTACCCCAAAATATTGATTTAGTTGCTCAATTCGATCAAGCAGATAATGTAAACAGAAGATTAGGAGGATTAGGAATTGATTTCCTAATTGCTATCGGGCTTGTAGCTTTAACGCTTCTTCCGTTGGGTAATAGAGCAACTACAATTGTTATGATTACGATTCCTCTTTCGGTTTCAATTGGAATAGTCATTATTTATCTATTTGGATTCACACTCAATCAGTTAAGCATAGTAGGACTTGTTGTAGCTCTCGGTCTGTTGGTTGATGACAGCATAGTTGTTATCGAAAATATTGAACGATGGCTGCGTGAAGGTCATTCAAGATTAGAAGCTACAATAGAAGCCACTAAACAAATTGGTGTTGCTGTAATTGGTACTACAGCTACATTGATCATCGCCTTTCTGCCGTTAGTGTTTTTACCGGAAGCATCCGGAGATTTTATTCGAAGTCTTCCCGCTGCCGTTATTGCATGCGTATTTGCTTCAATGATAGTTTCACTAACGATCATTCCGTTTTTATCAAACAAGATTTTAAAAGAACATGACAAAAATTATGAAGGAAATATTTTTCTCCGTGCATTCAGATCAATAATCAAAGCTACGTATTCAAAATTTTTAGATAAGGCACTTAATAACCCTGTAAAAACATTATTAATTGCTGCGGGTATATTTGTCGGATCATTAATGCTTTTTCCGGTTATCGGGTTTAGTCTTTTTCCGGCTTCAGAAAAACCACAATTCTTGATTGATATTACAACGCCTCTCCAATCAAATATTGATTACACAAATAAAATTGCATCTGAAATAGAATCCGAGCTAAAGAAATATCCGGAAATTAAATATGTCTCTACAAATGTTGGCAAGGGGAATCCCTTTGTTTACTACAACGTTGTTCAGAAAAATGAAACCTCAAATTTTGCCCAAATGTTTGTTCAATTAGATAATGACTTAAGCCCTGCTAAGAAACTTGTTTTGATTGAAGAGTTAAGAAAAAAATGGTACACTTATCCCGGTTCAAAAGTGGAAGTAAAGAATTTTGAACAAGGAGCGAATATGTCAGCTCCTGTTGAAGTTCGAGTGTTCGGTGAAAATTTGGATACGTTGCGATTACTTGCGGCGAAAGTTGAAGAATTACTTAAACAGACCGAAGGAACAATTTACGTAAACAATCCGCTTAGCAATCTTCAGTCTGATATTCTTGTAGATATAAATAAAGAGAAAGCTCAAGCGCTCGGAATACCCACAATAAATATTGCCAAAACAGTGCGACTTGCAGTCGCCGGTTTTAATATCGGCAAATTAACCGACGATGAAAGTAAAAACGTTGATGTGTTGGTAACTAACTCCAAAAGAAATATTTCATCATTAAGTGTATTTGAAAATCTTTATGTAAATAATGCTCAAGGTGGAGCCGTGCCGTTATCTCAGGTTGCAACTTTAAGATTGGAGTCTTCTCCATTAACAATAAATCATTACGATAAAACGAGAATGGTTTCCATCTCCGCTTCGGTTAACAAAGGATTTCTAACTGATAACGTAATTAAAAACGTAATTGATAAGATGGATAATTTTAACTTTACCAAAGGTTACCATTATGAAATGGGGGGAGAATTAGAATCAAGAAACGATTCATTTGGAGGATTTGGTACGGTGATAATTGTTACGCTATTTCTCTTCATCATTGTATTGATATTAGAGTTTAAAACTTTCAAAAGCACGTTGATAGTTTTGTCGGTAATTCCTTTGGGAATTGTCGGCGCAGTATTGGCATTATTGGTAACCGGCAATTCACTTTCATTCGTTGCAACTATTGGGTTGATAGCATTAGCCGGAATTGAAGTTAAGAATACAATTCTTCTTGTTGACTTTACAAACCAGTTGCGCTCCAAAGGTGCAACATTAGAGGAAGCAATACATGAAGCTGGTGAAGTTAGATTTTTACCAATTGTCTTAACGTCATTAACTGCTATTGGCGGATTAATGCCGATTGCAGTTTCCACAAATCCGCTTATTTCTCCTTTGGCAATTGTAATTATTGGAGGGTTGATCAGTTCAACGCTTCTCTCAAGAGTTGTAACGCCGGTTGTATATAAACTCTTACCTCCGAAAATTGAAAACTAATAAGTATGATCGTTAAAAATAATTTTGATAAGGATAATAACAGATGCAGAAAAGATCAATTTATAT
>JBAZUN010000256.1:0-8428 GCA_041661365.1 Candidatus Latescibacterota bacterium
CGTTGAAAAAGCCGCTTTGCCTGGCGAGGCCGAGGGATGGCGGGGCCTGGCTAGGCGCGCGAGCAACAGCGCATCGAGGGAAGATGCGCAGCGCGAGCGCAACGACGCCAGGGCCCGTCAGCACCGGCCGTAGCCCGAATGGGCTTTTTCAACGGGCTGCGAGGGCCGCGGCCAGGGTCTCGTCGCTTCCGTCCGGGGCGAGGCGGAACTGCACCTGATCCTCCTCGTCGACCCAGGCGCTCCAGTAGACCAGATAGACCGGCAGAGGCGAGGCGAGCCTCACCACCTGGTTCTTCCCGGTACCGACCTCCTCCTCGATCCGGGGTCGGTCCCATTCTCCGGCCAGGACGAAGACGGCCAGGTCGAGCCAGTGCTCGACCCGCACGCACCCGTGGCTGAACTCCCGGACCGGGCGGGCGAAGAGATCGATCTCCGGGGTGTCGTGGAGGTACACGTCAAAGGCGTTGGGGAAGGTGAACTTGGCGCGACCTAGCGGGTTGTCCGGGCCCGGGAGCTGGAAGAAGAGGTACTCGAAGGCGGTCGGATCCTGGGCCTGCCAGTCGATGGAGTCCGCCGGTACGGCCCGGGCCGCGTCCCCGCTCCCCCGGGCCACGCGGATCCCCTTGCGGGTGAGGTAGGTCGTGTCCTGCTGCACCTCGGGGAGGACCTCGTCCAGGGCGATGCTCCGCGGTACGTACCAGTAGGGGTTCAACTCGACGTAGGTCACGGCCGCGCTGAAGGCCGGGGTGCGCGTCGAAGGCTTGCCGGTCACCACCTTCATCTCCAGCACCGGCGCGCCGGCCTCGATCCCCTCGAGCCGCTGCTCGGTCAGTCGGACCAGGAGGTAGCGGCCGGTGCGGTCGTGCGGCAGCCAGCGCCAGCGCTCCAGGTTCACCTCGAGGAGGGACCTGCGGTCGGCCAGGGAGACGGCCAGGGCGCGGCGCGTGGCCCCGTCCACCTGACCGGTGACGGCCAGGCCGTGGCGGCGCTGATAGCGCCGGAGGGCGCGCTGAAGCTCGGCCCCGAAGCGGGAGCTGTCGGGGAGCGGCTCCTGCAGATCGCCGGTCGCGGTCAGCCGCCGGGCCAGGGCCAGGACGGCCGGGCCAGTGGTTCCCGGAGTGATGCTGCTGGACGGCGGCTCGCCCCATCCCCCTTGGACCTCGAGCCGCCGGTACCGCCCCAGGGCCTGCCGCAGTCGCTCGTACCCCGGGTGGGCCGGCCGCAGCCCGGCCAGGGCCGCGCTGACCTTGCTCGGGGCCAGGGAGCGCTGCAGCAGCTCGGGGAGGTCGGTTCGTGGATCGGGGGCGGTCCACTCGGGTAGGAGCCGGCGCGGCTCGACCCGTCCTTGCTCCAGATCGGCGGCGCATCGCAGGAAGGCATCGGTGAGGAGGAGCTCCAGCTCGAGCAGGGCCGGGGACGGGAGGCCCCGGCCGGCCGGCCGCGGACGACCGAGGCCGAGGCTGAGCTGGCGCATCCGGGCGAGACGGTACTCCTCCGGACGCAGGCCGTCGTCGGCCGTGCTGTCCAGCGCGGCGATCAGCTCGCCGGCCTGGGGGAGCAGCCCGAAGGGACCGCACCAGGCCGGTCGGTACCCGCGCTGTTGGTAGAACCGGGGAAGGTCGGGCGCGGCCGAGGTCGGCCCACCGAGGAGCTGGATCGTCGGCGCCTCGGCCGACCCGCGGATCAGGCCGCGAAGCGACTGCGAGGCCACCGCGCCCCAGTCGACCCGCGACCGCGAGCGGGGCACCGGGGCGCTGCACCCCGCGGTCCAGATCAGGGCCCAGGCCAGGACGAGCACGGCCCAGCCCAGCGACCGGCCGCGCCCGCCGCTCGTCATCCGAAATGCCGCAGAAGCTGCGCCGCGATGGTGAAGTAGAGCCCCAGCGAGAGGCCGTCGTTGAGGGTGGTGATCAGCGGGCCCGAGGCCACGGCCGGATCGACCCCGAGGGAGCGGAAGAGGACGGGGATCAGCACCCCCAGGACGACCGAGAAGACCACGGCCACCACCATGGCCGAGCCGACGCAGACGCCGATCAGCGGGGTGCCGGTCCACACCTGGGAGACCCCGAGGAAGAGGACGCCGAGGATGACACCCATCACCAGGCCGATCCGCAGCTCGCGGAAGGCGGCCAAGAGCAGTCCGCCCGACTGCAACTGACCGGTGGCCAGGCCGCGCACCGTCACCGTGGTGGCCTGCAGTCCGGTGTTTCCACCCATGGCCATGATCGCCGGCACGAAGATCAGCAGTCCCTTGAGCGAGGCGATGGTGTTCTGGAAGAGGTTGATCACGCTCCCCGAGATAAAGGTCCCGACGACGCAGACCAGCAGCCAGGGGAGCCGCCGCCGGACGACCCCGGCCACGGTCCGGGCCTCCAGCTCCTCGGAGCTGGTGGCCGCCATGACGTAGATGTCCTCGGTGGCCTCCTGGTGGATCACCTCGACGACGTCGTCGATGGTGACCCGCCCGACCAGCTTCCCCTCGTCGTCGACCACGGGCACGGCCAGCAGGTCGTACTCGGAGAAGAGCCGGGCCACCTCCTCCTGGTCGGTGTCGGTGCGCACGGCGATCAGGGTCTGCTCGGCGAGCTCCCCGATCCGGGCGTTTCCCCGGGCCAGGATCAGCTTCCGCAGGGAGACCGACCCGGTCAGGCGGCCGGCCTCGTCGACGACGTAGAGGTAGTGCACCTCCTCGTGGTCCTGCTCGGCCCAGGTCCGCAGGCGCGCCACCGCGTCGGCCACCGTCATCTCGGGCCGCAGCGCGATCAGGCGCGAGGTCATGATCCCGCCGCCGGTGTCCTCCTCGTGGGTGAGGAGCTCGCGGACCTGGGCCGCCCCCTCCTCCTCCATCAGCTCGAGGACGCGGTTGCTGTCCGCCTCGGGCAGATCGGCGAGGAGATCGGCCGCGTCGTCCGGCTCCATCTCCTCCACGAGGTCCGACAGCTCCTCGTGCCCCATCTCCTCGGCGATGCTCAGCGCGGCCTGGGGGTCCATCTCGGCGAGGACGTCGGCGGCCAGCGCGTCGGCCAGGGACTTGAGGACCTGGGACTGCTGGTCCTCGTCGAGCTGGCGCATCAGCTCGGCCAGGTCGGCGGCGTGCTGGTTGTTGAGGATCAGCCGCAGTCCCTGCAGGTCGCGCTGCTCCAGCAGCTCGCGGGTGGTCTCCAGCAGGACCTCCCGACGCTCCTGGATACTGGTCGTGTTGAGGCCCTCCGAGGGGCGGGCGCTCTCGGTCATCGGCTCGGGTTCCGCGGTCAGAGGGATGACGGCGCCTGGAATATACTGACTTGCCCGGGGACCGCCCACCCGCTACCTTGGCGACGGACGCGACCTCACTGGGAGAACCGATCGATGCGGATCGTGGTGCTGGACGGGTTCACCCTGAACCCGGGCGACAACCCGTGGGACGAGATCGCCGCCCTCGGGGAACTGATCGTGTACGACCGCACGCCGGCCGATCAGGTGGGGGCCCGGGCCCGGGAAGCCGGGATCGTGCTGACCAACAAGACCCCGGTCGCCGGTGCCGACCTGGAGCGCCTGCCGGACCTGCGGCTGATCTCGGTGCTGGCCACGGGGTACAACATCGTCGACGTGGAGGCGGCGCGAAGGCTGGGGGTGCGGGTGGCCAACGTGCCGGTCTACGGCACCGACGCCGTGGCCCAGTTCGTCTTCGCCCTGCTGCTGGAACACTGCCACCACGTGGCCCGGCACGACGAGGCGGTGCGGCGGGGTCGATGGGCCGAGGGGGAGGACTTCTCCTTCTGGGAGACCCCGCTCGTCGAGCTGGCCGGCCTCAAACTGGGGATCGTCGGCTTCGGCCGGATCGGCCGGAGGGTCGGGGAGCTGGGACACGCCTTCGGCATGGAGGTCCTGGCCTGCGACCTCGACCGGCAGCGCCCCCCGGGGTATGCACCGTTCGCCTGGCGCGAGTGCGACGAGCTGTTCAGCGAGGCGGACGTGGTCACCCTCCACTGCCCCCAGACCCCGGAGAACGCCCGCTTCGTCAACCGGGAGCTGCTCGGCCGCATGAAGCCGTCGGCCCTGCTGATCAACACCGCGCGGGGCGGCCTGATCGACGAGGAGGCCCTGGCCGAGGCCCTAGGACGAGGCCGACCGGCGGCGGCGGCGGTCGACGTCGTCTCCCGCGAGCCGATCGCGCCGGACAGTCCGTTGCTGAACGCCCCCCATCTCATCCTGACCCCGCACATCGCCTGGGCCACCCTGTCGGCCCGGAGGCGACTGATGCGGATGACCGCGGCCAACCTCCGGGCCTTCCTGGAGGGCCGGCCGATCAACCTGGTGAACTGAAGGCCACCTCGCGAGGCGGCCTTTCCCGACGGAAGGATAGGCAGACCATGAAAGGGATCGTGCTGGCCGGCGGTGCCGGCTCGCGGCTCTACCCCCTGACCCGGATCGTCTGCAAGCAGCTCCTGCCGGTCTACGACAAGCCGATGATCGCCTACCCCCTGGCGACCCTGATGCAGGGAGGGATCCGCGAGATCTGCATCGTCTCGACCCCCAAGGACCTGCCGGTGCTCGAGGGATTCCTCGGCGACGGGGCCGATCTGGGCCTCTCCTTCACCTACGTGGTCCAGCCCCGTCCCGAGGGGATCGCCCAGGCCTTCCTGCTGGCCGAACCGTTCATCGCCGGCGAGCCGGTCGCCCTCATCCTCGGCGACAACATCTTCTACGGGGACTACTTCTACGGCGAGGGCGGCTTCAGCCGGGCGGTCCGGGAGTTCGCCGGCGGCGGCCTGATCTTCGGGTACTACGTCAGCAACCCCCAGGACTTCGGGGTGATCGAGTTCGACCCGGACGGCCGCACCGTGGGGATCGAGGAGAAGCCGAGCCGGCCGAAGTCGAACTACGCCGTCCCGGGGCTGTACGTGTACGACGACCAGGTAGTGCGGATCTGTCGCGAGTTGCGCCCCTCGCCGCGCGGCGAGCTGGAGATCACCGACGTCAACCGGGCCTATCTCGAGCGCGGGAGTCTGCAGGTCGAGCGGCTGGGGCGGGGGATCGCCTGGCTGGACACCGGCACCCCCTCCAGCCTGCAGGAGGCCAACGCCTTCATCGAGGCGATCGAGAAGCGCCAGGGCCTGAAGATCGCCTGTCTGGAGGAGATCGCCCACCACCAGGGGTTCATCGACCGGGACCAGCTCCGCCGATTGGTCGAGGGCCTGCCCCGGTGCGACTACCGGACCTACCTGGAGAGACTGCTGGGAGCGGAGACGACCGGATAGGCTCAGTTCCGAGCCGCGGCCAGCTCGGTCAGGAGGGCCCGGTACCCCGACTCGCCGCCGGTCTCCCAGGCGGCCAGCAGGGCTGACCCGACGATGCCGATCTCGGCAAGCCCGTGCAGGGCCCGCAGGTCGGCACCCCGCCGCAGGCCGAACCCGACCCCCAGGGGCAAAGACGTGACCTGCCGGCACCGGCCCAGGAAGGTCCCGATCTCGGCATCGAGCGAGGTCTGCTTCCCGGTCACCCCCTTGCGGGCCACGGCGTAGACGAACCCCCGAGCCCGCGCGCCGAGGGCGGCCAGGTGGGCCTCGGTGTTGGTCGGCGCCATGAGCAGGATCGGCGCCAGTTGGTGCGCGTCGGCCTGCGCGAAGAGATCGCCGTACTCCTCCACCGGCAGGTCGGGCAGGATGAACCCCGCGCCACCGGCCTGACCGAGCCGGTCGCAGAAAACGGCATGTCCGAGGCGGAAGACGGCGTTGTAGTACCCCATGAACAGGCAGGGGTAGGGGAAGGCGCGCGCGGCCCGGGCGAACAGGTTGAAGTAGTCCTCCCGGGTGGTGCCCCGCTCCAGGGCCTGCTGATTGGCCCGGACAAAGGCGGGGCCGTCGGCCATCGGTTCGCTGAACGGCAGTTGCAGCTCGACCAGGTCCACCCCGGCCTCGGCCATCAGCTCCAGCATCCGCCAGTTGGCCTCGAGCGACGGATGGCCGACGACCAGGTGTCCCATGAGGAGGATCCGGCGGTCGTCCAACCGTTCGCGGATCCGGGACTCCAGGCTCATGCGCCGCCTCCCCGTCGAGCGAGAAAGGCTTTCCACCGCTGGTCGCCCAGGGCGTCGGCGATGGTGAAGATGTCCTTGTCCCCCCGGCCCGACAGGTTGACCAGGACGACCTCCTCGGGCGAGCGACGGCCGGCCTCGCGCAAGGCGCCGACCAGGCCGTGGACGCTCTCCAGGGCACCGACGATCCCCTCGCTCCGCATCAGGCGACGCAAGGCGGCGATCACCTCCTCGTCGGTGGCAGCCTCGAAGCGGACCCGCCCGAGGGTGTGCAGGTGGGCCAGGATCGGTGAGATTCCGACGTAGTCCAGCCCGGCCGAGACCGAGTGGGTGGGGAGCATCTGGCCCTCGTCGTTCTGCAGGAAGAGGGTGCGGTACCCCTGGGCCACCCCGGTCACCCCCTGCCCCCCGGCGATGCGGGCCGCGTGGGCCCCGCTCTCCAGCCCGCGGCCACCGGCCTCCACCCCGACCAGCTCGACCTCCGCGTCGTCGAGGAACCCCAGGAAGATCCCGGTGGCGTTCGATCCCCCGCCGACGCAGGCGAAGACCTGGCTGGGCAGACGTCCGGTCCGGGCCAGGACCTGCTCCCGGCTCTCGACGCCGATGACCTGCTGAAAATAGGCCACGAGCTGGGGGAACGGATGCGGCCCGCAGACCGTGCCGATGACGTAGTGGGTGTCGTCCATCGACTCGGCCCAGTCGCGCAGGCACTCGTTCATGGCGTCCTTGAGGGTCGCCGAGCCGTCCTCGACCGCCACCACCTCGGCCCCGAGCTGCTCCATCCAGAAGACGTTGGGCCGCTGCCGCTCGACGTCCACCGCGCCCATGTAGACCCGGCATTGCAGGCCCATCCGGGCGGCCATGGTCGCGGTGGCCACGCCGTGCTGACCGGCCCCGGTCTCGGCGATCACCCGTCGCTTCCCCATCCGTCGGACCAGCAGCCCCTGGCCCATGACGTTGTTGACCTTGTGGGCCCCGGTGTGGTTCAGGTCCTCGCGCTTGAGGAAGATCCGGGCCCCGCCCAGCTCGCGGGTGAGGTTCTCCAGAAAGGTCAGGGGGGTGGGCCGGCACGAGTAGGTCCGCATCACCTGCTGGTACTCGTCCCAGAACCCGGGATCGCGGCGGGCCGCGGCAAAGACCTCGGCCAGCTCCTCGAGCGTGGCGCGCAGCACCTCGGGGATATACGCCCCGCCGAAGGTGCCGTACCAGCCGTGCCCGTGCGGGCCGAGGATCTCGTCGCGGAGCATGGGCGGCATTATATCAGCCGGGCCCGCTTCAGGGCGTCGACCATGACCGAGCTGCTCTGCTCCTCGGTCTTCTCCTGGCGCTGCCGTTCGTGGAACTCCCGCAGGTTGGCCGCCGACTCCATGCTCTCGACCTGCTTGATCGACAGCCGCAGGCGCCGGCGGCGGGCGTCGACCTCGAGCACGACGACCTGCACCTGCTGACCCTGGGACAGGGCCTCGCGCGGATGGGCGATGCGGCGGTCGGCGATCTCCGAGACGTGCACCAGACCGCGGATCCCGGGGGCGATCTCGACGAAGGCGCCAAAGTCTTCGAGCGCTTCCACCTTCCCCCCGACCACGGTCCCCTCGGGGAACTGCTGCCGCACCTCCTCCCAGGGGTCCTTCTCCAGCACCTTCATCGACAGGGAGATCCGCTCCTTGCCGCGGGCGGTACCCCCCTTGGCGCGGAGGACCGCCACCTTGACCTGGTCCCCGACCGCGAGAACCTCCTGCGGATGCCCGACGCGGCGGTGGCTCAGCTCGGAGACGTGGATCAGCCCCTCGACCCCGCCGCCGAGGTCGACGAAGGCCCCGAAGCTTTCGATCCGGGTGATCTTCCCCTCGACCGGGGCGCCCTGGGTCAGCTTCTCGCGGACCTCCTCGCCCTCGCGCTTCTGCTCCTCCTGGAGCAGGGCCCGCCGCGAAACCACGATGTTGCGCCCCTGGTTCCGGAACTCGGTGATGCGGAAGGTGAGGGTCTGGCCCCGGTACTCCTCGGCGTTCTCGACGAAACGGGTCTCCAACTGGGAGATCGGGCAGAAGGCGCGGACGTCGCCCCGGATGGTCACCCCCAGGCCCCACTTGTTGACCGCGTCGATCCGGCCTTCCACCGGGATCCCCGATTTGTACGCCTGGTAGAGCTGATCGGTCTGGCGATCCTCCTGGGACAGCCGCCGGGTCAGGGTGACCTCGTCCTGGACCGCGGCCACGTACGCCTCGAGGGGATCGCCGACCGCGTAGATCAGGGCGCCGGTCGCGTCCTGCAGCTCCGCCGTGCGGATGACCCCTTCGCTGCGGCCACCGAAGTCGACGAAGGCGTTCTCACCGTCGATCTTGACGATGACCCCGCTCACCTTCTCGCCGGGCTGGTGCTCCCGCCCGCGCTCCGCGCTCTCGCTGGCCGCGA
>JBAZUN010000257.1:0-8418 GCA_041661365.1 Candidatus Latescibacterota bacterium
CCCCGCCGTACCACCGGCCGCCGCACTCCCCGCCGATCGTTCCGTCCAGGCCGACGTTGGTGGGGATGATCCCGCCGTTGGCCAGGGTCCGCTCGCGCCAGGCCGAGACGTACTCCAGCACCCAGTCGCGGTACTTGGCCTCGCCGGTAAGGGCAAAGGCGTTCAGCCCCAGGGAGGTGGCCACCAGGTTCTGCGGATGGTCGCCGACGATGTCGGTGTAGTCGCGGAAGTGGGCCAGCATCTCCTCGAAGGTCCGCTCCCCGTGCAGGGCGTTGAACCGCTCCTGCACCTCGTCGAGCGGGTCCCCGGCCCAGTCCAGGGGCGTGGCCTGGCGCAGGAGTGGCCCCCGGCTGCCGTTGAACAGGGAGCGGATGATCCGCCGCTCGGGATCGTAGTTGGGGGCCTGGGGGTCCTCGTTCATGTAGAAGCCGGCGTACCGGCGAACCCGCCGCTCGAACTCGGGCGCGCGCGGATCCATCAGGCCGTGCAGGTTGAAGGTGGTCAGGCTCTCCCCGTTGTGGACCCAGTCGAAGGTGACCGGAAACTCCTTGTAGTACATCCCGTCCTGGGCGAACGGCACCTCGACGGTGCGGGCCTCGGTGTACTGACGCAGGTGTCCTTCCCAGGCCAGCTCGCACATCCGCCGCACCTCGTCAGAGGCCCCCAGGGCGTAGAGGACCGGCCACCCGGTCAGGTTCTCGATGGCATCGTCCGGACCGTCGTTCCCGCCCCAGCGGGGGATGCACTTCAGGTATCCTCGCTCGTCGAAGTAGCGCGCGAAGAACGAGGCGCAGGCCTGGGCCTGGGCGCGGATCAGGGCCCACTCCATCACCGCCCAGGCCGGCGGCGGCATCGGGGTATCCAGCTCGATCCCTCGCGGGTAGAGATAGCTCACCTTGATCCTCCTCGATGGGCGGCCAGCAACGGACGCGGGACTCAAGTATAGAAGGACCAGGGTCGGCCCGGCAAGACCGGACCGGTGCCCGGACCCTCCGGCGGAATCCTGCTTGACTCTCCCCGCTCGACTTCAGTACCCTATGCGGGCAAGACGGCCCGCGGACGCGGGCGGTTGGGTCCCACTGCGGAGCCCGAATGCTCCGCGCAGCGACCAAGGGAGGAACTGCAATGCGGAGACCCCTGTCTACTATCCTGGTGGCCCTGGCCCTCGTCGGGCTGGCGGCCTCGGCGGTTCTGGGAGCCGGATTCCAGATCCCCGAACAGGGCTCGGCCTCGATGGCCCTCGGCATGGGGTACATCGGGCGGGCCGACGATCTGTCGGCGATGTACCACAACCCGGCCGGCCTCACCCAGCTCCAGGGTCACAACTTCTACCTCACCCTGGCCGGGATCTCGCCCAAGGCGAGCTATACCCGGAAGTCGGCGGTGGCGACCGGTGATTCAGTGACCAGCAACGGCACCCGCTTCCCGTACTATGGGGTGGCTCCAGCGGGGGCAGCCACCTACGGTAAGGAAGATGGCAAAGACGACCTCATCCCGGTACCGGCCTTCGCCTGGGGCACCCGCCTGACCGGCAATCTCGAGAAGTTCGCCGTTGGGTTCGGGGTGAACGCGCCGTATGGCCTGAGGAGCGAGTGGGACGAGAACGGATCGCAGCGGTACATGAGCACCAACATCTCCCTGACCACGATCTACGCCGGGCCGTCCGTGGCTTGGCAGGCCACTCCCCGAATCTCGGTCGGTGCCGGAATCCAGTACGTCTACGGCAAGGCCGAGCTGGGCCAGCACGCCAATTACGGGGGCGCGCTGCTGGGGTTGGCCGCGGCCAACGCCCAGATCGCCGCCGGCCTGCCGGCGCTGATGGGAGCCCTGGGCGTGACGACCACGGCCGCCCTCAACGAGAACGTGGCCCTCGACGGCGTGGTCGAGGTGACCGACGCCACCGACCAGGGGTACAGCGCCAACCTGGGCGTACTCTGCAAGGTCAACGACCAACTGCAGATCGGCGTCACCTACCGCAAGGGGATCGACCTGGACGTCGAGGGCGACGTCTCGCTGACCGTGCCCGCGGCGGTGACCCAGGCCACCGGCGGGATGATGCAGTCGCTGAAGACCAAGGGCTCGACCACGGTGTCTCTGCCGGACGTGTTTGGGGTGGGGGTCTCGTACCGGCCCATGGACAAGGTGGCCCTGCTGGGCGACTTCAACTGGAACCGCTGGAGCTGCTACGAGAACATCGACTTCGGCTTCGCCGCCAACGACGAGTCGGCCGCGGTCGCCGCATACTTCCCCGACACCGCCAATCCCCGCGACTGGGAGGACGCCTTTGCCGTGCGCCTGGGAGCCGAGTACCAGTTGAAGGAGACCCAGGCCCTGCGGCTGGGGTACCTCTTCGACCAGGAGCCGATCCCGGACGAGAGCATCGGCCCGGAGCTGCCGACCAACGATCGGAACGGGATCACCCTGGGGTACGGCATCACCCTGGGCAAGGCCACCGTGGACCTGGCCTACTGCCACCTGTTCATCAAGGACCGCTCAGCCACGAAGAGCATGCGCAGCAACGCGCTGCCCGGTTCGGTGCCGGTCGGCGACTACACCGGATCGGCCAACATCGGCGGGATCACCCTGTCGTATCACCTGTAGCGCGCCGGCCGCGAGCCGCGGTTCGCGGGCTCTTCTCGTTTATCGAGCTTCACCGACGGGCGGCGCGATCGCACCCGTGCCGCCCGTCGGCCACCCTTCACGGCGGAGCCAGCGACCATGCGCGCGTCGGCGTTGCTGCTGATCCTGCTCACCCAAACCGGCCTGACGGCCGCGCAGAAGGACATCGCCATGACCGACCCCTGGCCCTTTCCCTGGCCCGAGGCCCAGATCGCCCACTACACCGCGTACCGCGCCGCCGGCCCGATCGAGGTCGACGGCAGCCTCGACGAGGCGAGCTGGCTGGCCGCGCCCCGCTCGCCCCGGTTCAGCGACCTGGTGCACGGTCAGCCCGGGATCCACGACACCCGGGCCGCGGTGCTGTGGGACGACCAGTACCTCTACGTGGGGTACTGGATCGAGGAACCGTTCGTCGAGGCGACCCTGACCGAGCGGGACGCCCCGATCTACACCAACAACGACGTCGAGTTGTTCATCGCCGGTCAGGACGCGTACTACGAGTTCGAGATCAACGCCCTGGGCACGATCTACGAGGTCTTCTTCGTCTGGGAGGCCGAGTACGAGCAGGCCGGGTACAGCGCCCTGCCCGAGTTCGACCGTCAGGCCGAGGGCGTCAAGCCGTTCAACGGGGTCGGCTTCACCCATCATCCCCGCGGGATGCGGATCGGGTACTGGAACCGCGACCTGATCGGCCTCAAGTCCGCGGTCCGCGTCGACGGCACCCTCAACGACAACCAGGACCGCGATCGCGGCTGGACCGTCGAGATCGCGGTTCCCTGGCAGGGGATGAAGTGGCTGGCCATGCCCGACGGCCGGGCCCTGCCCCCCCGCGACGGGGACATCTGGCGAATCGATTTCACGCGCTTCAACCAGTACAAGGAGGCCCTGCCGTCCACTGATCCGGGAGGGTGGGCCTGGAGTCCGCACGGGGAGTGGGACTCGCACATCCCCGAGGTCTTCCCCTACATCCACTTCTCGACCCGCACCGTGGCCGCGGACAAGCCCTGAGACATAGTAGAGCGTCCGTGAAATACCTTGGCATTCGCGGGCCGATTCATCCCGGCCAGCGTCGTTCCGCTCGCTTTCTGTATCTTCCCCTCGATACAGGGCGTTCGCGCGCCTAGCTGGCCGGGCGCCTCGGCCCGCTTGGTGACACAACCTATTTCTCGGACGCTCTACTGGAATCGATATGGACCTGTCGGTAACCACGGACTACGAGACCAGCACCGGTTGTCCCGGCCCTTATCTGGAGCGGATCGCCCGGGCCGGCTTCACCCACGTCCACTGGTGCCACCAGTGGAACACCGACTTCCTCTACTCCCGCTGGGAGATCGACCAGATCGCCGCCTGGCTGGGGGCCTGTGGCCTGAAGCTGCTCGACCTGCACGCCTCGGCCGGCCGCGAGAAGGGCTGGTACTCCGACGTCGAGTACGAGCGCCGCTCCGGGGTCGAGCTGGTGACCAACCGCCTGGAGATGACCGCGCGGCTGGGGGGCGAGGTTGCCATCCTGCACGTGCCGGACGAGCCAGCCGAACCGGCTGCCCGAGCCGGGTACCTCTCACCGGTGCAGCGCTCGCTCGACGAGCTGGAGCCGGTGGCGAGGGCGTGCGGGGTGCGACTGGCGGTCGAGAACGGCGACTTCCGCACCATCGAGCGGTTGCTGGCCGCGTACCCGCCGGACTACCTGGGGCTGTGCTACGACTGCGGCCACGGGAACATCGCCGGGGACGGCCTGGACCGGCTCGAGGCAAACCGGGACCGGCTGATCTCGGTTCACCTCCACGACAACGACGGCCAGGGCGACCAGCACCGCCTGATGTTCACCGGCACCGTGGACTGGCCCCGGCTGGCCGGGCTGCTGGCCTCCTCGGCCTACCGGAAGTGCGTGAGCATGGAGGTGGTGCGGGGGCAGACCGGGATCGACCGGGAGGAGGATTTCCTGTCCCAGGCCTGGGCCGACGGCTCCAGGCTGACCGGGATGATCGCCGGCCACCGGACCGCGGTCTGAAGACGGGAGGAACGAAGGCGGGTGAGACCTGCCGGGTTGGACGCCCGAGGTGACCGACCCGGATGGCTTCAGAACCGGACCACGGCCACCGGGGTGCCCACCCCCCCGTTGGCCGTTCCGTTGAGGCGGCTGTAGAGCCAGCGGACGTCCTTGCGGTCCAGGGCGATGCACCCCTCGGTCCAGTCCGGTCGGCTGCCGCCGCCGTGGATCCCCAGGCCGCGCCAGATCCCCTGGCCCCGGTGGGCCTGGTTGAAGGCCTGGACGTCCTGATCCGTGCTGATCGGGCCGTTCCGCTCTTCCCAGTCGGCAAGCCGTCGACGGCCTTCGGCACCGTAGACCTTGGCGTAGTCCCGCTTGGCCCATCCCACGGTGTGGAGCCGCATCCAGACTCGGTCCCACTTGGCGATCCGGTTCGACCAGGCCACCTCAGAGAGATGGAAGACCCCCTCCTTGAGGTGGTAGTCGTTGGGGCGCTGGCGGTCGGCCATGTTCTGGGCGTCGGTGAAGCCGATGGCCACCGGGAAGGTGGTCACCGGTTTCCCCTTGTGGTAGACCTCCATCCGGCGCTTGGTCTTGTTGACCACCAGGGCGTACCCGCCGTTGCGGCGGGAGGCCTGGATCACCGAATCCTCCCACGAGGCGAAGAGGTTGATCAGCGGATCGACCACCTCGCGGGTGCGCCGCTCGCGGCGTGGGGGGGTGCCCCCCTCCTTGAGGGCCAGGCGCTGGCCGATGGTGATCCGATCGCTCCGGAGGCCGTTCCAGCGGCGGAGCTGGGAGACCGGGACGCCGTACCGCTCGGCGATGCCGCCGAGGGTTTCCCCCTTCTTCACCACGTGGACCTGGGTCTTGGTGGTCTGAGGCGCGGTCTGGGTCTGGCCCGCGGCAGCCCCGGTCAGACCGGCGCCGATGCCGCAGACGAGCAAAACGAGACGCAGCCAGTGCATAGTCCTGGTCGGTAGAATGGACGATGGGGATTGGTCGTGGGGGAGAGCCATGGCCAAGGTTCGCGTCTAATGTATCAGCAAAGCGGAAAATGGGAAAGCCCTTGCAGCCCGCTGAAAAAGTCGCTTTGCCTGGCGAGGTCGAGGGATGACGGGGTCTGGCTAGGCGCGCGAGCGGCGTCGCATCGAGGGGAGATGCGGCAAGCGAGCGGAACGACGCCAGAGCCCGTCAGCGCCGACCGCAGCCCGAATGGGCTTTTTCAGCGGGCTGCCAGTGGCCGGTGAGCCGCACACCATCGCGATCCACTGCTCGAGATGCCGCGCCCTCCTTTATCGATATCGGAAGGGAGGGCACGGAGGGCTCGTCAAATGCCTGGTCGAGCGGATCGTCGAGGACCGCACCGCCGGCGACCTGCGGTGCCCGGCCTGCGGTCAGGAGTTCGCCCGCTTTCGCATGATGGAGGGGAAGCCGGCCCATAAGATCATCCAGGGTAAGGTCTTCACCCGGGGGATGGCCCGCCGGTGAGCCGCACGGGTTCGTCGCCGACGGGATTTGCTGGCCCACGGTCGAGCACTATTTTCAGGCCCAGAAGGTCCGGGATTCCCCGTATAAGGAGAAGGTGATGCCCCAGGAGGCCAACTACGACGAGGCCAAGGTCCCGGCCTACGTGCTGCCCGACCCGTTGGTGGCCGGCGACGACTCGCCGGTCCGCGACGCGGCCGACTGGACGGCCCGCCGCCGGCCGGAGCTCCTCCGGCTCTTCGAGGAGGAGGTATACGGCCGGATGCCGGGCCACCCGGAGGAGATGACCTTCGCGACCCACGGCCCGGCCGAGCCGGCCCTGGGCGGCCTGGCCCTCCGCAAGCAGGTCACCGCCCTGCTGACCGGGAACGGGATCACCGTGCCGGTCGAGGTGCTGATCTACCTACCGGCCGGTCATCGGGGCCTGGTGCCGCTCTTCGTGGGCCTGAACTTCTACGGGAACCACACGGTCCAGGACGATCCCGGGGTCAAGCTCCCCACCTCCTGGCTGCCGGACCGGCCCGAGCTGGGGGTCGTCGACCACCGGGCCACCGAAGCCGGCCGCGGCAAGGCCGCCTCGCGCTGGCCGGTGCCCCGGATCCTCGGCCGCGGCTTCGGGGTGGCCACGGCCTACTGCGGCGACCTCGACCCCGACTACGACGACGGCTTTGCCAACGGCGTGCATCCCCTCTTCTACCGGGCCGGCCAGCAGCGACCCGCACCCGACGAGTGGGGGACGATCGGGGCCTGGGCCTGGGGCCTCAGCCGCATCCTCGACTACCTGGAGACCGACCCCGAGGTCGACGCTGGCCGGGTGGCGGTCCTCGGGCACTCGCGGCTGGGGAAGACCGCCCTGTGGGCCGGGGCCAGCGATCCCCGTTTCGCCGCGGTGATCTCGAACGACTCCGGGTGCGGCGGCGCCGCCCTCTCGCGGCGGGGTGTAGGTGAGACCGTGGCCCGCATCAACACGGCCTTCCCCCACTGGTTCTGCACGCGGTTCCGGCAGTACAACGACCACGAGGAGCGGTTGCCGGTCGACCAGCACGAGCTGCTGGCCCTGGTCGCGCCCCGCCCGGTCTACGTGGCCAGCGCCTCGGAGGACCTGTGGGCCGACCCCCGGGGCGAGTTCCTCTCGGCCTTCCACGCCGACCCGGTCTACCGGCTCCTCGGGGTCGAGGGGATGGTGGCGAAGGAGATGCCCGGGGTCGAGGAGCCGGTGACCAGCCGGATCGGGTACCACCTGCGGCGCGGGCCGCACGACGTCACCGACTACGACTGGGATCGATACATGGACTTCGTCGAGCGCCACGTCGGCGGATCTCCGGCCCGGTAGGTCTAGACTGCACAGCAAGGAATGCCTCATGGAAAACCGCATCGTCCTCGAGCTCCCCCACCGCCGGCGGAACCCGCGCAACTCGGAAGGGGCCTTCGTCACCCTGGCCGACGGCCGCCTGCTCTTCGCCTACAGCCACTACCTGGGGAACGACTGGGCCGACGACGCCGGGGCCTGCATCGCGGCCCGGTACTCGAGCGACGGCGGCCGCACCTGGTCGACCCGGGATCGGGTGCTGGTCCCCAACGAGGGCCGCCGCAACGTCATGAGCGTCTCCCTGCTTCGGCTGCAGGACGGCCGGATCGCCCTCTTCTACCTGCGCAAGAACGGGCTCCAGGACTGCCGACCCTGGCTGCGCACCTCGGCCGACGAGGGCCGGACCTGGAGCGAACCGACCCTGTGCATCCCGGCACCCGGGTACTTCGTGGTCAACAACGACCGGGTGATCCAGCTCCGCTCCGGCCGGCTGGTGATCCCGGCCGCCTATCACCGGGCCAGATTGGATACCGACGAGCGGGAGCACGGCGCCTTCGACGGTCGGGGGATCGCGTTCTTCTACCTCTCGGACGACAACGGCCAGACCTGGAGGGAGGCCGACGACTGGTGGGCCCTGCCGGCCAAGTCCCCCTCCGGGCTGCAGGAGCCCGGGGTGGTCGAGCTGGCCGACGGCACCCTCTACGCCTGGTGCCGGACCAGTACCGGCCGGCAGTGGCAGATGCACTCGGCCGACGGCGGGGTCACCTGGTCGCCGCCCGAGCCCTCGCGGTTCCGGTCCCCCTGCTCACCGATGTCGATCAAGCGGTTCCCGGACACCGGCCACCTGCTGGCAATCTGGAACGACCACGCCGGTCGGGGTCCGGCGGCGGGCCGCTCGAGCTGGGGCCGCACCCCGCTGGCCGCGGCGATAAGCCGCGACGAGGGCCGCACCTGGCGACACCGCCGGCTCCTCGAGGACGATCCGGAGCGGGGGTTCTGCTACATCGCCGTCCAC
>JBAZUN010000258.1:0-8403 GCA_041661365.1 Candidatus Latescibacterota bacterium
GCCCCTCCGGAGAATCCCATGGAAAGGCGCACCTTTGTAAAGAGCATCGCCGCCTCGTTGGCGTCGGTGCCGTTCCTGACCGAGGCGTGTCGCGCCCTCGACGATCAGCTCCAGACCCTGTCGGCCTACGTTTCGGCCGCCACCACCGACCTGGCCCGGTGGCGCCGGGTCCGCGGCGAGTTCCTGCTCAATCCCGGTCTGGTCCACCTCAACACGGGCAGTCTCGGCGCCTGCCCGCGCCTCGTCGTGGACGCCGTGTCCGCCCACCTGCACACCATCGAGGGCGACCCGGTGCACACCCTGTGGGGTTCCCTGGGCAACGGCATGGAACAGGTCCGCGCCACGGCGGCCGAGTTCCTCGGCGCCGGGATCGACGAGGTGGCGATCACCCGCAACACCACCGAGGGGATGAACGCGGTCGCCATGGGGATCGACCTGGCCCCCGGCGACGAGGTGCTCACCACCAATCACGAGCACGGCGGGGGGATGTCGTGCTGGCAGTACCTGGCGCGCCGGCGCGGGATCAAGGTCGTCTGCCTCAAGATGCCGGCCCCGGCGGCCAGCGCCGAGCAGATCGTGCAGCTCGTGACCGATCACCTCACCCCCAAGACCCGGGTCTGTTCCTTCAGCCACGTCGAGACGATCACCGGCCTGCAGATGCCCCTGGCCAGGATCGCCGCGGTTACCAGGCCGCGCGGGGTTCTCCTGGTCTGCGACGGGGCCCAGGCGCCCGGGATGCTGGCCATCGACGTCAAGGCCCTGGGCGTCGACGCCTACGCCTCGAGCAGCCACAAGTGGCTCCTGGCGCCCAAGGGGAGCGGGCTGCTCTACGTTCGCAAGGAGGCTCAGGACCGGGTACGGCCGATCATGTTCGCCGACGGGTACCAGGCCTACAGCGGGTCGTTCGGCACCCGGGACGTGGCCGGAGTTCTCGGCCACGGGATCGCCATCGACTTCCACAACGCCATCGGTCGAGAGCGGATCGAGGCCCGCTGCCGCCAGCTCAACCAGTACCTGCGGGATCGGTTCGCCCGGATCCCGGCGATGCGCCTGCTGACCCCGTCACAGCCCGAGCTGTCCTCCGGCATCGCGACCTATGCCCTGGACCGTCCCAAGGGTGCCAACGGCGAGCTCGCCGGACACCTGCTGGCGGCCTACAACATCGCGGTCAAGACCGTACCCGGGACCTATGCCTACGTGCCTGATCCCGACGTTCCCCGGGAGGACTACAACGCCCTCCGGTTCAGCACCCACCTCTACAACGACGAACACGAGATCGACCGGACGGCCGACGCCATCGCGGCGCGGTTGTCGTAGCGCGACTCAACGCGGAGTCCCCCGAGCCCCCCATGACCGAGCCCAAGCGCAACCCTACCCGAGCCGTTTCCATCGGTGCGACCTTGGTCGTCGGGGGGGGGCATCTGATCGCCGTGCAGAGCATGGCGGCCACGCGCACCCAGGACGTGGCGGCCACGGTGCGTCAGGTGAAGTTGCTCGAGCAGGCCGGCGCCGACCTGGTGCGGATCGCCGTGGACAGCCGCCGGGACGTGGCCTGCCTGGCCGAGATCCGCCAGCAGACCGCAGTGCCCCTGAGCGTCGACCTGCAGGAGAGTTACCGGCTTGCCGTCGAGGTGGCGCCGCACGTGCAGAAGATCCGCTACAACCCCGGGCATCTGCACCACCACGAGCGCGACAAGTCGGTCCGGGACAAGGTGGCCCGGTTGGCCGAGGTGGCGGCGAAGCACGGATGTGCCCTGCGGGTGGGAGTGAACTGCGGTTCGGTTGATCCTGCTCAGACGGGCCGGTTCCCGGCCGAGGATTCCATCTCCCCGATCGTCGCCTCGGCCCTGGAGCACTGCGCGCTGCTGGACGGCCTGGGCTTCACCCGGTACTGTGTCTCCCTGAAGGACTCGGACCCGAACAAGGTCATCGAGGCCAACCGGCGCTTTGCCACCGAGCGGCCCGACGTGCCGGTGCACCTGGGGGTCACCGAGGCGGGGATGCCCCCGGACGGGATCCTCAAGACGAGGATCGCCTTTGAGCAACTCCTCTCGCGGGGGATCGGGGACACCCTGCGGGTCTCCCTCACCGTGCCGTTCGAGCAGAAGGGCGAGGAGATCCGCGTCGGCCGCCAGATCGTCGCCGACGTGCAGGCCGGTCGGTTCAGGTCGGTGCCGCGGTTCCTCCCCGAAGGGTTGAACATCATCTCCTGCCCCTCATGCTCGCGCGTCGAGAACGAGGCCTTCGTCGACCTGGCCATGAAGGTGCGGGAGACCACCGCCTATGCCCGCCGGCACCGGATCACCATCGCGGTCATGGGATGCCGGGTCAACGGCCCCGGGGAGACCGACGACGCCGACCTGGGTCTGTGGTGCGCGCCGGGGTTCGTCAACCTGAAGCGGGGCCGCGAGCTGGTCGGCCAATACGGGTACGCCGAGGTCCTCGACAAGCTGCGGGAGGAGGTCGACCGTCTGGTGCGGGAGCGCCCAGCCGGAGGAGCCGGATAGCCGGATCTCCGTTGGCCGGTAGCTGGAGTCGCCGGCACTAAAACGATCAGCCAAGAAATCGCCTTCTCGACGCGATCTTTTGTTGACGTGGGCACTGCCCGGTTCTATTATTTACTACATGTGCCTGTTTCCCCTCGCCTGGGGACTCGGCCCTGACTATCGCGGATGGCTGCAAGAGGTACATCCAGCCCGGTCACTGCAGTGGAGTCATCGGGAAAGGAGGTGGTAGCCCCGCGGGTAATCCGCATCGATCCCACCTGTGCATCACCCTCAGTTCACCCGTAAAAGGAGCATTCCACCCATGCGCAAGTCCTTGATTCTGCTGGGAATTCTGGTTCTGGTCACCGCTGCTGCGGTCCAGGGCCAGGATTTCTGGAATCCGCCGACGCTCGCGAACCGCAACGCCAGCGGCTTCGAGTACTATATGCTTGAGGTGCCGGCCAGTGCCAACATGGTTGCCGACGGGTACGACACCGACTGGGGCTGGTTTGACCCAGAATACGTGGTTACCCAGGAAGAATGGCGTGACGAGGGCGAGCGTCCGCTGCCCACCCGTGACGATCTTGACGTCACCACCAAGCTGGCCTGGAAGGGCGCCCCGGATAATCGCTGGTACGTCTATATGGCCGCCCACGACGACACCTTGAACCATAGCGGCACCACGGTAGCTCGCTGGTCGGGCGACATGATCGGCATCCAGATCGACTACCAGGACCACGGCCGCACGCGCGGCAACTCCCCGTGCTACGGCCAGGAGTGGGTCGCTGCTCCCGGCAACGTCACCAGCAACTTCGCCTACCGCTATCCCGAGTCCGAGGGTGGCCTGGGCCAAGTCTCCTGGCATGCCTACGGCCAGGCCCCGTGGCTGAACGGTGCCGTGCGGGTCACCCCGGCCGCTGCCTGGGCCGCTGATTTATGGACCTCGGACACCGGTGGCGACACCTACTACGAGTGGAACGTGGCCCTGGTCGAGCTCCTGGACGACGCCGGTCCGGAGGTCAGCGTTCCGGCCAATCTCGACGCCATCTCCGGCGCCGACGGCCGCGGTCTGCCGTTCAACTTCTTCTACGAGGACGGCGACACCCAGGCCCCGAATAACGACATGACCTTGCGCGGCGCCGAGGGATCGGCCCGCCAGTACTTCGCCCATGCCCTGCTGCTGAAGGTCGGCGAGTATACCGCGCAGACCCCGACGGCGGTCGAGGAGACCACCTGGGGCCGCATCAAGGACAGCTTCTAGTCCATCACCGTAGAAGGGCACGATAACAGGTCGGGCCGACTGGGGATCTTCTGGTTGGCCTGACCTGTTTCTCCAGGGATACCCGGTCCGGTCCGTGCGGATCGGGCCGGGACTCGAACCGCACCCTTCTCTTCCTTGCCGGTGGGTTCACCTATGCGTAGGCTCTGGTTGTTAGCAGCGCTACTGGCCCTCAGCGGTTGCGGTCGGTACTTCGTCGGCCCGCTCCGGCCATTGGACCAGCAGACCCCCGAGATGAGCGTCAACGACGACGGTTCGGTCACTTACACGCGAGACCGGTTGATCATCACCCTGCAGCCGATGAGCGACGCGCAGCTCAACCGGCAATTCGCCAGCGTCTCGCAGCAGGGAGCCCGGTCGACCAATCCCTACACCTTCGGGGATTGGCATCCCAACGGGGACGCGTGGACCCCGCCGCGCTTCGCGGTCTTCCTGGTCACGGTCAACAACTACCAGTACCCCAAGGTGCTCCTCGACGCCCTGCAGGCCACGGCGACCACGGCCAACAACCGGAAGTATCGGGCCATGGGCTACGGCCAGCTCGACGAGTACTACCAGGCCTACTGGCAGGGGCGGACCGGCCAAGGCCGCACCGAATACGAGGCCCGCACCGACCTGTTGAAGCGCACCCTCTTCGGCCGCCAGCTCGTCTTCAGCGGTCAGGAGAAACAAGGCTATCTGGTCTTCCCGGTCCTGCACGACGACGTGCGTCAGGTGCAGGTTCACCTGGGCGACATCGTGCTGCGGTTCGACTATGCTGACCAGCCCGTCGAGCAGCTCGATCTCACCTACTCATTCGAGCGGGACGTCTTCCGTGGAAAACAGCCCCCACCCGAGCTCGTCGAGAAGCACTGATCCCCGTCACCGCGTGAACCGGATGCAGCGTCTCTCCGGCCGGGGCCGGGCCGTACTGCTGTCCGCGCTCCTGTGCTGGCCCGCGGCCTCCGACGCCCAGATCCAGGAATGGCAGATCGGGCCGGGCGGAGTGACCTGGGAGTCCCAGGCCGAGAGCCAGGTGGGCGTAGCGTCGGTCAACGGTCATCTGCAGCCGCTCAGGCTCGTGGCCGGCCAGAACCTGACCCGGCTGTTTGCCGAGTCCGGCCAGGCCTGGCAGAACGGACCGCCGGAGGATTACACCGTGGGCGGCCTGCCCCGGGTCTGGACCAACTCCAGCTTCTTCAACTCCCTCAAGGGACCGCTCTCCCTGGTCGACCGCGTAGACACGACCTCTACCGGTACCACCTTCATCTCATCGGGGAATCCGGCGGGTACCACCTTCTTCCTCGATCTCGGAACCGCCTTTCCGGTGGACAGCCTGAGGTTCTTCCCGACCGCCGCGTCGCGCGACTCCTACATGCGGGCCTACCAGCTCTCGCTGAGCAGCGGGAGCGAATACAAGGACGAGCGCCCGATCTATACCTTGCTGCGGCGGGTCGAGAGCAATGACGATCCGGTGGTCGCCCTGAACTTCACCGCGCCGGATACCCGCTTCATCCAGCTCAAGAACCTTTCCAAGGCACCGTTCAACCTGGCCGAGATCGAGGTCTACGGCCGCGGGTTCATCTCCAGCGCGGAATACCTTTCCAAGCTGCACCCGTTCTCGCAGCCGGCCAACTTCGGCAGCCTGCGGCTCGAGGCCACCCGCTTGGCCATGGGCGAGAAGCCTCCCCGCGAGGAGCCCATGGCGGTTATCCAGGTGCGCTCCGGAGCGGACGACAGCCCGTTGAACTACTACCGCCTCGACCGCGCCACGGGCACCGAGAGCGAGGTGACCAAGACCGAATACGACAGCCAGCTCCCCCGGCTGGCCTTCTTCCGCTTTGACCCGGTCACCGGCGAGGTCGGCGCCGAGGTCACACGCGACGTGTACCAGACCCTGTCTGAGGACGAGCGCGGCCCGATGCGGGATTTTGTCCAGGGAACGATCCGCGTAGACGGCACCAACTGGAGTTCCTGGTCGGTGCCTTTGAAGATCGATTCGACCGGCTCCTACCTCTTCCCCCTCGACCTGCCCAGCCCGCGCTCCTACCTGCAGGTGCGGATCGTCTTCACCGGCGATCCCGAGAACGCCATCCAGATCGACTCCTTCCGCTTGGAGCACTCGCCCCTGCTGGCCACCGCCGCGATCGGGGAGGTGGCGCTCGCCTCGACTCCGGCCCCCTTTGACGGGCTGACCGCCGTGCCGGCGGCCGTCGACACCACCTTCACCTACGACATCCAGGCCGCCTTTTCCCAGGACGGGCTGGAGGGGTACCGCGGGGTGAAGGTGGCGGCCCTGCCGGCCCCCGAGTACCTGGCGCTGGAAACGGGGAATCCCCTGGTGCCGGCCGCCCCCGACTCGGGGCGTACCACCGCGGACGGGTTCGAGGTCTACTTCGCCCCGGTGACCCGCCGGACGGTCCAGCCGATGAGGCTGACCTTCAGGCAGAAGATCCTGGAGCACAACACCCCGATCAACGCCTGGCTGCTCGGCACGCGCGGCGGACTGCCGCAGCCGGTAAGCGGGGGAAACGCCAACGATGCCGTCACCACCAACTCCGTGCAGGTCTATACGATCGATCCCAAGCCCTCGGTCGAGGTAAGCCTGTCGACCGAGGTGTTCACGCCGAACGGCGACGGGATCAACGACGCCAGCCGCATCACCTGCGTGCTGGTCCAGTTCACCGCCGGCGTGCAGCTCGACGTCGAGGTCTTCGACCTGGCCGGACACCGGGTGCGTCGCCTGTTGTCGGCCCCGCTCTCGGCCGGTACCTATGAGCAGGAGTGGGACGGACGCGACGACCAAGGCAAGATCGTACCGCCGGGAACCTACCTTTGCCGGGTCAAGGGCGAGGCCCAGGCCCGGACCTTCACGACCGCGCGAGCGGTGGGAGTGGCATACTGATGCGGCGGGATGGCATCGCGGTCCGCGGCGTGGCCGGGCGCTGCCGCGTTGCGGCACGAGGCATGGCCAGCAGACGCCGGGTATTCCTCGGCCTGGCCGTTGCCGTCGTGCTCCAGGGATCGGCCCTGGCCCAGGGCGGACCGTCCGCTTGGGTGGTCGGGGGGCACGGGGATGCGTGGCATACCCAGGCCTGGAGGTGGATCGCGCTCGAGGACACCACCCGGCCCGGGTCGCTGCGGCTGCAGCAGCTTCCCGCGGGGCACAACCTGCTCGGCGAGCGGGTGCGGGAGAACATCAACCTGCCCAGGAACGTGTTCGGGTACAAGTGGACCACCAAGCGCGGTCGGTACGGCATGGAGGTGGATACCCTGCTGATCGGCTGGCACCCGAGGATCTGGCAGGGTGGCGCCGCCGAGGCCACCGGCCTGCGCACCCTGATCGACGGGGACGAGCTGACGGCCACCTGGGTCTACGCCCTGAGCGCGACCCAGCAACGGACCGACGTGACCTGGTTTACCCTGGACCTGGGCGTGCCGGTACCGATCGACAGCGTGGTCTTCATGCCGCCCCAATACGGGCTGCACAGCAGCGGGCAGCTCTTTCGCTCCATGTCCCCCGAGGCGTACGAGGTCAGCCGGACCGATGACCTGATCGACTGGCTGATCTTCGACGACGAGACCACCTCGACCGGCACCACCAAGTACCACGGCCTCAGTGAGGTCATCGGCTCCACCTACTCCAACAGCGAGAGCGAGGTGGGCCTCCCCTGCCAGCTCCGCTTCACCCGATTCATCCGGCTGCGCTTCGGCGGCGTGCGCACCACCGGGGTCCTCTCCGAGATCAAGGCCTTCGGCAAAGGGTTCCCGCAGGAGGGCCGATACTTGTCGGTCGTCCACTCCTTTAGCGAGCCGGTAAGCTTCGGCAAGGTCTACTGGCACTTCACCCGGTACCGTCTCGAGCCGCAGTCGGGCACGATCAGCGAGGATCCTGATGCCCCGGTGACCGTGGCGATCCGCACCCGGTCCGGGGATGATGCCGATCCCCAGGCGTATTACAAGTACGACGAGCTCGGCCGCCAGATCGAGGTCGATCGCGCCACCTACTACGCGGCCGACGCTCCTCGCGGGGCCTTTGAAGACGGCCTGCCCGACTTCCGCGCCGCGCTCCTCGACGACGTCGGTCATTGGAACGCCTGGTCGGTCAACTACGAGGGTTCGGGGGATGAGATCCGCTCCTCGGACGGCCGGCAGTACTTCCAGTTCCGCGTCGAGATGACCACCGAGGACCCCCTGGCCTTTGGCGTGCTCGACAGCCTGGCCTTCGAGGTCTCCCCCCTGCTGGCGGACAGCGTGGTGGCCGAGCTGTCGCTCCCGAACCAGCCGGGAACGCGGGGCGCGGGGGTGGAGGTGCCGCTGGGCGTGGACACCGTCTTCCTCTACGACCTCCGGACCGTGTTCACGAGCTCGGGAAAGCCGGGGTTCGATACCGTGGAACTGGACGTTCCGGCCGGATCCCGACTTGAAGGCCTGGAGATCAACGGCGTTCAGGCCGCGGAAGGGAGCGATTATGCCCTGCTGCCGACCCAGAACGGACGCCTGAGCCTCGCCTTCCCGACCCCGATCAAGCGCACGACGAACCTCAGGGCGCGTATCCGTGCGGCCGTGTACCATCGCTCGGTCTTCCTCGGTGGTCAGGTGCTCGACCGCACCAGCGGCGCGGCGTACCTGCCTCAGTCGATCGAGGGCGGCGATGTC
>JBAZUN010000259.1:0-8373 GCA_041661365.1 Candidatus Latescibacterota bacterium
CGCCATTCCTCGGCCTCGCCAAACAAAGCGGCTTTTTCAACGGGCTGCTAGCCCGGTTCACATCTCGTATAGGGTATCGTCGCGCCGCGGCGGTCGGGTCTTCCGCCGGCGGCCCGCTTTGGCCGCGCCGGGCAGGGCGAACGGGTCCTCGTCCCCCTCCAGCAGATCGCCCATCTCGGCCTCCACTGCATCCGGGTCTTCACCGGCCTCCAGCCGCCGCAGGGCCTCTTCCATCCCCTCGTTGTACTCGATCCCGGTCATGTCCGACAGGCGGCGCATCAACCGCGCCGCGGCCCGCGGATCCTCCTCGTTCAGCCCCTCGGCCTCAGAGGCCAGGGTCTCCATGGCCTGCTCCATGCGGGTATCGTCGACCGGGAAGTCGTCCCCGGCCGCGTCCCCCTCGCCCTTGCCCCCGGAGACCACGGCGAACCCGGAGACCTGGCGCTGCAGGCGGTGACGCGGACTGGTCGGGCAGACCGGCACCCGGGCGGTGTTCACCGACCGGGAGAGGAAGGAGTAGATGGTGTGGCACTGACGGCAGTAGAACTCGTAGATCGGCATGGGTGTCGTTCCCTCCTGGCGGTGGTCCGGGATCAGTCCGCTGCCAGGCGCTGCGCGGTCCGGTTGATGAGCTCCTCTTTTTCCTGGTCGGACAGGTCGACGAAGCGGGCGCTGTACCCCGCCACCTTGACCATCAGGTTCGGCCAGCGCTCCGGGTGCTCCCGCGCGTCGAGCAGGGTCGCGGTGTCGACCATGGAGATCTGCATCTGCATCACCCCGAGGTCGACGAACCCCTTGAGGAAGCCGGCGAAGATCGACCGGCCCATGCGGCTGTCCAGCAGGGCCGGGTCGAAGCGCAGGTCCAGGGAGCAGCCGTTGGGGAACTGGGTGAAGTCGATCCGGCTCAGGGACTCGAGGACCGCGGTCGGCCCCTGCCGGTCGGTGCCCCACGAGGGGTTGAGGTTCCGCGTCAGGATGGCCCGGGCCGCTCGGCCATCGGCCGAGGCGCCGACCACCTGGCCCAGACCGTGATTGGCGACAAAGGAGTAGAGGGCCAACTGCCAGGGACCGCCCCGGGGATTGGTGCGGTGGCCGAACTCCTCGAACAGGGCCTCGGTGACCTTGGCCGCCAGGTCGTCGACCCGGTCGTCCCCGTTCCCCCACTTCGGGGCTGCCAGCAGGCGACGGTGCACCCCCTCGTGACCGCTGAAGTCGGCTTCCAGGGCCGCGGCGATCTCGGCCAGGGACAGGGTTCCCTCCCGGTCGACGCAGTGCCGGATGGCGGCCAGCGAGTTGACCACGTTGGGCAGCCCGGCCACGATGCACCCGGTGGGGTTGTACCGCGCGCCGCCCTGACCGACGTCGGTGGCGCGAGCGATGCAGTCCTCGATGAACAGGGACATCAACGGGTACCGGCGGTACGCCGCGTGGGCCGCGTCCGCGCGGTTGACCAGCCCGCTGAGCCGCTCGGCCACTTGGTGGAGCTGCTGCCGGAAGGCGGCCCACACCGCCTCGAACCCCGCACCTTCGAGGACGGTCTCGCTGCCGAGTCGTTGTCCGGTGAGAAGGACGCGGCCCTGGTTCAAGGCCAGCTCGAGGACCAAAGGCAGGTTCAGGTACGCCGCGTTGGGATGGAAGGCCTCGCGGCCGGGGATGGTGTTCTCGTAGCAGCACGAGCAGATGTAGTCGCGGGCGTCGCCCAGGGAGCGGCCGTGCCGCAGGAAGGCCGGGATCAGCACCTCGTCGTTGACCACCGGGAAACCCAGCCCGCCGACGATATAGTCGGCGGCGGCCTGCCAGTACCGCTCGGGGGCGTCCCGGTGGAGCCTGAGCGAGATGTACGGCGCCGGCAGGGCGATCCGCAGGGACGCCTCCATGATCAGCTCGGTCAGGGCGTTGGCCGCGTCCAGGCCGGTGGGGGTGACCCCGCCCAGGCTGGCCTGGCTTCCCGGGGTATAGGTCTGGTGCCCGGTGTAGTAGTCGACGTGGCGAAAGCAGAGGAGGAACAGCTCCATCAGCTCCAGGGCCTGCTCGCGGGTCAACCGGCCGCTGGCCAGGTCGCGCTCGTAGTAGGGGAAGAGGTACTGGTCCATCCGACCCAGGCCCAGCCCCCCGCCCGGGCAGCAGCCGCCCATCTCGGTGGTGACCAGGATGTAGACCAGCCAGTAGGACTGTAACGCCTCGTGCAAGGAGCGCGCCGGCTGGGCCGGCACCCGGCCCAGGATCTCGGCCAGCTCGCGCAGCTCGGCGCGCCGGTCGGGCTCGGTCGCCTCCCCGGCCAGGCGGAAGGCCGCTTCCTGGTACCGCCGGGCGTAGGCCAGCACGTTGTCGCAGGAGAGCAGCGCCGCCTCGCACCAGCACCGCTGGGCCGCGGCCTCGGCCGGGAGACGACGCCGGCTCTCCTCCACCCGCCACCGCAGCCCCTCGATCCCCTGGCCCAGGACGAACTCCAGACCAGGGGTGATGTGCCCCTCGAAGCAGGCCGCATAGAAGAGCCCGGCCTGGCGCTGGGCCTCGGCCTCGGGGTCGTCGCCGTACGGCCCGGAGCGGGCATACCGGTCGGCCTGCAAAGCCGGCAGGAGCAGGTTGAAGAAGAAGGGATTCTCGCCGCCGAGGAGGAGATTGCCCGGCTCGAGCTCGACCGGTGCCCCCTCGACCACCGCGCTCATCGCGCGGGCGCGGGCCAGGGCCGGGTCCTCCTCCTCGTAGCGAAGGAAGACCTCCTTGGCCTGCTGCGCCAACCGGGTATACGGCTCGGGCTCGGTCCGCTTCTCGTACCCCATCTCGAACCGCCGCTGCCGGACCTGGGCCGAGCGGGCCGTCGAGCAGCGGGGGCCCGAGCCAGGGGCTTGGAAATAGGTCTCGTTCGTGCGGGCCGCGGAGGCTCCCGTCATCTCTTCCTTCCTCGTCCAAAGGCCGCGTCGGATCACCCCGGACGCGGCACTACCTCTCGTCCTCGGGCAGGATCAACTGGTCCACCGAGCGCAGACCGTAGGTCGGCGAGAGCTGGCGATAATCGGTGCCGGTGCGGCTGTTCCAGTCCCACTTCACCTGGCCGTCCTTCAGGGTCAGCTCGCAGATCAGGCGCTCGTTCCCCTCGAATCGGCCCCCGGCCACGTCGCGGTAGGCAAAGCGCCCCTGAAGCAGGTTGAGCACGGCCACGTCGGCGATGGCACCCACGCTCAGGTGGCCCAGCTCGGGGTGACCGATCTCGCGGGCCGGGTTGACCGTGGACTCGCGGATGACCTCGGCCAGCGGCAGCCCCAGGGCCAGGAACTTGGACATCACCGTGGTCATGTCCATCATCGGCGCGTTCATGCTCAGGACGTGCAGGTCGGTGGAGATCGAGTCCGGCCAGAACCCCTGCTCGATGCTGGGCGCCGCGTTGCGGAAGACGAAGGAGCCGGCGCCGTGGCCGACGTCCCAGATCACCCCCCGCTCGCGGGCCCGGGACAGGTAGCGCAGCAGCTTGCCGTCGGCCCCGATCCAGGGGACCGAGGCCAGGTACATATGGGTGACGAGGTCGCCCGGCCGCAGCCGCTCGGTGACCAGCTTGTAGAAGGGACGCTCCCTGCAGAAGAAGCCGAAGTCGACCATCAGCGGCAGCCCGACCCGTTCGCCGGCCTCCAGGGCACGGTCGACCGAGGTCCAGTCCGGGGCGTAGTAGTGGGCGGTCTTCATCCCGACGAGGACGTCCCGGTGGGCCTCGACCATCCGCGCGGCCTGGGTCACGTCCATGTCGCAGATGTTCTGCTCCAGATCGGTGCTGACCATCCCCATGCCGGCGATGTTGAGGTACGCGTACAGGCGGGTCTGACAGCGGTCGATGACGCGGAAGCGGAAATCCTCGAAGTTGCGCCAGCCGGCGCTGCCGGTGTCGACCATGGTGGTCACCCCGGTGCGGAAGCTGAAGCCGTCGGGGAGCACGGCGTTATCACCGGCCCAGGCATCGCGGTGACCCGGGGTGGCATAGGCGTGCACGTGGATGTCGACCAGGCCCGGCACCACGAACAGTCCGGCCACGTCGAGCACCTGGCGGGCCTGGGCCGCGGGCAGATCCCGGTCCACGGCCGCGACCTTGCCGTTGGCCAGGCCCAGGTCCATCGGGCCGTCGAGATTGTTCCGCGGGTCGATCAGGTGCCCGCCCTTGAGCAGCAGGTCAAAGGTCATCGGAGCGCCTCCCTTGGGGGGTGGACGTGGAGTGATCCTCGGGGCCGTCGACGGGCTGCGGGCTCAGCGCAGCACCGGCACCTCCAGCTCGCGGTCCTCGTGGGCCGAGCGGACCGCCCGCAGGGTCGCCAGGGTCGAGTTGGCGCCATCCAGCAGCGAGGTCCGCGGCGGCCGGTCCGCGAGGATCGCCTCGAGCCAGTCCTCGATCTCGGCCTCGTACGGATGGCCCTGGACCCGGTCCGCGGCCACCGGCGCAAACTCGGGGTGCATCTCCTCGGGACTACGGGACAGGGCCACCTGGTCGCGCTCGACCGTGCCGCGGGTGCCGTAGAGCCGCAGGTTGTAGTACGGCGCCATGGCGCACCGCGGGCCGTAGAGCGCCGCCACCTTGGCGACGGCGCCGTCGGCAAAGCTGAAAAGCGCGACCATGCAGTCGTCGTGCCGCATCTCGGGGAAGGCCACGTGATTGGCGTAGGCCCTCACCCTTACCACCTCCTGCCCCGAGATCCAGCGGAGCAGGTCGAGCGGGTGGCTCCCCCCGCCGACCATCGGCAGCTCCTCCTCCAGGTACCAGTTGCGGCCGGTCACCGGGTCGGTCTGCTGCCGCTGATACAGGAGGTTGTGGACGTAGTCCGCCTCCATGGCGTAAAGGTCGCCCAGCTCGCCGGCCAGAGCTAAAGCTCGAATAGCCGCGAAGACCGGGTTGAAGCGCAGGATGTACCCGACCTGGATCTTCAGGCCCGGGTCGGCCCGTCGCGCGGCCTCGACCATGGCGAGGATATCCTCCTCGCGGTTGGCCAGCGGCTTCTCGACCAGGACGTGCTTCCCCGCGGCCACGGCCCGGCAGAACGGCTCCAGGTGCTGGTCGTCCCCGGTGTGGATGCTGATCGCCTCGACCTCCGGATCGGCGAAGATCTCGTCGTCTCGATAAAGCCGCCGGATGCCCAGGGTCTCGCCGGCCTGGCGTAGCCGATCCTCGCGCCGGTCGCTCAGGGCCACCAGCTCGGACCGGCCCAGCCGCTGGTGGGCCTGGGCGTGGGCCAGGCCGTTGTGGCCGAGCCCCACGATCCCCACCCGGACCCGGCGTCCGCCGCCCGCCGCGCTCATCCTTTGGCCTCCAGGGGGACCTGGTCAAGCTGTCCGAAGACCTTGCGCACGGCCGCGGCGATGGCTTCGAGCTGCTCCGGCCCGTTGGGCGGCCGGTGGCTGTTGATGTTCCACAGGCAGGTGTCGACGCAGTCCTGGGCCACCGGGTACTGGGCCAGGTCGTAGCTGATCTCCGGCCGGGCATAGGTCCACGGCGCGCCCCGGCCAAAGGCGTCCTTGGCCTGGAAGACCGCGTGGGCCGGCAGGAGCCAGTTGGCCAGGGAGACCGGCAGCCCCTCGCTGGCCAGGGCGCGGACGATCCCCTCGGTGACCTGCCGCAGCGAGACCCCGCGCCGGCGGGCATAGGCCGGCTCGACCCGCAGCACGTAGGCGTACCCGTTGGTCGGCCGCTCGGTCGAGGTGAAGGAGCGCACCAGGTTGGGGGTGCCCTCCAGCAGCCGGTGCAACCGGTGCCAGTTGTCCACGGCCTGGGCATTGGTCCGGTCGAGCTTGCGGAGCTGGCTCAGGGCAAAGGCCGCGGCCAGGTCCGAGGTGCGGTACATCCAGCCCAAGCCGTAGTCGTGGTAGTCGCGGCCGGCGTTGGGGGGCCGCATGTCGCTGAAGCTGGTCACGGCCCGGCCCCGGTTGAAGCGCGTCTCGTCGTCGCTGACGAACAGCCCGCCCTCGCCGCCGCACAGGTTCTTGTTCTGGTTCAGGCTGAAGGCGGCAACGTCGCCGAAGGTGCCGACCTTCTTCCCTTTATACATGGCGCCGTGGGCCTGACAGGCGTCCTCGATCACCGGCAGCCCGTGCCGGCGGCCGATCGCCAGGATCGGGTCCAGGTCGCAGGCCACGCCCCAGTAGTGGACCACCAGGATCGCCCGGGTGCGCTCGCTGATCGCCGCCTCGATCCGCTCGGGCGCCAGGTGCATCGACTGCCAGTCCACGTCGACGAAGACCGGCACCCCGCTGTGGTGGATGATGCACGAGGCGCTGCTGGTCCAGGACAGGGCCGTGGTGATCACCTCGTCGCCCGGTCCCACCCCGCAGGCGGCCACGCACAGGTGCAGGGCCGCGGTGCCGCTGTTGGTGGCCATGCAGAAGCGGTTGCCGTTCCAGGCGGCGAACTCGGACTGCAGCATCTGGGCGTGCGGGCCAAAGGCATGGCTGTCCTGCCGCAACGAGGCCAGCACCAGCTCCTCGTCCTCGCGGGTGATCTCCGGCCAGACGCGGAACTGCACACCCTCGGGCACGGCCCGTGGCCCTCCCAGGATGGCCAGGCGGGATTCGGTGGTACTGGTCACGATCTTCCTCCCCTGATAGATACCACGGATGGCGCGGGCAGCGCTGCGGACACGGGTCCGAATATAGGGGACGACCGGAGCCTCGGACATGCGGAGCACGCCAAGGTCGAACCGCCGCTGGCTACCGGCCGCCGCCGCCCAGAGCGATGACCAGCTCGCACCGAATCACCCGCCGCCGGGGACAGACCCTTGAGTCGCTCTATCGGTTCGCCTCGCTGGCCTCGAGCTGAGTCAGCCGCGCGCGGGCCTGGGTCGCGAATGGGCTCTTGCCGTGCTTCTTGGTCACCAGCCGGTACTGCTCCATGGCCTGGTCGCGCTGCCCCAGGATGTCGTAGCACAGGGCCGCCAGGTATTTGAGTCGGGCCGCGTCGGCTTTTTTAGGCCGCTGCTGCAGCTTCTGCTCCAGCGCCGCGACGACCTCGTTGATGAGCTGCTCGTTGGGGTAGTAGTGTCCCCCCTTGAAGTAGTAGTACTTGCCGGCCAGGACGTCCTCGGCCTCGGCGCCCCGCACCCCGCCGGCGGTGACCGTGGCCTGGGCCGGGAAGTCGGCTTGCTGGACCAGGGTGTCGATCTGGCTCCAGACGGTCCTGAGCCACTCCTCGTCCGCGGTCCGGGGCGCGGCACTGCTGTCTGCCTTGGCCGGGATCGGAGCGGTTGGCTCAGCGGCCCAAGCCCCTCCGGCCAGGAGCAGGCCGGTTCCCAGGACCAGTGCTCGACGAAGCTGATCGTTCATGGTGGCATCCTCCTTTGTCTGTCGGTGACCATGGCTGAACCGCTCACACCCCGAGGCTCCTGAGATGCTCGCGCGACATCCGGGCGCTCTCGTACCGGGTCCGGTAGCTGACGTCCAGCTCCACGGCCAGCCAGCCGTCGAACCCGGCCCCCTCGAGCGCGGCCAGTACACTGGGGAAATCAACCAGCCCGCCGTGGCCGATCTCGGCGAACTGGTACTCGGCAAGGTCACAACACCGCACCCCGCGGATCAGCTCGCGATGGTCGCGCAGGTAGTCGTGCCCCAGCTTCCCCCCGCCGAGGACCAGTTGGCGGCCGTCCAGGTCGCGGAGGACCAGCCAGGTGTACAGGTCCGACCGCTCGGCCAGGGACACGACCTCGTCGAAGGCCATCACCCGGTCGCTCTCCCCGGCCGGCCGGTCCACGAGGAAGAGGTCTTTGAGATGGACGTAGGCCGTACGGCCCGCGTACTGCCGGAAAACCGCGGCCGCGTCCATCCCGGCCAGGGCCAGGTGTCCGGTGTCGAAGCCGGTGCCGACCAACTCCGGGTCCAGGTGCCGGTAGAGGAAGTCGATCTCGGTCTGGCTCTCCAGGAAGAGGACCCCGTGGTTGTGCACCCCCACCCGGACCCCCAGCTCGCGGCAGCGGCGGCCGACCTCGTTGAGACCGTCGGCATAGGCCAGGAGTTGGGACTCGCTCGGGCCCCCGACCGGACGCAAGCCGCACATCATCTCGAGCACCTCGGCCCCCAGGGCCTTGAGCCGGCGGGCCTCGGCCACGGCCTCGTCGATCTCCTGCTGCCGGGTGGCCGGATCGAGGAAGGTGCCGCCGGCACAACTGGCGGCCAGCTTAAGGCCATGCCGGTCGAGGACGGTCTTGAGCGTTCCCTCGGAGCCGGCGGGCACACCCCACTGCAGTCCCTCGTACCCCGCCTGGGCCGCCTGGGCCGCGATCACCTCGAGCGGCGCCTCCCAACCGGTGGTCGCGATCCTCAGCGTCATGGCAGCAACCCCCAGTGCTGGTCGATCGGCCGCTGGTACGCGTCGACCTTGCCGTCGAGCACGTCCTGCACGCGGACGGC
>JBAZUN010000260.1:0-8359 GCA_041661365.1 Candidatus Latescibacterota bacterium
CCCCCTCGTGGCGGACAGGGAGCCAGCGAGACCACGCTCATGGCCTGACCCCGGGATGCCGGTGCACCATCCGGTGCAACGACACGGTCGCCTCATCCGACCGCGGCACCAGGCCAGAGACGCTTGAGGTACTGCTCGACCCGCCACACGGCCTGACCGGTTTCGGTCAGCTCGTACACCCCGCTCTGTCGTACCATAAGACCGTCCATCACCAGCTCCCGGCGGGTGGTGGAGAAGTCGCCGCAGATCTCGCCGATGAAGCGGGTCAGCTCCGGCTCCCGGTAGGGACGGATCTCGGGAAGGTTGCGGATCGCGCCGACCACGGAGACGTGCAGGAGGGGCCGGGCCCCCTCACCGCGCACCCGATTCAGCCGCTCGCGGGTAGTGGCCGAGGGTTCGCGGCCGGAGCCACGGCCGCCGTAGAGCGCCCCGGAGGCTAAACGCGCGATCTTCTTGTCCGCTCCCTTGGTCAGGGATTCGAGCATCGCTTTGGCGGCTGGATCGTCGAGCTCCCCCAGGGCGGAGATGGCCTGCGGCTGGACCTCCGGATCCTGAATCAGCCCGATGAGCAGATCCCGCGCCTCGGTCACGCGCAGCTTCCCCAGGGCCTGCACCGCGGCCCGGCGGGCGGTCGCCGCGTCGTGGCGCGCGATCTCCAACAGGTCAGAGGCGCAGGCGCGGTCTCCCAATTCGGCGAGTCCCCAGACGGCGGCCAGGCGCGTCGACAGCTCGGGGTGACGCAGGCACGGACGAAGTGCCGCTGCCTGGTCCGGCCCGCCCAGCAAGCCCAAGGCTTCGATCGCGGCCTCGCGGATCTCCGGTCGATCCTCGTCGACCAGCGAGGCCAGTCGCCGGCACAGGGCCGTGCACAGGGACGGATCGATCTCCTCCTCCCGCAGGCCACCACCCACCCGCCACTCCAGCCCCGGGTCGGGCGTGCCTGTCCGCGTCAGCACCGAGCGCCCGATCAGCCTGGCCACCCCCTGCACCCCGGCCAGGGCCTGCCGCAGTCGCCCTCGATCCTCGGCGGCCAGCAGTTCGGCCAGCGAGGCCAGGAACCGCGAGCCGAAGCGGCTGAGCACGGTCAGGGTCAGGGACATGGGCGCCTCGCTCGACCACCCCTCGGACCACCAGCGCTTCCAGAGGAGCGGGAAGGCCTGGTCCGGGAAGCAGAGGAGGACCCCGCCCAGCAGGATAATGGTTGCCTCGTCCTCGCAGCCGGACAGCAGGTCGACCAGCAGCTCGGCCTTCGCCGCGTCGTCGTGGGCGCCGCGGAGGAGGCTGTCCAGGAGGAAGGTGGCAGGGGGACGCGAGGGGAGATGGAAGTAGGGTTCGCGGTTCGCCTGGCCAACCCCCCTGGCCAGGACCTGGCGAAGGACCGTCCGCGCTCGCTCACGCAGGGCCGGCTCGTCGGCCAGGGCGCAGGTCACGGCCACGCCGATGGCGGCCATCCCGGCATGCCGCAGGCGGTTGGCCACGTACCGGGTCAGCACCTCGTCCATGTGCTTCAGCACCGAACGGACCAGCTCCGGCGAGCTGTTCAGGAGCACGCCCAACCGCCTGCAGGTCGGTGACATGTATACCGTGTGGAGGTTGCCACCGCGGGCCTCCTCTTCCCATATCCGCAGCAGCACCTCGATCTCGGCGTCGACGGTTCGGCGCAGAGGGTCGGGGTCGGCAGGGCTATCGACGGTATCGGCCACTTCGGTCATCCTCTCCTTGAGGCGCGTTCGGGCGCGGTGGAGCCGGCTCATGATCGTGCCGGGCGGCACCTCGAGGAAGGCGCCGATCTGCTCGGTGGTCAGCCCTTCGCCGTAGTGCAGGGCCAGGGCGAGACGGTGGTCGGACGACAGTCGCGCCAGGCCGTCGGCCAGTCGGTCGACACCGGGGTCTGATTCCTCCCGGTCGGGGGAGATCCCCTCGGCCAGGATCGCCGCCAGCCCGTCCCGCTCGCGCCGCCGCTGCCGGTGCCACATCCGGCAGAGGTTCAGGGTGAGGGTCCGCAGCCAGGGGGCGAGGCAGGCCGGGTCCCGCAGGGTATTCAGCCGCAGCCAGGCCTCGACCAGGGCCTCGTGGGCCAGGTCCTCGGCGTCCCAGGTCGAGCCGGTCAGGTGCCGGCACACTCCCCGAACCAGGGGGCCGTACCGCCTCACCAGCTCGCCAAAGGCGGCGCGGTCCCCGGCCTGGGCCCGGGCGACGAGGTCGCTTTCCTCCAGGGATTCCCGTGTCATCTCGTTCCGTCTGCTGTCCGTACAGATGCGGAACCAGGGCCGGCTATTCCCTCCCGGTCGCGATTAGATCAACGCCTTCCCCTGTATGGACAGACGGGCGCCGGCTCCGAGATGGCAGAACCGGTCTGGCAGGCTCCTCTCGAACGGTCCGGCAGGGAGGTCAGTCGACGTACAGGTAGCGCTTGATCTTGCGCGTGGGGGTCTTCTCGAACGGCTCGGGCTGCTCGATGAAGCGGCTGATCCCTGCCCGACCCGCGGGTCAATAGCCGCGGGTCGGGCAGACGGGGCGAAGCGATCGTCAGCGGACGACTTGGCTCAACTCGCCCTTGGCGTACCGCTCGGCCATCTTCTCCAGCGGCACGACCTTGATCCGGCTGGCTTGACCGGCGCAGCCGAAGGCCTCGTACCGCGCGAGGCAGACCTTCATCGCCGCCTCGCGGGCCGGCTTGAGGTAGTCGCGCGGGTCGAACTTGCCGGGGTTCTCGACGAAGCAGCGGCGGATGGCGCCGGTCATCGACAGGCGGATGTCGGTGTCGATGTTGACCTTGCGCACGCCGTGCCGGATCCCGTTGACGATCTCCTCGACCGGGACGCCGTAGGTCTCCTTCATCTCGCCCCCGAACTGGCGGATCTCGGCGAGCAGCTCCTGCGGCACCGAGGACGAGCCGTGCATCACCAGGTGGGTGTTCGGCAGGCGGGCGTGGATCTCCTTGATCCGGTCGATCGCCAGGATGTCGCCGGTCGGCTTGCGGGTGAACTTGTACGCGCCGTGGCTGGTGCCGATGGCGATGGCCAGGGCGTCGCAGTCGGTCTGCTTGACGAAGTCGGCCGCCTGGTCGACGTCGGTGAGGAGCTGGTCCCGGCGCATGGCGCCGTCGGCCCCGTGACCGTCCTCCTTATCCCCCTTCATCGTCTCCAGCGAGCCGAGCACGCCCAGCTCGGCCTCGACCGAAACCCCGATGAAATGGGAGAAGCGGACCACCTCGCGCGAGACGCCGAGGTTGTACTCGTACGAGGCGACGGTTTTCCCGTCGGCCTGCAGCGAGCCGTCCATCATCACCGAGGTGAATCCCGACTTGATCGCCGTCATGCAGACCGCCGGGCTCTGGCCGTGGTCCTGGTGCATGACGATGGGAAGGTGGGGGAAGGCCTCGAGCGCGGCCAGGATCTGGTGGCGCAGGAACGGCTCCCCGGCGTACTTGCGGGCCCCGGCCGAGGCCTGCATGATGACCGGGGCATCGACCTGACTGGCAGCTTCGCAGATGGCCCAGACCTGCTCCATGTTGTTCACGTTGAAGGCGGGCAGGCCGTACCCGTGCTCGGCGGCATGGTCGAGGAGCTGGCGCATGGAGGCGAGTGGCATGGCGGTCACCTGCGGCAAAAGGTTCAGGGCCGGCCGGCGCGGTCACGTCGGGCGTTCGACCCGGTACAAAGCCCCATTCCCCCTCGTCTGTCAAGGCGACGGGCGACGGATCCCTCCCGGCGTGGGGATCAGAGCCGGTTGGCCAGGAGGCCGGGATCGCCGACGAAGATCCGGGCCTCCTGCTCGCGCGCGTCGGCCAGCAGCAGCACGACCCGACCGTCGGTCAGCACGGTCCGGGTGTCGATCACGCGGACCATCTCCTGCCAGCGCCGATCCTCGGGCAGGATGTCCGGCAGCCGGTTGGGAGCGTCGAGGAAGAACCCCTCGTTGAGGTAGTTCCGCTGCTGCTGCGGGAAGAGGGCCATGTAGAGGGTGTTCATCTCGACCAGCTCGTTGAGGAAGTGGGTGCCCAGGGAGACGTCGGGGACCAGGCTCTCCCGCATGGTCACGATCTCGCAGAGGATCGATACCCGGTCGATCTCGGCGAAGTGCACCGGCAGGCCCAGCTCCGGGCTGGAGGTGCCCCAGCGTCCCGGTCCGAGGAGCATCACGGTCTCCTGGTCCTGGCCCACGACCTGGTTGACGCGGCCCAGCAGCCGCGCGACCTCGTACCGGCGTGGCACCGGCAGCTCGGCGTAGAGCCGCGGCACCACGTAGACGAAGTGGTCCACCCGCACGATCCGGCTGGGACCGATGATGGCGCCGTGGGCCTGCACGATCCGGTCCGCGTCGCTGACCTCCACCGCCGGCGGACGGACGCTCTCCAGCCCCTGGACCTGGAGCGGGCGGCACTGCAGGAGGTTGATCTGGTACCGGTCGCGGCTGAGGAAGTTGGCGGTGAACTCGATGTCCACCGGGTGCCGGTAGGCCTCCTCGATGGTCCGGAGCATCTCGCGCATGTCGTCGACGAACTCCGTGTCGGCGAGGAGGCGGTCGAAGGTCAGCACGCAGTCCGGTCCTCCCGGCGCCGGTCGGGAGGACCGGCCCCGTGACACCACCATCTCCACCGGCAGGTCTGGGTGCTCCTTGACCAGGTCGCGGAAGTGGCCCGAGGCCAGGCGGTTCGCGGCGATGTCGAGGTAGTCCACACGGTGCTGTGAGTACTCGGCGACCTCGTCGAAGTTGCTCTCCGGCCGCCGCGTCGGAGCGTTGAGCGCCACCAGGCGGGTGTAGTCGTCGTCGGCCCGGTCCACGGCCCGCGTGCCCAGGCCGAAGACCAGCCGCACCATCCCGGCGCGGGGATCGATGCTCCGGTGCCAGCAGTACGGGTTGAAGGAGAAGCCGACCCCGGCGATCGACGGCAGGTATTTGTCTCCGTACCGGTCGCCCGATACCCGCATCACCAGGAGCGCCATCTGCTCGTCCCGGTCGAGCAGCCCCCGCGTCACCCGGTAGCTCAGGGCCGCTTTGCTCATGGTGCTGGCGTAGACCAGGCGCACGGTGTCGAGCAGGGCCTGCAGCCGCTCCTCCCGGCTCCCCTGGTTGACGCAGAAGACGCTGTCGTACTTCCCGGCAAAGGCGTTCCCGTACGCGTCCTCCAGCAGGGAGCTGGAGCGCACGATGTACGGGGACTCGCCGAAGTAGTCGAGCATGGCCTGGAACTGGTCCATCGTATAGTCGGGGAACCCGCCGTGCAGGATCCGCGACCGGGCCTCGTCCAGGTCCTCGAGGAAGGCGGCCGGGTGGCGCTGCTTCTGGCGGATCCACCAGACCCCGTTGCGGATCAGGAAGGTGTAGAAGACGTCCGAGCCGATGTAGAAGGAGTCGTGCTTCTCCAGACGCCCGTGGATCCGCGGGGTATGCGCCTTGAGGATGGCGCGGGCCAGGAGCATCCCCAGGGCCTTCCCCCCGATCAGACCGATCCCGACCATCCGGTCGCGGATCTGGAGGATGTCGGCCAGGCTGAGGTACCGCTGCACCAGGCGCAGCATCGCCTCGTCCCGGGTGAGGACCATGCGGCTCAGCCGCTCGAAGACCTCCCGCTCCTGATCCGGCTCGGAGCGGCCGGTCCGGGCGTCGTCGAAGGCCTGCTGGGCCTCGTTGAAGATCCGCCGCCAGAACCCCAGGCGGGTGTCGGCGCGCAGGCCGGGCCAGCGGCTCGAGGCCAGCACGTCGGAGATGACGGCGCTGGAGGTGATCGGCCTGAACTCCTCCCCCTCCCAGAGGTGCAGGGTGTGCATCGAGCGCTTCGAGCGATGCTGCACCTTGATCGGCCGCAGGTAGAGCCGGTCCTCGTGCCGGAAGACGTCCAGCAGGAACTGGGTGGTCTCGGTGATCGGGCCCAGGGCAAAGGAGGCGTGGTGGTTGCGCTGGAGGGCGAAGTAGGTCACCGTCCGAAGGTCGTAGAGCCGCGGGCAGGTCAGCAGAAAGAAGTTGCCCAGCATCTGATCGGCCGACCAGAGGGAGGCCAGCTCCGAGAGGCAGTCGAAGACGTAGACCGCGCGCTCGCCCGCGGCCTCGATGACCCCGTGGACCTGGGTCACGAACCCCTCGAACCCCAGGTGCGGCCTGGGTCGGTGGATCTCGGCCCCGAAGTCGGCGGGGAGCAACTGCTCGTGGGAGGCGAAGCGGAAGTAGATCAGCCGCTGGTGTTTCTGGCGCGCGGCCTCGGCATAGGGCCGGACCAGGGCCTGGTAGTCGGTCATCGCGTCGACCTGCCAGACGATGTTGTCCCCGGGCTCGACCCCCTCCAGCACCTTGTCCAGCCCGGGCAGGCCGGTGGTGAATCCCGCGTCCACGGTCGTGCCTCCTCAGCTCCGCCAGGGAAGCAGGAGATCGGGCGCGTTCCGGTCCAGACAGGCCCCGCTCGGTCGCGGGCCGCGCGGTCGCTCCGGCGAGGTGTCATAAGCCCGGTAGGGCAGGCGCAGCCAGGGGGTCTCGATCCGGCGGTGCCCCTCGTACCGGGAGTTCATCGCCGCGTCGATCACCCCGGTGGTCAACAGGGTGCGGTCCGGCGGGTACGGCGCCCGGCCGGTCTGGAAGAACCGCTGGATGTTGCGGCACAGGTAGCCGAAGCTGGCCCCCGGGCCGTCGGGCTGCAGGTAGAACTCCGTGGCCTGCACCTGGCCGGCCACCCGGGCCGCGTACGACCAGTCGTGGATGTACTCCCCGAGCATCAAAGCCGCGGTCCGGAGCCCGTCCGCGTGCTCGACGAGGAAGACGGCCGGCTTCTCGGCCAGGTCCTCCATCCGGCCGTCGGGACGGTTCTCGATGGCGTTGAAGGCCGCCTCGGCCAGCTCACCCGACCACTCCCCCCGGTCGCGCGACCGCCAGACCTCGTCGTCCTCGAGGCACTGCACCGCCACCACCCCGCTCTCCCCGCCCCGCCGCCGCTCGATCATGCACTGCAGGGTCTCCAGGGTGTGGTACCCGTAGGCCTCGATCCCGCCGAACCCCAGAGCCATGGCCGATTCGATCGGCGCCTCGGATTCGTGCTCCAGCCAGGGGTTAAGCCAGGCCAGGGGGAGGCAGGAACCGGCCATCAGCGGGATCCCGAGCTGGCCGGCCCTATCCCACATCCAGCGCGCGTCGGTGAAGTCGTAGGCAAAGTGCTTGTCGCTGAAGACCGGGACCGACCGGCCGCTCTCGGCGAAGACCCCGGCGATCTGCTCGAAGAAGTAGCGACGGGGATACATGTGCCGGCCCCGCTCGTTCCACGGGTAGTCGCCGTGCTCGCCGACGAGCAGGACCGCGTCCACGTTCAGCTTTCCGGCCCCGGCGTGCAGGGCTCGCCGGATGCTGGGGTAGATCGGCACTCCGTGCTGTCGGGCCAGCTCCACCCCGACGTCGCTCTCCAGCACGTGGTCGAGGTAGAGCGAGACCACCTCGACCTCGGGGGGGAAGAACCCCTCGTCGATGGACATCCCCTTCAGGAGCTTGGTGACGATGGCGTCGGCGTGGGAGCGGGGGTAATAGATGGTGCAGATGGCGGCGACGCGCGGGCGCGGGCTCATGCGATATCTCCTGGCAAGACCGGCAGCAGTACGGATCCCGGCTATGGTTCTGGCAGATGCTCTATGCAGATCGCGCGCGAACCCGGACCGTCCTCACGATTCGCGCATGCGGTACCCCACGCCGGGCTCGGTGACCAGCAGGCGCGGGCGGGCGGGATCCGTTTCGATCTTCCGGCGAAGCTGGGCCATGAAGACCCGCAGGTACTGAGTCTGGCCGACGTACGGTGGCCCCCAGACCTCCCTGAGGATCTGCCGGTGGGTCAGCACCTTCCCCGCGTTCTGGGCGAGGAGAACCAATAAGCGGTACTCGATCGGTGTCAGGTGCACCTCCGCGCTGTCCACCCTCACCTCCCGTCGTTCCAGGTCGAGGCTTAGCGGGCCGATCTCCACCACCGGTGAAGGATTGGCCCCCGCGGCCTGCGCCGCGTGCCGGAGCGCTACCCGGATGCGGGCCATCAACTCCTGGGCGCCGAACGGCTTGGTCAGGTAGTCATCGGCCCCCGCGTCGAGGGCGGCGACCTTGTCGTCCTCGCGACCTCGGGCCGAGATCACGATGATGGGAACCCGGCTCCATTCGCGGAGCTGCCGGGTCAGATCTACGCCGTCCCCGTCGGGAAGTCCCAGGTCGAGCAGCAGGATATCCGGGCTATGGGTGGTGGCCGCAACCAGGGCCTCGCGAGCACTTCCCGCCTCGAGTACTCGGAATCCCTGCACCGATAAAGCGGTGCGCAGGAACCGTCTCACCTGCACCTCGTCTTCGACTACCAGTACCTCCGAACCAACCTCGGTCACGGCGGCGCCTCCAGCCCGGG
>JBAZUN010000261.1:0-8346 GCA_041661365.1 Candidatus Latescibacterota bacterium
GTGGTCTCGCCCATGTGGATGGGGGAGGACAAGGAATCCCTGTACTTCCTCAACCTTGCCGGCCTCCAGCCGGCCCGGTTCCCCTCGGTCGAGGAGATGCAGATCCTGGTGGAGCGCCAGGCCAAGGGGATCCAGGGATTCGACGGGCAACGCTGGACCGAGGTGGTGCGGGCCCTGCAGCCGGGCGAGCGCACTGAACAACTGGTGGTGGTCGCCGAGGGCGTGCCGGTGCAGCTCGGTCGTGACGCCGCCTTTGACTGGAGCTTGGACATCTCCGAGCGGCCCGGGACCATCCTCGAGGACGGCTCGATCGACTTCCGCGACCGCCACCTGGTCACGGTGATCGAGCAGGACGGTCTGATCGGCCGGTTGACCCCGTCGCGGCCCGGGGTGCCGGGCCGGAACCTGTTCGGCGCTCCGATCTCCCCGCCGGTGCCGCTCGAGATCGAAGTGGTCACGGGAGCACAGGTGCGGGCCGAGCCGTCCGAGGAGGGGACCGTCTACCGCGCGGCAGTGGCCGGGGGCGTGATGATCCTGGTCGAGACCAAGGAGGAGGGCGGCCGGATCCGGACGACGATCAAGATCGACCTTTACAAGGTCTTCTCGGTCGAGACCGACGTGGACTACAACACCGGGAACATCGTCTTCAGCGGCGACGTGCACATCAAGGGATCGGTGCGGTCGGGCTTCTCGGTGGAGGCGACCGGCAGTGTCCACGTCGGCGAGATGCTGGACGCGGGAACCCGGGTGAAGGCCGGCCGGGACATCCTGGTCCAGGCCGGGATCGTCGGGAGCGAAACCGAGCTGGACGCGGGCGGTACGGTGATGGCCAAGTACATCCAGGGGGCCACCATCCGCGCCGGCGGGGACGTGACGACCGGCACCTATATCCTCGAGGCCACGGTCCGTTCGAGTGGTCGGGTGATAGCCCTGGGGAAGGGGGACAGCGTCAAGTGGGCCGTGGTCGGTGGGTTGGTCTGGGGAGCGAAGGGCGTGGAGGCCCGGTCCCTGGGATCACCGACCAATCCCGGCCTGCGGGTGGTGACCGGCGTGGATCCCCTGGCTATGTCCAAGGCGGAAGAGCTCCGCACCGAGCTGCGTACCGGCGAGGAGCAGCAGGGCAAGGTGCTCCAGGCGGCCTTTGGCCTGAAACACCCGGATGCGGCGCTGATCAGGCAGAAGGTGAGGCTGTGCCAGAACCCCGCCCAGAAGGCGATCCTGCTGCGCAGCGTCAAGGTCCTGTCGCAGTTGACGGAGCAGCATCAGCGACTGCGCGGGGAGCTTGAGGCTCTCATCGAGACCCAGCGGCAACTGGCGGCTCAGGCCGAGATCGTCGTCAACGAGCAGCTCTTCGCCGGGGTGGAGGTTCGCGTCGGCGAGTATACCCTCCACGTCAAGGAAGACCAGCAGCACGTCCGCCTCCGCCTGGTCGAGGAGGAAGGGCGCACCTCGCTCCAGATCCTTTCCCTGTAACCGGACCGGCAGCCCTCGCGGAGGCGTCATGCAGGTTTCATTCGATCCCGAGGACCATCCCCACCGGCGCTACAATCCGCTGAGCGGGCACTGGGTGCTGGTCTCGCCGCATCGGACCCGCAGGCCCTGGCAGGGGAAGCAGGAGAGCCCGGCCGCGAGCCGACGACCGGCCTACGACCCGCGCTGCTACCTCTGCCCGGGGAACGAGCGGGCCGGCGGGGCCCGCAATCCGGCGTATGCCGAGACCTTCGTCTTCGAGAACGACTTCGCGGCCCTCCTCCCCGACGGTCCGACCGGCTCCCGCACCGACCATCCGCTGCTGCGGGCCGAGGCCATGCAGGGCGAATGCCGGGTGGTCTGCTTCTCCCCCCGCCACGATCTGACCCTGGCCGAGATGTCGCCGGTCGAGGGGCAACGGGTGGTCGAGGTGTGGTGTCAGCAGGTCGACGAGCTGGAGCGCCGCTACCCCTGGATCCAGATCTTCGAGAACAAAGGCGAGATCATGGGCTGCTCCAACCCGCATCCCCACGGCCAGATCTGGGGCGGCAGCGTGGTCCCCGAGGAGGTGGCGCGGGAGGACGCGCACCAGCGGCAATACTATCAAACGCACGACCGGTTGCTGCTGGTCGAGTACGCGGCCCTGGAGCTGGAGCGCGGTGAGCGGGTCGTCGCGACCGGTGCTGATTGGCTCGCCGTGGTGCCGTACTGGGCCGTCTGGCCGTTCGAGGTGCTTCTCCTGCCGCGAAGTCCCGTCCGCCGCCTCCCCGAGCTGTCCACGGCCCAGCGGCAGGACCTGGCCGAACTGCTCCGACAACTGCTGGTGCGGTACGACAACCTCTTCGAGACCTCCTTCCCGTATTCGATGGGATGGCACGGCGCGCCGGCCAACGGCGAGCCGGACGAGCACTGGCAGGTCCACGCCCACTTCTACCCGCCCCTGCTGCGCTCGGCCACGGTGAAGAAGTTCATGGTGGGGTACGAGATGATGGCCGAACCGCAGCGCGACCTGACCGCCGAGCAGGCCGCGGCCCGCCTGCGGCAGGTCCCGGCCGAGCACTACCGGACGCAACGTGCCTGACAGGAGATCGAGATGGAGTTGCGGGAGCGCGTTGTCCAGGCCTTCGGGGAGCGTTTCGGGGCTGAGCCCAGCGTCGTGGTGCGGGCGCCGGGCCGGGTCAACCTGATCGGCGAGCACACCGACTACAACGACGGATTCGTCCTGCCGATGGCCATCGACCGCGCGGCCTGGATCGCCCTGCGGCCGGTCGCCGGTCGCCGGGTGGTCGTCCGCTCCCTCGACTTCGGCGAGGAAAAGAGGTTCGACCTGGACCGGCTCGACGAGCCGACGCGGGAGGGGTGGATCGAGTACCTGCGCGGGACGGCCTGGGCCCTGCAGCAGGCCGGACAGGTCTTGACCGCCTGGGAAGGGGTGGTGGCCAGCGACGTGCCGATCGGGGCCGGCCTCTCCTCGTCCGCGGCCCTGGAGCTGGCCACGGCCCGGGCCTTTGCCGCGGTGAGCGGGATCGCCTGGGAACCGGCGGCCATGGCCCGACTCGGCCAGCGCGCCGAGAACCAGTGGGTCGGGGTCAACTGCGGGATCATGGACCAGATGATCTCGGCCGCTGGCCGGGCCGGACACGCCCTGCTGCTGGACTGCCGCTCCCTGGAGTTCGAGCTGGTGCCGCTCCCCGCGGGAACCGCGGTGGTGGTGCTCGATACCGGCACCCGTCGCGGGCTGGTCGGTTCGGCTTACAACGAGCGGCGGAGCCAGTGCGAGACCGCGGCCCGGATCTTCGGGGTCGCCGCGCTGCGCGACGTGGACCTCGCCGCCTTCGCGCAACGCCGGTCCGAGCTGGAGCCCCTGGTCGCCCGGCGGGCACGTCACGTGATCGCGGAGAACGAGCGGACCGTGGCCGCGGCCGCGGCCATGCGGGCCGGGGACGCCGCCGCGCTGGGCCGGCTGATGGACGCCAGCCACGAGTCCCTGAAGGCCGACTTCGAGGTTTCGAGTCCAGCCCTGGACGCCATGGTCGAGGCGGCCCACCGGGCGCCGGGATGCCTGGGTGCCCGCATGACCGGGGCCGGCTTCGGCGGCTGCGCCGTGGCCCTGGTGGCCGTTGGTGAGACCGCGGCCTTCAGCCGGGCCACGACCGAGGCCTATCGCCGGGCCACGGCCAACGAGCCGGTGGCCCACGTCTGCCAGGCGACCAACGGCGCCGAGGCCTGGCCCGGGGCATCACCGCGGTGACCGACGGCGCCTCTGCCGGCTTCACCGAGTACCTGGCCGGGTTGATCTCCCCGCACCGGCGCGAGCGGGTGGAGCAGGTGCTGGCCCATCGTACGCGCTGGCTCACCGCGGTCCTCGAGGACGTGTACCAACCCCACAACGCCAGCGCCGTGCTCCGCTCCTGCGAGGCTCTGGGGCTCCAGGACGTGCACGTGATCGAGAGCCGCAACCGCTACCAGGTCAACCCCCAGGTCGATCTCGGTGCCTCGCGCTGGCTCACCGTCCGGCGATACCCCGACCTGGCCAACTGCGTGCAGGCCCTGCGGGAGCGCGGGTACCGGCTGCTGGCCGCCTCGCCGCACGAGGACGGGCAGCAGCCCGAGCAGGTCGAGGTCAGCCGACCCCTGGCCGTGCTCCTGGGGACCGAGGAGGAGGGACTCTCGCCGGCGGCCGTGGCCGCGGCGGACGGGTGCGTTCGAGTGCCGATGTACGGCTTTACCGAGAGCCTCAACGTCTCGGTTTGCGCGGCCCTGATCCTGCGCGCGCTGAGCCGTCGCCTGCGCCTGGAGCCGACCCCCTGGGAACTGACCGAGTCCGAGCGGGCCGAGCTTCGGCTGGAGTGGTACCGCCGATCGGTGCGGGGCGCTGATCTCCTGGAGGCGCGCTTCCGCGAGGACGAGCCAGACCCGGCCTGACCTGACCAGACGAAGTCGTTATTGCTCCTCGGCCAGCCAGCGCACCAGGGACTCCACGAGCTGCAACTCGGCGCCGGTCGGCGCCACCTCGCTATCGTCGGGTGCCAGGCCCGGGATCAACCCCAGGGCGGCGTACCAACCGTGGCCGTGCGGCCCGACCACCAGGGTCGGCCGGTCCTCCTCGTCCACGGCCAGCACCATCCCGTCCCGTCCCGGCTCCAGGGTCACGTGATCGTAGTAGGAATGCGGGTGCAGCCCAGGTCCCACCCCGGCCACCGCCGGGTGGTCGAAGGCGATCCGCCACTGGGTGCTCCGGGCCGCGGCCGTGCCGCGACGGCAGACCTCGGGCACGACCGGGAGGAGGCCCCGCATCCCCGCCATGTCGTGGGTGGCCAGGAGCCGTCCGCCGCCGGTGATCCAGGTCCGCAGCAGCTCCCGCTCCCGCCGTCCCAGCAGGCTCCGCTGCCGCGGCTGGGGCACGACCAGCACCCGCGTCGCGGCCAGGATCTCCGGGGTCAGGCGGGTCACGGCAAACGGCTCGATCCGGCGAAGGTCGGCCAGAGCCGCCAGCAGGGCCTGGCCGCCGTACCCGTCGACCAGGATACCTACCGGCGCGCCCAGGCCCCAGAGCCGCGGCGGGCGGTCGAGCGCGGCCAGGCTGTCGAGGAAGGTCTGCTCGCGCAGCCGCAGGATCGGCCCGCGCCAGGTAAACGGCCGGTCCTTCCCCCGGCCGTCGCGGAACCGTCCCTCGATCACCGGCCGGTAGTCCCCGGCCGGCAGGGAGACCGTGGCCTGCAGACGCGGCTCGGCCCCGGAGCCTAAGGCGCCAAGGACCTGGGCCGACTGATCGTCGAGCGACCGCAGGGCGACCTCGCCCCGGGCATTGCGGGCCTGGATCCCCCCGGTCAGCGCTACCTCGAGCTGCACCGGCTCGCCGGCGAGTCGGTACTGCGGCTCGCCCGCCGGGCTGTTGACCTTCCCGGCGCTGAAGGAGACGGGCGGAACCCGGTGGGGTGGATAGGTCCGCTCGCGGGTCATGCTCTGGTGGAGGAGCGGCAGCACCTCCTCGCCCAGGTGCGCGTCGTACTGGAAGACGATGAAGCCGTCGGCTCCGGTCTCCCGGGTGCAGGTGATCTGGCGGATCAGGTCGTCGGTACCGGCCAGGCGGAAGGCCCCGATCCCCGGGTAGAGTGGGATCCGGCCGTCGACCCGGGCCACCTGACGCTCGACGATGCGGCGGAACCGGGCGTGGTCCGGCTCGTAGTCCATCGGGCAGACAAAGTCCAGGTACCCGGCCTCGACCCAGTCGATCCAGTCCTGCCCGATGGAGGCGCGGGTCTGCGGCCAGTCGGGGAAGACCGCGGCCGAGATCTCGATCTCGGCCCGGATCCGCTTGGCCTGCACGCTGACCGTGCGGACCAGCCGGGTGATCTGGTCGCACCGCCACTGCTGGTACGGCTCGGCCAGGACACCGGTCACCACCTCCTCGGGCCAGGCCGAGACCTGGTGACCGGTCTGGTCCTGGAACCGCTGCCGGCAACCGTCGCAGTAGCAGGCGTCGGCATCGGGATAGCGGATGTAGTCGAAGTGGATCCCGTCTACCTTGTATTCGCGCACGACCTCGAGCAGGGAGGCGACCTCGAGGGCGAGGTTCTCCGGGTGGGAGGGGCAGAGCCAGACGACCTCCTCCCCGGTGTGGTTGCGCTGCAGGCGACCCTGGCGTCGCAGCCCGGCGACGAAGGCCGTGTCCGCGGTCCCCAGGTTGTAGTTCACCTTCCAGGCGTGGAAGGCCAGACCGTGGCGATGGGCCGCGTCCACGGCCTGGGCCAGTTGCTCACCGGCCGTGGTCACCCGTGGATCAGCCGGCAGAACCCGGCTCGGGTAGCTGGCGCGACCCGCGTCGAGCATGTTGGCGACGATGGCGTTGAAGCCGTTGGCCGCCAGCACTGCGGCGGTCTTCTCCCATCCCCAGTCCGCCACCCCGTACGGCGAGTGGAGCCAGACCCCGCGGAACTCCCCCCGGCGACTCGGCTGCGCCAGGGCCAGGGCCTGCACCGCCTGGTCGCGATATCGCCAGGCGGCGTCCAGGGCCAAGGCGTATCGACCGACGGCCAGGGAATCGACGGCCTCCTTCCGGTTCAGGTAGGCCCGCGCCAGGGCCGCGGTAGCCCGGGGCACCCTGGCCGCCAGGGTGGTCAGGGTGTCGGGACCACCGGCCACGCGGTCAGCCGCGGCCACGGCGCCCTGCACCGCCATCGGCCAGAGCTCGGGGAAGAAGTGGCCGAGGAGGGCCGCGTAGAGCCGGGTCTCATCCTCGGGGTCCTGGCCGAGGAGGACGTGGGTCAGGTGCACCCCGCGCGGGGACAGGAGGATCGCCGCCTCGCTGGTCGGCTGGCCCTGGGCGTCGCACCAGACCCCGATGGTCTGCACCGAATCGGCCGCCGGGTAGGCCCGGTTGATGTTCCACGACGCCTGCCGCATCGCGGTCGGGAGCTGGAGCGTGGTGCTGTTGATGCCGATCGCGCTGAAGGCGCCGTTCTCCGGGCGATAGTACCCGCCCACGTACACCCCGAGGCGGACCTGCAGCAAAGGATCGAGGACGAAGAAGCTGAAGAGCTTGCCTCCGGCGTCCAGGTGCCGCTCCGTCCATTCGACCACGGCCGGATCAGTGGCCGCGTCGTGGGCGAGGAAGAGCGCCCCCCCGGCCGCCGGGTCGCGGCCCGCCAAGTCGCTGGCCGGCACCCGTTCATACGGAAGACCGAGCCGGTCGAGGACCGCGGCGATCGGCTCGGTGAATTCCTCGCCGCAGAGCAGGATCGGCGTGGCCCGGAGGGGACCGACCGCGAGGAGGAGCAGGACCAGCGCGAGGCGAGCGATCATCGACATCGAGGTACCTCCGGGACGGTCATCAGCTTGTGCGCTTCCTCGAGGTGACCCGGCTCTCAGGCCTGCCCGTAGTACGCGGTCTTGCCGTGCTTGCGCCGGAAGTGCCGGTCCTGGAGAACCTGACCGAGGGGGTGCAGCCCCGGGTTGAGCTGGCGCGCGTGGAACGCCATCTCGGCCAGCAGCTCCGCGGCGCAGGCGTTCTCCGCGGCCTTCCCTCCGGTGGGTCCCCAGGCGAACGGGCCGTGGCCGCGGACCAGGACCCCCGGTCGCTCGGCCGGATCGAGATCGGCGAACCGCTCGCTGATCACCCGGCCGGTCTCCCATTCGTACTCGCCCTGGATCTCCTCCGGGGTCAGGGACCGCGTCACCGGGATCTCGCCGCGGAAGTAGTCGGCGTGGGTGGTGCCGTAGCAGGGGACCGGCATCCCGGCCTGGGCAAAGGCGGTGGCGAACCGGGAGTGGGTGTGGACCACCCCGCGTATCCCGGGGAAGGCGCGGTACAGGTACACGTGGGTGGGGGTGTCCGAGGAGGGGCGCAGCTCGCCTTCCACCACCTTCCCCTCCAGGTCTACCAGGACCATCCTCTCGGGCCGCAGCTCCTCGTACGCCACCCCGCTCGGCTTGATCGCCAGGATGCCGCGCTCCCGGTCGAGGGCGCTGGCGTTCCCGAAGGTCAGGTGGATCAGGCCGTACCGGGGCAGCAGCAGGTTGGCCTCGCAGGCCTCGCGTCGCAGATCCTCCAGCACGGAGACCTCAACCCGCGAACGGGTTCTCACCCGGGTACAGGGTCCCCGCGGGCAGAGGCGCGTGGATCTCCTCGATGCCGAGCAGTCGCATGGCGTCGAAGGCGATCCCGCCGCAGTGGGCAAAGGCCACGGCCGTGTGGTGGTGGAAGCGGCCCAGCAGCACGTGGCGGTAGAACCGGCCGAACCCCGGGACATGGGCCGTGCCGGTGGCGCCGAAGGTTCGGGGATCGAGGTCGAGGAACTCGCCCTCGGCCAGGTAGGCCCGCAGGCCGTCGCCGGCGCCGTGGATCTGCAGCAGGGTGATCGGCGAGGCGGCGAT
>JBAZUN010000262.1:0-8344 GCA_041661365.1 Candidatus Latescibacterota bacterium
ACGATCCAGCGGGACCGGGCCGGCGACATGATCCCGCACCTGCACTGGCTCTACAACCTGACCGGCGAGCCGTGGTTGTTGTCCTTGGCCACGCGTTTCTACCGCCACCTGCGGCCGGCCCACAACGAGTGGCTCGACCTCCACGTGGTCCACTTCACCCAGCGCTTCTCCTACTCCGGGCTCTACTACCCGCAGACCCACGACCCGGCCCTGCTGGCGCGCTGCGAATACTGGTACCGCCAGCACCTGGGGACGTGGGGCCAGCAGCCGCGCGGGATCTTCGGCGGCGACGAGAACGTCCGCAGCGGCTGCGTCGACCCGCGCCAGGCGATCGAGACCTGCGGCATGGTGGAGTTCAACAAGAGCTTCTACCAGCTCGGCCGGATCACCGGCGATCCGCTCTGGGCCGACCGCTGCGAGGACGTGACCCTGAACCACTTCCCGGCCGCCTCTGACCCGTGGCTGAAGAGCCTGCACTACCTGACCGCCTCGAACCAGCCCCAGCTCGACTGCTCGGAGCAGCACGAGTACGGTAACAAGGGCCGCCAGATCGACTATTCGCCGCACCTGTACCGCTGCTGCCAGCACAACGTGGCCATGGGCTGGCCGTGGTACAGCCAGCACCTATGGATGGCCACCCCGGACCGCGGCCTGGCAGCCTGGCTCTACGCCGCCTGCGAGGTCCAGGCCCAAGCAGGTGTTGACGGGACCGAGGTGACGCTGATTGAGGAGACCGCGTACCCCTTTCAGGGCACGGTGAAGGTGACCGTGTCCTGCCCGACGCCGACTACCTTTCCACTCTATTTGCGGGTGCCCCGCTGGTGCACCGGGTTCCGCGTGGCGGTGAACGGCCGCGAGCTGGAGGTGCGGCCCGATCCGGGGACCTGGGTACGGATAGAGCGGTGCTGGACCGCGGGCGACGGCGTGACCTTGACCATGCCGATGGAGGTAGGACTGACCACCTGGCCGCGCCACGGCAGCGTCACCGTGGATCGGGGGCCGCTGAGCTACTCGGTGGCCATCGGCGAGGAGTGGCGGCGATGCGGCGGCACGGACGAGTGGCCCGAGTGGGAGGTGCTGCCGACCACGCCGTGGAACTACGGTCTGGCGCTCGACCCCGAGGCCCCGCTGGCCGGCTTCTCGGTGCAGGAGCGAGGCGCGGTGGCGGACCAGCCCTGGACCCCGGAGGCCGCGCCGGTCGAGCTGACCGCACGGGCCAGGCGGATCCCGGCCTGGGGGCTGGAGAACCAGACCGTGGAGGAGCTGCGCCCGAGCCCGGTTCGGTCCACCGAAGCCGACGAGCAGATCCGGCTGATCCCGCTCGGGTGCGCCCGGTTGAGGATGGCCTGCCTGCCGGTGATCGGCAAGGGCGAGGAGGCCCGCGACTGGGGAGAGTACCCGGGGTTCTGAGGCGGACCACGGCCTAGACGAAGAGCGGACCCCAGGAAACCGGTTTGCCCGGCTGAGCGCCCAGGTCGTCGAGCACCAGCCGGTGGATCTCGACCAGCTCCTCCTTCCCCTGCGGCACCAGGGTGGTCAGCAGCAGTCGGGGCAGGTGGTTGCGCAGCCACTGGTCGGCAAAGGGAAGCGGCACCTGCAATCGCCGACAGGGCCAGATCATCTTGTCGGCCACCAGGCGGGCCCGGTGCAGTTGACCGAAGCTGGATACCGGCTGCTCGTTGAGGGTGCTGCGCCGCACCAGGGCCAGGTGGGCCCCGGCCTGCAGGGCCTCGACGGTCATCACCGCCTCGCACCCGTGCCGATAGTAGGCGTCCTCGGTGGCCCCGCACAGTCGCGGCTCGGCCAGAAAGACCGCCGCGGCCGCGGCCCGGGTGAACAGCTTGTACCCGGAGTGGAAGTCCGGGTACTCTTCTACCGCCGTGGCCAGCTCCAGCCGCAAAGGCCGGCCGTGCATGGCCGCATCGTAGGCCAGGGCGTCGAGCAGCACCCGGTCGGCCAGCTCCTCCAGCTCGCCGCGGAGAAACCCCATCGGTCGGTGTTTGGTGACCCGGCTGCCGATGACCAGCACCTCCTCCAACCCCCCGCGGTGGCGGGCGAACTCGGCGGCCCGCACCAGGCTGACCAGCTCGTTGGCAAAGTGATCGCCGTCCATGTCGACGGTGACCAGGTAGTCCAGCTCCAGATCTCCGACCAGCCGGGCCGCGCCGTGCCGCAAGGCGTGCAGCTTGCCGCGGTTGTCCGGCACCACCACGCACTGCACCCCGAACCGGCCGGCCAGCTCGAGGGCCGGCTCGCGACCGTGATTGGCCCCGTCCACGCTCAGGCACAGGTGCGCCGGCTCGCTGAGCTGGGACAGGCAGGCGGCGACGGTATCCGCCAGCAGCGCCACGGCCAGGCGCTGGTCCTGACCGGCGGGGAAGTAGACCGGGATCACCACCCCGGTCCGCTCCCGCAGCAGGCGGGAGGCCGCGGCAAAGGAGGCCGGGTCCACCGGCCACGAATCGCTCACGGCTCAGCCTCCAGCCGCGCGCGCAGCTCGAGAACCAGCCGGCTCACCTCGCGCTCGAGCACGGCGAGGGCGGCTGGAGCCCGATCGAGGGCAGTCTCGCGGCCCAGGTTCTCCAGGGTCAGGGCCGCGGCCGCGGCCGGCGCGGCCGCCAGCACCGCCACCGCCCCCTTGAGGGTATGGGCCGCCCGTCGCAGCCCAGGGGCGTCGCCGGCCTCGATCGCCTGGCGGATCTCCTGCGTCATCCCCGGGCAGGTGTCCAGCAGCACCCCGATCACCTCCTTGAGCACCACCAGGTCATCGCCGACCTGCTCCTGGGCCATCTCCCAATCCACGATCGCCAGACCGGCATCGGTACCTTCTCCCACGGCTCACCTCTTCCTGGCCAAGGCCGGCGTCACGCCGGCCGCGCAGAACCACCGGCATCAGCAGCGGCGCGTCAGTGCTGTCCACCGCCTGCCCTGGTTATAAGATCATCAGCTTCCCGCCAAACGCGATCCGGCCCCTTGCCGGCGGCGCAAAGATAATGTGCACGTGTTCCTTCCGGCGGCCGCAGACCGTGGCGATCGTTGTCGCCAGGATATCCGCCTGCTCCTGACGCTTCTCCCTGGAGCCGTCATCCGCCAGCACCACGGACACGAAGACCGGACAGACGCCTTCGGGCGGCCCGCCCCCGCTTTCCGCATAGCACTCAGGGGCGATGGTGCGCACCTTGACCCAGGCCTCCCCTGGGGGAACACCAAGCGCCTCGCCCGTGGCATTGGCGACGTCGAGGGCCAGATCGTGCCGCAACTCTTCCCGGGGCTTCAAGACAATGTCGATATCGATGATCGGCATTGGTTGCTCCCTCATCCTGGGTTCGCTATGGCTCGCGACGCCACGCCATCGCGTTGGTTCAGTACTCCACCTCGATCTCCTGGGTGCCGTTCAACCCGGTCACCTCAACGTCCTCGCCGCTCCATTGCGACCAGGCGCGACCGGCGACCCGCACCGACCGGAACGCGCCCCGTTCGGGAAGCCGGAAACGGACCAAGGCACGCGGCACCGCGGGGCCCTCGTCCAAAGACACGATCGCGGTCACCCGCCGGCGACTCGGCTCAGGCCGGTACTCCACGCTGATCAGGCCGAACGGGGTGCGCACCCCGGTGATGGCCACGGGCGATTCCTGGGCCAGCCAGACCCGCGGCAGAGCCCGGCCGAGATGCAGCAGCTCCGGCTCCCAATATACCAGCAGGTACCGCACCCACATCACGGCATTGGCCTCGTCGCTGGTCTTGAAGGTCACCGAGTTCGAGAACCCCAGCTCAGGGAGGGGGTGCTCGATCATCCCGTTGATCTCCTCGCGGTAGATCGCGGCAACGGCGTTGAAGAGCATCCACAGGTAGACCTCGGGCTCGTCGCGCTGCAGGTGGGGCAGGAGCCCGGCCAGCAGACAGGGTTGGATCGAGAACCCACCCCGGCTGTACCGGGTCACCTCCGGGTCGCGCAGCACGTATCCGTACGGCGGGGTCAGGTAGAGGTTGTCCTGGTAGTCGTCGAGGATCCAGGCGGCCTGGGGCGAGCGCGGGTCGTAGAGCCCGGAGATGAGGAGGTAGACCGCGCCCTCCAGTACCTCGCGGATCCAGCCGGTGTCCCGGCCCCGGCAGTAGAGCCGGCTCGGGTAGTGGGGCACCCAGCAGCCGTCGCGGAGACGAACCAGGGGCGCGTGGCGGCGCATGGTCTCGAATCCGGCGATCAGGTCAGCGCGGTACGCGTCGGCCTCGGCGCGGACCCGGGACGCCTCCGGATGCCCGAAGGTTTCCAAGCTGGCCGCGGCCCGATCAGCGCCCCGCCAGGTGACGCAGTTGGTCGACAGCCAGTAGTAGAACTCGGTGACGTCCTCCAGGCTGCCGGCCGGCAGGAAGCCCCGCTCCCAGCCGCGGGAGTGGGGCAGGTCAGCCAAGGTCCCCTGCCGCTGGCGGAAGATCCAGTCAGCGCCGGCCACCACCGAGGCCGCGACTCGGCCGAACCAGTCGCGGTCACCGGTGAGGAGGAAGTGCTCGGCCAGGGCCCACAGCACCCAGCCGTGGTGCTGGTTGTAGCTCCCCTGCTCAAAGCCGCCGGCCCCGTAGTACATCCCGCGATAATCGGTGAAGTTCCCGGGTTGAGGCTTGGTGCCTTGATACTTCACCCAGAGATCGAGCCGACGGCGGACCTCCTCGGCCAGACCGCGCTGGTCCAGCTCCTGGACGATCATGCACGACTCGTTGCTGAAGTTCCCGTAGGTCGAGGTGCCTACCGACGTATTCAGCAGGTCCGGGTCGTCCGGCATGGAGAAATCGGTGATCTCCACGTGGGTCAGGTGAGAGGCGTACAGGGTGTCGAGCTGCGGCACGGGGGTGTGCAGCCGCGAGCCCCGGCGGTTCTCCTCCCGCCAGAAGCGGCTGACCTCGGCAAGGGCTCGGTCGAAGTCCAGTCCTGCCAGGTTCGCCAACTCGCCGGCCGCGTCGAGGGCCACGTACGGCACCTTGAGCAGCAGCTCGCAGGACTCGCCCGGCTGCAGGAGTTGGGTCGCGGACACAACGCCGTCGCGAACGGCCAGGGTCATGCTGGTCTGGGCCAGGGCCCGTACTACCTGGCGGTCCTGGTGCTGGCTGGTCAGGAGACCGTTCTGCTCGGTCAGAGAGACCAAGGGACTGACCGGCACCAGGAGATCGCTCTGCCGGGGATCGCCGTCCAAGGCGTGGTGGTGCCGCCGCGAGTCCTCGGAGTAGTGCATGCTCAGCGAGGCCGGCTCCGGCGCCTCGCCCCGGTTCTCGAAGCGGAACCGCAGCAAGGCCACGGTCACCGCGTCGAACCCCGGTTCACCGTCCAGGATCGAGCGGGTCAGAGGCACGGCCACGGTCTGTTCCTCGAGGAAGAGACTCCCCTGGCGCAGGCCCAGCCGGTACCCGTTGACCGGCGGCGGCTCGGCCTGACGGCTGATGGCGGTCCAGTGCTCCAGGCCGAAGAAGAAGCGGGCATTCCCCTGGTTGAGGTACCGGGCCGCGGCCGGGCCGGGTTGTTCGAGCCAGGTCAGGTTGGCCCGGTGGAGGAGCAGGTCGCCGTTCGGCTCGAGCCAGTACCGCTGGGGCGAGTGCTTGCAGCCGAAGGAGTAGGCCACCGGGTGGGGCCGGGGCTGACCCAGCATGGCCCGGGCCAAGGAGTGTTCGGGTCGGGACATCACGAGCTGGTTGACGGTCCGTACCCCGGCGTGGCGGCGCTGGTACTCGGCAAAGGTGGTCGGGTCCTCGGCCGCGGCCAGGTACACCCCTTCCTCGGCGAACCAGACCGGCCCCTGGCCGGCCAGGGATTCGAGGGACACGGTGAAGAAGTCGTGGTCGAGATGAAACTCCAGCAGCCCGGCGTCCCCGGCGTAGGGATGCGCCGGCTCCATGCAGTCGACCTCGACGAGGAAGGACCGGGAACGCGCTGACCTCAACTGCAGGGCATCGTCGGCCAGACGCACCCCGGCCAACGGACGAATCTGCCGCACCCGGGCGTTGTACCCGGCCAGGGCCAGGCCCTTGCCCGAGGTGCGACGGCCCGCGTCCAGCTCCACCCGCAGGCGACGGCGCACGGGTCGGGAGCAGGTGTGGAGGCGCACCCCGGTCACCCTCGACCAGCCCGGCCCGGAGAGGCGCACGGCCATGGTCCGGCGGAACCGGGGGTCGTACCCGGCCGGGATCTCGGTCAGCTTCTCCGCGGACAACGGGGCGAAGCGGAGCGACAGGGTCGAGCCGGTCACGGTGCGGCGGACCCGGGCCCGCTGCCAACTGCCGTTGAACCAGTCGTCGGTGGCCACCCAGCCGAAGGCGGCCGGGTTCTCCAGATCGCGGCGCGCCTCCACCCGCAGTTCCGGCCACCGCCGCCGCAGGTACTCGACCTCCAGCCGGCCCGCGGCCTGACCGCGGCAACGGACCACCACCTCCTCGAGGTCGCGGGCCTCCTCGAACCAGTATTCCCCAGCCGGGCTGTTGGGCAGGGCAAAGGGCGCAATGTCGAACCGCGGCATGGTGGACTCGCTTTCTCCGGGAGGAACCAGGGGCTCGCTCTAGACCCGTGGCGGCCTGGCGCGGGTTGTCGCCACGGCGGGGAGCCCTTATCATCGGGGCCACACTCCTGGTAGGGAGCCGGTCGGAGAACCCGCTTTGGTGAGCGAGGCGGCATCCTGGTGGCTGCCAACAAGGCGCGCGAGTGGCGCCGCATCGAGGGGAGATGCGGCAAGCGAGCGCAACGCAGCGGGCGGACACCAAGGGCGGCCGTAGCCCGAATGGGGTTCTCCGACTGGCCCCCTAAGATCCACCACGCGACCCGCTCCCTCAAGGCTCCCTGATGACCACCCGCCGACAGCGTCTGCTCGACGCCTTTCACTACACTGGACCGGACCGGATCCCGGTCGTGTATCACCCGTCGACCGCGGGGCTGCACGTCCACGGCCAGAAGCTGCTCGATCTGTTCAACCAGTATCCCCCCGACAATCAGATCAGTTTCACTGCCCTGCCCGCGCCGCCGCCAGAAGCCCTCGATGCCCAGGGCCGGTACCACGAGGTGCGGCGAGACGAGTGGGGCACCGAGCGCGAGTTCCTCATCTTCGGGGTCGCCGGATACCCGAGGAGCTACCCCTTCCCCGATTGGGCAGCGGCGGCTGACTATCGTTTCCCGCCGGTCCCGACCGTCGGCTCCGCGGCCTTTGCGGCCCGGCAGGAGGAGGTGCGACGACAGCGGCAGGAGTACCTCGTCGTCGACGGCGGCCTCTCCCTGTTCGAGCGGCTGCACGCCCTGCGGCCGATGGAGGACGTGCTCATTGGCCTGGCTGAGGACGACCCCCACCTGCTGGCCTTCCTCGACCGGCTCACGCAACACTGGCACGCTGTGCTGGACCTGGTCCTGGCCCTCGAGGTGGACGTGGTCACCTTCGGGGACGACTGGGGCGGCCAGGATGCACCGCTGGTCTCGCCGGCCCTGTTCCGCCGGGTCTTCAAGCCGCGGTATCAAGAGCTGATGCAGCGGATCCGGCAGGCCGGCCGCAAGGTCTTCCTCCACTGCTGCGGATACGTGGGGCCGCTTCTCGAGGACTTCTTTGAGCTGGGGATCGCAGGGTACTGGCCCCAGATCACCCGGTACGACCTGGACGAGCTGTCGGCCCGCTGCCGCGAGCACCGGGTAGCCGTGTACCTGCACCCGGACCGGCAGTACCTGGTGCCGCGGGGAACCCCGGCCGAGATCGAGGCCATCATCCGCGAGTACGCCGAGCGGTACCACAGGCTGGGCGGCGGCGGGATCTTCTACCTCGAGATGGAGAACGACGCGCCCTGGGAGAACGTCCGGGCGCTGATCGAAGCCGTGCATCGGTACCGGTGAACCGCCGCACCTTCCTCAAGCTGGGGGCAGGCGTCCCCCTGGGCCTGGCGCTGGGACCCCGTGTGGTTTGGCCTATCACCCCCTCGTGGAGCCACCCCATGACCATCCGACCGATCGTCGAGGCAGAAGCGGAGATCTGCACCTATCAACCGGCGGACAACGGCGCCGGACCCTTGTGGTGTTTCGGCTCCACCATCGCGGCGCGGCAGGGCGAGCAGGTCTTCGTCACCGGCCTGGAGACCCTGCCCGACCACCAGCCCCTGAACAACTGCCGCTGGCTCCTCTTCAGCGGGCAGGGCAAGGACTGGCGCCTGCTCCACCGCGACCTGACCGGTCGCACCCGCGAGCCCTCGCCGATGGCTCTGCTCGACAGCGGCGACCTGCTGGTCACGGCCAACCCGACCCTGGCTCAACCCGGGGAATACAGCGGCCCGGCTCAGCCCACGGTCTTCCGCTTCGACACCGCTGACCCCGAGGCGCCCCCTCGTCGCGAGC
>JBAZUN010000263.1:0-8333 GCA_041661365.1 Candidatus Latescibacterota bacterium
GACGGTCCTCCGGTCACCGCGACCAGGGGAGAGGCAGGTGCATCCCGATCCGGGGTACAGGGGGGAGGGCGCCGGACCACGAGGCGGTGAGGCTCCGGGGAAGGCGGCGTGGATGAAGTGGCGAACAAGGGAGAGGATCGCATGACGAGGATCGAGGTCAGTATCCGCGGTGAGCGACCGGGGGACGAGGAGGCCATCGACGCGGTGGTCAGCCGAGCTTTCGGCAAGATGGACGAGGCCAACCTGGTGCGGATGCTGCGCGACCGGCAGTCCGGGTTCGATCCCGACCTGTCCGTCTGCGCCTGGTCGGGGGAGCGACTGGTCGGGCACACCGGCCTCCTGCCCGTGTCGCTGCGGCTGCTCGGCCGCACGGTCCGGGCCGCGGTCGTGGCGCCGGTGGCCGTGATCCCGGAATGCCAGCGCCAGGGGATCGGTGCGGCCATGCTGGCCTGGGGGCATCGGGCCGCGATGGAGCGGGGGATAGTACTCACCTTCCTCAACGGTCATCCGGGGTACTACCCGCGGCACGGATACGCGGCCTGCTTCGGGTTTGCCGGGGTGACCGTCGACCCGGAGCGGCTGCCGGCGCCGGGACCGGTTCTGCAGGCCTGGCCGGTCCGCATCGAGGATATCCCCTGGCTGCGCGAGTGCGACGACCGGGAGTGGCGCGAGGTGGACTTCTCGTGGCCGCGCGGCGGCCGCCTATCGGAGTGGACCATCGAGGGGGTCAACGCGGTCCTCTGGCGCACGGGGGACGGCCGGCGGGCGGCCTACACGCTAGCGCGCGCCGGACAGGCGTTCAGCGGCGGTACCCTCGACGCGATCCTCGGCGACGATCCCGCCTTGATCCGTCAACTCCTCGCCCAACTGCGGCCGGCCCGACTCAACCACCACCACCCGGCCGGTTGGCTCGCCCGGCAGGTGCTGGGCCCGGCCTGGGCCATCTGCACGGCCAGCCGTAGCGACGCGGCCATGGCCTGTCCGATTCAGCCGGGAGTCCTCGACGAGTACCTGGCCGCGGTGGAGTCGGGTCGCCGGTTGCCCGGGACGACCAACTGGCCGATCCCCTTCATCATGTGCTGAGCCCGTGCGCCTGGCCAACGACCACCGTCCCTCAGCCTCGCCAGGCAACGCGGCTTCTTCAGCGAGCTCCTCAGGGATTTCCCCGCGGGTCGAAGCTGACCCCCATCCCGCGGGCCAAGGCTCGCTCGTAAGCCAGCAGGGAGATGGCGGTGTCCTGCACTCCGACGCCTGTCAGGTCGGCCACCGTGATCTGGTCGTCCGACTGGCGGCCGGGATGGCGGCCGGCGATGACCTCGCCGAGGTCCGGGATCACCGCCTCTTCGCTCACCAGACCGGCGGCCAAAGCATGGTGCAGCTCGCCCAGCCGGGCGCACTGCGCGCGCCGGTCGCAGACGATCAGGTCGGCCTTGGCCAGCACCTCGGGAAACAGCTCCTGCTTGTGCTCGGCATCGGCGCCCATGGCCGTCAGGTGCAGGCCCGGCCGCACCCACTCGGGCCGGATGTACGGCTCGTGCGAGGGGGTGCTGGTGGTGACCAGGTCGCTGTGGCGGACGACCTCCTCCGGCCCACTGGCCTTGATGACCTCGACCCCGAGCACGGCCGGCATCTCGGCGACGTAGGCGTCCAGGCAGGCCTCGTCGCGGTCGTAGATCAACACCCGTTGGTACGGGCGAACTAACTGCAGGGCGCGCATCTGGAAACGGCCCTGGGCCCCGGCCCCGACCTGGCCAACGGTCTCCAGCCCCTGCCGCGCCAGGTGGCGCGCGGCCAGGGCGCCGGCCAGGGCCGTGCGCACATCGGTGAGGTACCCGTTGTCGAGCAGGATCGCCTCGCAGTACCCGGTGCGGGCGCTGAGGACGATCATCTGACTGCTGCTGCTCGGGATCCCGTACCGGCGCGGGTTCTCCCAGAACCCGCCGGCGATCTTGATGGCGAAGCGCTCGGCCCCGTGGACGTAGGCGCTCTTGACGTCCACCTCGCCGTTCTGGTCGGGGACGTCGATCCGCATGATCGGCGGTAGAGCCACCTCGCTGGTTACCAGGGCGGTGAAGCCGGAGGCCACGACCTCCAGCGCCTCCTGGTCCATCTGCACCAGCTCCCTCAGTTCGCTTTCGGTGACGATGGTGATCTGCATCCATGCTCCTTTGTCTGGTGGTCGGTACCGGCCCGACCGCGGGACCGGGAAGGCAGAGCTCCGGACGTCACAACCAAGATAGGGATCGGCAGGGCCGTGCGCCGTCAGCGGGCGAGGTACCGGTCGTCTCTACAGGGTCGGCCCTGGGCGCACCGGTTCCTTACCCGTATGTTTGGGGACGACGCGACAACCCTACTCTCGACGGAAGGAATCGAGATGACCAGGCAGCGACCCTACCGCAAGCCGGGGCTCAACGGCGAGTACCGGTTCTCCTTCGGCCCGTGGAACATCGACGAGGGGACCGACCCCTTCGGCCCGCCGGTGCGGCGGCCGATACCCCTGGCGAAGAAGATGCGGATCTGCCGGGAGCTGGGATTCCACGGGATGCAGTTCCACGACGACGACGCCGTGCCCGGGCTGGACTCGCGCTCGGCGGCCGAGATCGCCCGGCAGGCCCGCCTGGTGCGGCGGATGCTCGACGACGCGGGCCTGGAGGCCGAGTTCGTCGCGCCCCGCCTGTGGTTCTCGCCCCATACCATCGATGGGGCGTACACCAGCAACGATCCGCGCTGCCGGAGGTACGCCGTCGAGCGCAGTCGGATCGCCATCGACATCGCCAATATCCTCGGGGCCAAGACCCTGGTGCTGTGGCTGGCCCGCGAGGGGTCGTACATCCGCGAGAGCAAGAACCCCCGGCTCGAGGTGCTACAGATCCGCGACGCCATCGACGCCATGCTGGCCCACGACCCGAGGATCGTCATCCTCATCGAGCCCAAGCCGAACGAGCCGGTCGACAGCGCCATCATCCCGACGATCGGCCACGCCGTCGGCCTGGCCTACCTCACCAGCGATCCGGCCCGCGTCGGCTGCCTGGTGGAGACCGCCCATTCGATCCTCGCCGGGCTGGACCCCTCGGACGACATGGCCTACGCCCTGGCCCACGGCAAGCTCAAGAGCGTCCACCTCAACGACCAGGGCGGGCTCAAGTTCGACCAGGACAAATCCTTCGGCTCGTACAACCTCAGGCGGGCCTTCAACCAGATCCGCGTGCTGGAGGAATACGGGTACGGCCGGAACGGCGAGTGGGTCGGCCTGGACGTGAAGGTGATGCGGACCCAGAAGCAGGCGGTCAACACCAAGCACCTGAGCAACAGCCTGACCACCTTCAAGGTCCTGCTCGACAAGGTGCGCACCCTGGACCGGACCCTCGAGGCGCGGCTGATCAAGGAGCGCGACTACGAGGAGCTGGACCGGTACCTGCTCAACCACCTCATGGGGACAAGATCGTAGGAGCCTGAGCGGGATGCGCGACCGGGCCTTCCGGCTGGGTGTCATCAACGGCATCCTCTTCGAGGTGGTGTCGGTCATCCTCCAGCCGGGTACGGTGATGTCGGCCTTCATCCTGCGGCTCACCGGCTCGACCTTCTACTCGACCCTGCCCGCCACCCTGGGGACGATCGGCGGCTTGTGGCCCCAGCTCCTGGCCTCGAACCTGGCCGAGGCCCGACCGCGCAAGCAGCCGCATTATATCGCCACCAGCGCGGTGCGGGTGGTCTGCGTCGCGGGGATGGCGCTGTCGGCCTTCTGGCTGGCCGACGACGACGCGGCCCTCCTCCTGTTCCTCTTCCCCCTGCTCTATTTCCTCTACGCCTCGGCCTCGGGCGCCGGCACCATCGCCTTCATGGACATCGTCGGCAAGACCGTGCCGCCGACCCGGCGCGGCTCCTTCTGGGGACTGCGGGGCTTCTACGGCGGTATCCTGGCCCTGGCCACGGGCTTCCTCATCCGCCACCTGCTCAGCCCCGAGGGACCGGCCTTCCCCCTCAACTACGCCTACCTCTACGGCATCGCGGCCGTTGTGCTGACCGTCTCCTCGACGACCTTCTCCCTGATTCCCGAGCCGGTGCTGGCGACGGTGCGGCCCCGGCTTCCCCTGCGGCAGCACCTGATCCGCGGGGTCTCCCTGTTCCGCAAGGACGACAACTACCGGCGGTTGTACCTCATCGGCGTGCTCAGCAGCCTGGCCGGGATCGGGCCGATCGTCTTCGTGCCCTACGCCGTCAAGGAGCTGGGGTTCACCGAGGGGATCGTCGGCGTGCTCATCGTGGCCAGCACCGCCGTCGTGCTCCCGGCCAACTTCCTCTGGAGCCGGATGAGCGACCGCGGCGGGAATCGGCATCTGTACCTGATCTCCAACCGGCTCTACCTGGCCGTGCCGGTATTGGCCCTGACCTCGGCCTTGGTCCCAGCCGGGCGGACGATCCCGGGCCTGCCGTGGGCCGGCGATCTGCGTACGGTCTGCTTCCTGCTGGCCTGGGTCCTCGGCGCCTTGGCCGGTCAGAGCCGCGGGATCGCCGGGACCAACTACATGCTGGAGCTGGCCCCGGAGGAGACCCGGCCGTCCTACATGGCCTTCATGAGCGTCATGCTGGCGCCGGTAGCCCTGGTGCCGCTGCTGGCCGGGGCCATTGCCGAGCTGGTCTCGTTCGACGCGGCCTTTGCCCTGTCCCTGGTCTTCGGTCTGGCCGCCCATGCCCTGATCCTCCGGCTCGCTGATCCGCGCGCCGTTGCCGGTCCGGCCGATCGCTGACCGGCGGTCTGCTCATCCACCGAAAGGAGGCTCCCGTGCCCCGACCCAGCAGGAACGCCGCCTGGCTCGAACGGCTTCGCCAGGTCATGCCCTTCGGCTCGAGCACCTGCTCGAAGCGGGCCCTGTACCCACCGGAAGAGCCCGGCGTCATCCTCAAGGGGAAGGGGTGCCGGATCTGGGACGCCGACGGCCGCGAGTACATCGACTTCCGCCATTCCCTGGGCCCCATTACCCTGGGGTACCGGTTCCCGGCCGTGGACCAGGCCATCCGCCGACAGCTCCGCCAGGGGATCGTCTTCGGCCATCCGCATCCCCTGGAATGCGAGGTGGCGGAGCTGCTGTGCGAGGTGATCCCCTGCGCCGAGCAGGCCCGGTTCCTCAAGACCGGCGGCGAGGCCGCGGCTGCCTGCATCCGGCTGGCCCGCCACGTCACCGGCCGCGACCACGTGGTGCAGATCGGGTACAACGGCTGGCTCAACAGCCTGGCGGCCGGGGGGCGGGTATTGCCGGGTCGGATCAGCGCCGCGCCACCGCCGGGAGTGCCGGCCTGCCTGGCCGCCTTGCACCACGTCGCCCCCTGGAACGACGTGGCCGCGCTGCGCCGCCTGTTCGACGAGCACCCGGGACAGATCGCCGCGGTGGTGGTGGCCTCGGCCTACCATTCCAGCACCGAGGGCGCCGCCTTCTACCCGGCCGTGCGCGAGCTGACCCGACAGCAGGGCAGCCTGCTGATCCTCGACGAGATCGTCACCGGCTTCCGCGTGGCCCTGGCCGGGGTGCAGGAGTACTTCGGCGTCACCCCGGATCTGGCGGTCTTTGCCAAGGGGATCGCCAACGGCATGCCGCTGGCCGCGTACGTCGGCCGCCGCGAGGTTATGGAGCGGTTCGCCGAGGTGATCGTCTCCTCGACCACCGGTGGGGAGACCCTGTCCCTGGCCGCGGCCAAGGCGGCGATCGGGGTGTACCGCACCGGGGACGTGATCGGCCACCTGTGGCGACAGGGGACCCGGCTGAGCGAGGGGCTGGGGGAGATCTTCGCTCGCCACAAGGTTCCGGTGGAGGTGGTCGGATATCCCCCCTGCGCCTCCCTGCAGCCCAAGGCCGAGGCGCCGCCGGAGGTGATGGAGCGCCTCTTCCGCGCGGCGTACCGAAGCGGTCTGTCGATCTACAACAACCTCTACATCAGCTTCAGCCACGATCCGGCCGACATCGACGAGGCCCTGGAGCGCTGGGAGCAGGCCTGCCGGTCGATGGCCTGACGGCTGCACTCACCGGGTCTCCGGCGCGTCGACGGCCCACGGATCAGGCAAGGGACCAGGGCGCAGTTCGTCGGCGCACAGACCGACCTGCTCCAGCGGCAGGGGCTGAAAACCGGCGAGCCGGGCGTAGACCGGGGAGTCCGGCCGCAGCCGGAAGTCGCCGGCCGCGGGGTCGACGAACCCCGGGTCCTCGTCGGTGCTCCAGTTCTCCTTGTCCGGCACCTGCCAGTTCCCGCTGCTCACCCCGCCACACCTCACCATCAGGTTCAGCCGGGCCCGGTTCACCCGGCGCTCGACCGGCTGGGCTTCCATGAACCCCACCAGCTCCGGGTACCGCGTGGTGAACGGCGCCTGGGTGATGTCGACCTCCTGCCTGAGCTTCTCGGTCCAGAAGCAGTCGGCTCCGCCCTGCACCGTTTCCTGCCACAGCGGGTCGGCCCAGGGGGACGAGCCGAGGGGCCGCCGGCACTCGACGAAGACGTTGTTCTCGGCCAGGTTGTCGTGACCGCCGTGGGAGAAGACCGTGCCGAAGGAGCCTTTGCCCGGCTCGCCGCAGCGGTAGAAGAGGTTGCCGATCACCGCGTCGCCGCCGTCGCCGTCGTCGAAGTAGACCGCGGCGTTCCCGTGGCCCATGGGGCTGCCGATCCGGTGCCAGAGATTGTGGCGGATGAGGTTCCCCCGGCAGGAAGGATTGCGGCCCTTGTACAGAGCGCCGCAGTCGTCGGTCTCGGTGCAGACGTGGTGGACGACGTTCAGCTCGAAGAGGTGGTCGTTCCCGCTGATCATCACCGCCTGGTGCGGCGCGTCGTGGATCAGGTTGTGGGCCGCGCGGTTCCCAACCCCGCCGAGGACCAGGCCGTAGGCGCTGGTGAACTGGAGGCGGGAGAAGCGCCAGACGTGGTTGTTGACCGCCTCGTGGCCGGCCGGGGCCAGGGTCCGGCGGTCGCCCCCGGCGAGGACGATCCCCTCGGTTCCCACGTCGTGGACGTCGCAGGCTTCGACCCGGTGGTGGTCGCCCCCCTCGACGCGGATCCCCCGTTGCCGTAGGTTGCGGACCGTGCAGGCCTGGACCGCCACCCGGTGGCCGTCGCGCACCGCGATCCCGTCGCCCATGCCGGTCTCGACGACGAACCCGCGCAGCACCAGGTCCGAGGCGCCCTCGACGGAGAGGATCGGCGCGTCGAGGGTGGACAGGGCGATGCGGGCCTGGCCACAGTCCCGGGGAGGCCACAGGTAGAGCCGGCCGCTGGCGTGGTCCAGGACGTACTCGCCGGGCTCGTCCAGCTCCTCGAGCAGGTTGAGGGCCCGGTACCGCCGCGGGGAGGGGTTCCCCTGCATCAGGCTGTAGAGGTGCGGCTGGGCCAGGGTGATCCGGCGACTGGCCGGGTCGATGGCCTGGACCCGGATGGTCTCGTCGTACCAGTCGTAGCACCAGTACCCCTGGAGCCAGACCCCGGAGGCGGCGCTCCACCGTCCCGGATCGTCCTCGGCGTACTCGAAGACCCCAACCCGGCCCGACTCGTCCCCGTCCCGGGGTCGGGCTCCGGATTCGACGATGCGGGCGACGTGGGCCCAGCCTTGATTCGGCCAACGGGCCGGGGTCAGCCGCTGGTCGTCGAAGAACAGCTCGGGCGCGGCCGGCCACCCGCGGAAGCGATCGGGGAACCCCGGTGGCAAGGGAACGCCGAGGTCGGCCAGGTCGACTTGAACCACCTGGCCGCGGGCCTCGGGCTTGAGTCGGCCCAGGATCGCCGGATCGTCCACCGGCGCGAAGGCCTCGCCCGGCAGGGTGATCCCCCCGGTCAGACGGACCTCCTCGCCCGGTGCGGCCTGCCAGGTGATCGGAGCGCCGGGAGCCCCGGAGTCCTGGGGACCCAGGAGGAAGGACTGCTGCCGCGGATAGGTGCCGCCACGGACCACCACCGTGGCCGGACCGGCAGACCCGCGTTGCCGCAGGATCTCCCGGGCCCGCTCCAGGGTGGCCAGCGGACCGTCGCTCCGGTCCGGGCGCGGGTCGGGCAGTTCCCCGGACCAGGCGTCGTCACCCTCGGGGGAGACGTAGAGACGGACCGGTCGGCCGGCATCAGAGGGGACCGACTCGGCGGGGCTGGATGGGACCAGGTCGGACATCGAGGGCACCTCACTGGGTAACGGCGCTGAGAGGCGAACGGCGTGGCGCGCCGGGCGCGTAATAATGGAGGTAGGAAGAGGCGCGGCCGGTATCCTATCAAGTTCCTCATCGTCCGGGTCCGACCCCGTGGTAATGAAACGGGTCGGAGCGCCGGTCGGGGGATGGACGTGGGCCACCGGGGGGACGTATTCTGGG
>JBAZUN010000264.1:0-8294 GCA_041661365.1 Candidatus Latescibacterota bacterium
ACTGGACGATGCACGGGTAACCGAGGCCAGCCCCTTGTTCCGCCGCGCGGTGGCCGCCTGGCTGGCCGGGGATCGCCACGGACAGCTCCAGGCCGATCTGGAGGGGCGCCTGGTGCTGGAGCAGCAGACGCGCAGGTACGCCGACGTCCTCCTGGTCGATCCCCAGGCCCGGATCCTGCTGTCCGCCACCGAGGATCCCGACCCGGTCGGCCCGGCCACGGCCCAGGTAGTGCAGGCGGCCTTGGCCGGAAGCAGCCCAGTCCTCGGCGATTTCTACCGTTGCCCACTCGGTCGGATCCATCTCGACGCTGCCGCGTCGATCCCTGACGACCAGGGTCAACCCCTGGCGGTCGTGGTCCTGCGCACCGATGCCCACGACTACCTCTACCCGCTGATCGGCTCCTGGCCCACCGCCAGCCGTTCGGCGGAAACCCTGCTCATCGAGCGAGACGGGGAGCAGGTCATCTACCTCAACGAGCTGCGCCACCAGACCGGCACGGCCCTGTCCCTGCGGTTCCCCCTTTCCCGGACCGAGCTCCCTGCGGTCCAGGCTGTCCTCGGCCACGAGGGGATCTGTACCGGGATCGACTACCGGGGGGTGTCGGTGCTGGCCGACCTCAGCCCGATCCCCGGTACCCCCTGGTTCATCGTCGCCAAGGTCGACCAGGACGAGATCCTGGCCGAGGCCCGGTACCGCGCCGGGGTGACCATGTCCGTCGTGACCTTGGCCATCCTGCTGGTCGGGGCCTTGACCGCCTGGGTCTACCGGCAACGGCAGGCACAGCTCTACCAGGGTCTGTACGACGCCTCCCGCGCCCGCCACCAGGCCGAGGAAGAGTTCCGGGCTACCCTGTATAGTATCGGGGACGCGGTCATCACCACCGACACGCAGGGGTACGTGCGGCACCTCAACCGGGTCGCCGAGACCCTCACCGGCTGGCCGGAGAGCGAGGCCCGGGGCCGACCCCTGCCCGAGGTCTTCCATATCGTCCACGAGCAAACCCGCGCCGCGGTCGAATCCCCGGTAACGCAGGTGCTGCGCGACGGGACCGTCGTGGGCCTGGCCAACCACACCCTCCTGGTGGCGCGGGACGGCCGCGAATACCCCATCGCGGACAGCGGCGCGCCGATCCTCGATCCACACGGCCAGGTCGCCGGGGTGGTCCTCACCTTCCGCGACCAGACCGAGGAGCGCCAAGCCGCGGCCGAGGTGCGGCGCCAGAAGGACCTGTTGGCCACCGTGGTCAACTCCCTCCCGGACTACATCTACGCCAAGGACCGCGACAGCCGTTTTATTCTGGCCAATCAAGCCCTGGCCCGGGACCTGGGGTGCAGCAGCCCGGAGGAGCTGTCCGGCCGCACCGACCGGGACTACTTCCCCACCACCATGGCCGCCGGGTTCTTGGCGGACGAGGAGGGGGTCCTGCGCACCGGCGAGGCCCTGGTCAACCGCGAGGAGGAGGTGCAGACCCTCGGCGGCGGCACCCGTCACATCCTGAGTACCAAGATCCCTTTGCGGGACGGGTCCGGGGCGGTCACCGGACTCGTGGGCGTCGGCCGCGACATCACCCAACTCCGACAGACCGAGAAGCTCCAGTGGGCCCTGCACCGAGTCCGCGACGCGGTCCTCCAGATGCAGGCCGAGGTCGACTGGGGCAAGGTGGCGGCCAGCGTCCACGCCGAGCTGCGCCTCCTGCTCGACTTCGTCGACTGCACCGTCTGCCAGGTCGATCCGGCGGCGCCGGCCACGGTCTTCTACCGGGGATTCCCGGACGGTCACAGCGACATCCTGCACTATCCAAGCCTCTTCCCGGCCATCCAGCAGGCCCTCGACACTGGGCAGCCGGTTCTCCGCCGCACCCGCGGCGAGATGGCCCAGTACGGCGACGGGATCACCAAGCCGGCCATCCACTCCGTGGTGGACGTGCCGTTCACCCACGGCACCCTGGCGATCAACAGCACCGAGGAGGACGCCTTCGGCGAGTCGGCCTTGCACCTCCTCGAGCAGTTCGCCCTGATCCTGTCCGAGGCCCATCGCCGGCTGGAGGACCTGCGGCAACTGGCGGCCAAGGAGGCCCAGCTCCGCCAGGCCCAGAAGATGGAGGCGATCGGGCGGCTGGCCGGGGGAGTGGCCCACGACTTCAACAACCTGCTGACCGTGATCCAGGGGAACTGCCAACTACTGCAGCGTCGACTCGCCCCGGACGACCCACGCTGTGCCGAGATCGAGGAGATCTCCTTCGCCGGAGACCGGGCCACCGGCCTGGTGCGCCAGCTCCTAGCCTTCAGCCGGCGGCAAGCCTGGCAGCCCCGGGTCCTTGACCTCAACCGGCTGATCGCCGACTGGGACCGGATGCTGGGCCGGGTCATCGGCGAGGAGATCGAGGTGCGGTTCGAGCTGGAACCTGAACTTCCACCGGTGCTCACCGACCCCGGCCAGCTCGAACAGGTCCTGATGAACCTGGTGGTCAATGCCCGCGACGCCATGCCCAAGAGCGGACGACTCACGGTGAAGACGGCCAGCTTCTCCTTGCCGCACCCCCTCGCCGTGGCCGGAGGCCTGGAGGCACCCCCCGGGGAGTACGTCCTCCTCGTGGTCAGCGATACCGGGATCGGCATGGACGCGGCGACTCAGGCCAGGCTCTTCGAGCCCTTCTTCACCACCAAGGAGCCGGGGAAAGGCACCGGCCTCGGGCTGGCCACGGTCTACGGCATCGTGCAGCAGAGCAAGGGATTTCTGCAGGTGGACAGCACCCCCGGAGAGGGGAGCACCTTCCGCATCTACCTCCCCCGGTCCGGCGGCGAGGCGAAACCGGCATCGACCCCTGAACCAGCCCTGAAGCCGCCGGGTGGAGACGAGACCATCCTGGTCGTCGAGGACGACGCCAGTGTTAGGGGGCTGGTCACCCAGGTCCTGCAGGCCGCGGGGTACACGGTTCTGGACGCGGCCAACGGGCTCGAGGCCCTGCAGATCCTTGACCAGTGCCAGGGCCCGGTCCAACTGGTGGTGACCGACGTGGTCATGCCCCGGATGACCGGGCCCGAGCTGGTGGCGCAGATTACCGTCCACCACCCCGATACCCGGGTTCTGTACCTGTCGGGGTACGCCGAGCACGCGACCCTGCCCGCGGTAGCATCGGTCCCCTTGCTGCAGAAACCGTTCGACACCGATGACCTCGCCCGTCTGGTGCGGCAGCTCCTGGACCAACCCCGTGCCGCCGGCTTCGACTCCGCTGTATATTAGGGCGGAAAGACGAATCCCTCTGCCCCTTGGTGGGTCGCGCTATGGCACCATCCGCCCCCCCGAATCCGGCCTCTGAGCTGGCCCAGCTCAAGACCACGATCGAGCGCCTCGAACGCCAGCGGCAGGCCCTGACCGAGCTTCAGGAGCTGCTGTTCGGGCTGACCGCCCCGGCAGACCTGGAGCAGGTCATCGAGGCCGTGGGGACGGCGCTCCGGACCGCGGGCGTTCCCTGCGAGAACTATACCCTGGCCCTGGTGGACCGGGTCCAGGAGCCGCCGATCATGCGGATCCACGGTCGCAGCCCGACCGACCGACGCGAATACGCCGGCGTGGCGGCCAACCTGGAGCTGTGGCGACGGGGCAAGCCTTTCTATCGGCCCGATCTCGAGGCCGAGGACCCCCTGGGGGAGCGCGAGGCCCTGCAGACCTGGCGGCCGATCCGCTGCGTCCTCGACGTGCCGTTCTCGCACGGCACCCTGGGTCTGAGCAGCGCCCGACCGAACGCCCTGTCGCCGGAAGACCTGCGCTTCGTCGAGAGCCTCGCGACGACGCTTTCCGCCGGCTACCGCCGCTGGGACGAGGTGCGCCTCTCCCAGCGCCAGGAGCTGCTGAGCCAGGTCGCCTCCCGCCTGGAGCGATCGGTCTGGGACATGGTTCGGGTCGAGGACGCCCAAGGCCTGCTGCAGGCCGTGCGGCTTGCCCTCACCGAGCTGTCGGTTCCCTACGATCACCTGGTCGTCAACCTGCTCCACCCGAAACACCCGGCCGCCGTAACCCGGCCGCATCTGCCCCGGCCCCTGCCCGACGGGGTGTACGATGGGGTGCGGCCAGGCAACATGCTCGACGCGGTCTGGCAGTCGGGACTCCCCGATTACCGCCCCGATCTGGAAGCCGAGGACCGCCACGCCGAGGCCGCGGGGATCGCCCGGCGGTACGGCGTCCCGATCCGTGCGGTCCTCGACGTTCCCTTCTACATGGGCACCCTGTCGGTCAACAGCACCCGGGACTACGCCTTCGGCGCGGACGACGTGATCGCCCTCCAGACCGTGGCCGAGAGCCTGTCCCAGGGGTTCCGCCGCCTGGGTGACCTGCTGGCCCTGGAGGAACGCGCCCGGGACCTGGAGCGAGAGCTCCAGGTGCACCGGGCCGAGACCGCGATCCGCCTCCTCGTTGCCGGGATGCAGGCGCCCGAAGACCTGGCCAGGATCGCCGCGGCGATCCAGCAGGAGCTGATCGCCGCCGGGGTCCGAGTCGACTCGGTCGGCTTCCAGATCGTCCACGCTTCGCGCGAAGGATTCCTCTCAATCAGTGCGGCATACCCACCCGAAGCGGTGCGACAGTACCTGGCTGAAATCCAGGAGGCTGAGCCTTCCCCCAGGATCCGCGACCTGGGCAGGCTGCATCCCTGGGTCATAGAGGTCTGGCAGAGCGGGACTACCCATTACCAGCCCCGGCTCCCAATCTCGCCCTGGCTCCCCGGAGGATCGGTGGTCGACGTGCCGTTCTCCCACGGCACGGTGGCGATGAGCAGCGCCCGACCCGAAGCCTTCAGCCCGGAGGAGATCGCCCTGCTCGAACGGCTGGCCGCCCCCCTGTCCGAGGGGTTCCAGCGCAGCCTGGACCTGACCGAGCGCCGGCGGGCCGAGGCCCGCGTCCTCCACCTCAACCAGGTCCTCCGCGCCATCCGCGAAGTCAACCAGTTGATCACCCGCGAGCAGGACCGCGACCAGCTGCTCAACCGCGCCTGCGAGATCCTGGTGGAGACGCGCGGGTACCTGGCCGCCTGGATCGTCGAGACCGACGGCCAAGGCCGGGTACAGAGCAGCCACGCACAAGCCCTGGACCCGACCGCGCATGAAGCCTTCGCCTCATGGCCGGCCCAGCAGGGACCGCCCTGCCTGGAGCGCGTCCTGTCCCACCCGGGGCCGCTGCAGATAACAGGACCATCGGACCGGTGCGCCACCTGCCCCCTGCACCCCTCCATCGACCAGTGGAGAGGGCTGCACATGCGGCTCGAATGCGCCGGCTCGGTCTACGGCGCCCTGTTCGTCTGCCTGTTCGGCGGTCTGGTGGCCAACGAGGAAGAGGAAGCTCTCTTCGCCGAGCTGGCCGGCGACCTGGGCTTCGCCCTGCACCAGCTCGAACAGAATGCCGAGATGGCCCGCCAGCAGGCGTTGCGACAGGCCGAACAGGCCGTGCGCCTGCAGATCGCCAGGATGGAGTCGGCGCGCGACCTGGGCCAGGTGGCCGCCGAGATCAGCCGCCAACTGTCGGCCCTCGGGATCGGGCACGACACTTGCGGCATCGAGGTGGTCAACGCCGCGGGTGACGATTTCTTCAACGTCGGTCCCGGGGTGGTGTCGGGGGGCCACCCCTTCTGGCGACACGGCGTTGACTGGCCACGCTGTACGGACAATGCCGAGAGCTACCCCTGGGTCATCGAGGTCTGGCGCCACCGCCGGCCGCGCCTCGATCTCGAGGTGACCGCAATGGACCTCGCCCGCTCGCTGATCGACGTCCCGTTCTCCCACGGCACGGTGGCGATCAACAGCCGGCAGCCCCAGGCCTTTGACCAGCAGGCGGTCGACGCGGTCCAGCGGCTCGCCGACGTCCTCTCCGAGGGGTTCCTGCGGTGCCTGGACCTGCTGCGGCGGGAGCAGTCCGAGGCCCGGCTCAGGCAGGCCGAGCGGTTAGAGACCGTCGGTCGTCTGGCCGGCGGCGTGGCCCACGACATCAACAACGTCCTTACCGTGATCAACGGGTACGCCGAGATGCTGCTGCGCCGGCGGCTCGATCCCGCCGACCCCAACCGGGCCGAGGTGGAAGAGATCCTCAAGGCCGGCAGACAGGCCGCCGGGGTGGTCCGCCAGCTCCTGGCCTTCAGCCGCCAGCAGGCCCTCGAGCCGCGGGAGATCGACCTCAATCAGGTCATCAGCGACACCCATTCCCTGCTGGTCCGCCTGGTCGGCGAGCAGATCACCGTCGAGCTGCAGTTGACCTCGTCCCCGGTCAGGGTGAGGATCGACCCCTCCCAGATCTCCGAGGTGCTTGTCAACCTGGTGACCAACGGTCGCGACGCCATGCCCGACGGCGGTCGCATCCTGGTCGAGACCGCGGCGGTCGAGCTGTCCGAGCTCTTCTGCCGAGACCACGCCGGGACCCGTCCCGGACCGCACGTCCGACTCACGGTCACCGACGAAGGCATCGGCATGGACGCGGTAACCCAGGAGCGGATCTTCGAGCCCTTCTTCACCACCAAGGAGTTGAGTCGGGGCACGGGACTGGGCCTGGCCATGGTCGACGGGATCGTCGGCCAGTCCGGGGGCACCATCTGGGTCGCCAGCAAGCCCGGCGCCGGTACGAGGGTGCAGATCTACCTTCCACGGCTCCCTGACCTGCCGTCCCCCGAGCCCAGCGTTCCGGCTTCGACCGCCCGGCAGGAGCCGGACCAATATCCCGAAACCGTGCTGATCGCCGAGGACGAGGCCCAGATCCGCAAGCTGCTGGCCGCGGTTCTGGAGCAGGCCGGGTACACGGTGCTGACGGCGGCCGACGGGATCGCGGCCCAGGAGGTCGCCGCCGGTCACGCCGGACCGATCGACCTGCTGCTGACCGATCTGATCATGCCCCGCCTCGGCGGCCGTCAACTGGCCCTGCGGCTGCGACAGACCCGACCCGAGCTGCGTGTGCTGTTCATGTCCGGGTACTCCAGCGACCCGGCCGGGAACAACCCGGGTGATGCGATCCACCTGCTGACGAAGCCGCTGAACATCGACCAGCTCCTGGCCGCGATCCGGGGCCGGCTTAACGGCCCGCTCATGGTCGAAGAGCGGTAGGATTCGCCAAGGGAGGGACCGGAGGCCATGTCCGGGACACCTGCTGAAGATCCTGCGGCGCCGACTGTACCGACCGGCGTCGCCTCGACGGTCCGGCCCCTGGTCCTGGCCGTCGACGACCAGCAGCCGGTGCTGCGCCTGCTGCAGCAGGCCCTGGCCGATCAGGGGTACGAGGTCCGGACCGCGGCGTCCGGCGCCGAGGCCCTGGAGGCCTATCGGTCCACCCCGGCTGACGTGGTTCTCCTCGACCTGCACCTGCCCAGGATGCCGGGGATCGAGGTACTGGTCCAGCTCCGCCGGCTCGACGCCGAGGCCACGGTGATCATCATGACCGGGTACGGCTCGGTCGAGTCCGCGGTGAGCGCCATGAAGGCCGGCGCCGCCGACTACCTGGTCAAGCCGCTGGACCTGGGATTCCTCGAGGTGGCGCTGGAACGGGCCCTGGCCCGCCGCCGCGAGCGCGGCGAGCTGTCCCTGCTCAGGGAGCAGGTGCTGCAGCACCAGGCCTTCGAGGGGATGGTGGGGGTGAGTCCGCCGATGCAGCGCCTCTACGACCTGGTGCGCCGGGTGGCGGCCAGCGATGCCACGGTGCTGATCCAGGGCGAGACCGGCACCGGCAAGGAGTTGGTGGCCCGGGCGATCCACCGGCTGGGCAGCCGCTGCAGCGCCGGGTTCGTGGCGGCCAACTGCGGGGCCCTGCCCGAGGGGATCCTCGAAAGCGAGCTGTTCGGCCACGAGCGGGGCGCCTTCACCGGCGCGGTCAAGCTCAAGTATGGGCTATTGGAGCAGGCCGGCGGCGGCACCCTGTTCCTCGACGAGATCGAGGCCATGAGCCCGGCCCTTCAGGTCAAGCTGCTGCGCGCGGTCCAGGAGCGCGAGGTGATGCGGGTGGGCGGCGACCGCGCCATTCCGGTGGACTTCCGGCTCCTCGCGGCCACCAACGCCGACCTGCGCCAGCGGACCAGCGAAGGCGGCTTCCGCCCTGATCTCTTCTATCGCCTGAGCGTGGTGACCGTCGATCTCCCCCCGCTCCGGTCACGGGTCGGCGACGTCGCCCTGCTGGCCGGGCACTTCCTGCGGCGGGCCGCCGCGACCCACGGCCGCCCGGTTCAGGGGCTGACCCTGGCGGCCCTGCGCACCCTCGAAGCCTATCCCTGGCCAGGGAACGTCCGCGAGCTGGCCAACGTGATCGAGCAGGCCGTGGTTCTGGCCAG
>JBAZUN010000265.1:0-8293 GCA_041661365.1 Candidatus Latescibacterota bacterium
ATGCCGGAGCCGATGGTCCGCCCACCCTCGCGGATGGCGAACTTCAGGGTCGGCTCGATGGCGATCGGCTGGTAGAGCTCGACGGTGAGGCTGACGTTGTCTCCCGGCATGACCATCTCGGTCCCCTCGGGCAGGGTGACCCCGCCGGTGACGTCCGTGGTCCGGAAGAAGAACTGGGGCCGGTACCCGGTGAAGAAGGGCTTTTCGCGGCCGCCCTCCTTGCTGGTCAGCACGTAGACCTCGGCCTTGAAGTTCACGTGCGGGGTGATGCTCCCCGGAGCGCAGATGACCATGCCGCGCATCAGGTCATCCTTCTCCACGCCGCGGAGCAGCAGACCGACGTTGTCCCCCGCCTGGCCATCGTCCAGGGTCTTGCGGAACATCTCGACGCCGGTGACCACGGTCTTGCGGGTATCCTTGATCCCCACCACCTCGACCTCGCTACCGGTCTTGATCTTCCCGCGCTCGATCCGACCGGTGCCCACGGTGCCGCGGCCGGTGATGCTGAAGACGTCCTCGACCGGCATCAGGAACGGCAGATCGACGGGGCGCTGCGGCAGCGGAATGTATTCGTCCACGGCCTGCATCAGCTTCTCGATCGACTGGATCCCGATCTCGCTGGTGTCGCCCTCGAGGCACTTCAGGGCCGAGCCGCGGATGAGGGGAATGTCCTCACCGGGGAAGCCGTACTGGGAGAGCAGCTCGCGGGTCTCGAGCTCGACCAGATCGAGCAGCTCGGGGTCGTCGACCATGTCGACCTTGTTGAGGTAGACGACGATCTGCGGCACGTTCACCTGGCGCGCCAGGAGGATGTGCTCGCGGGTCTGGATCATCGGCCCCTCGGAGGCACTCACCACCAGGATGGCCCCGTCCATCTGGGCGGCCCCGGTGATCATGTTCTTGATGTAGTCGGCGTGTCCCGGGCAGTCGACGTGGGCGTAATGGCGGTTCTCGGTCTCGTACTCGGCGTGGTGGACGTTGATCGTCACCCCACGGCTCTTCTCTTCCGGGGCGGTGTCGATCTCGTCGACCGACTTCTGCTGGGCCATGCCCTTGCTCGCCAGGTACATCGTGATAGCCGCCGTCAAGGTGGTCTTGCCGTGGTCCACGTGGCCGATGGTACCGATGTTCACGTGCGGCTTGGTGCGTGCGTATTTTTCCTTGGCCATCGCTGAGTCCTCTCCTTGTGCGTTTTGCGCTCTACGATTATCTGCCGTCTTGCCCGCGCACCTTGGCGACGATCTCTTCGGTGATGTTCCGGGGTACCTCGCAATACCTGGAGAACTGCATGGTGAAGATCCCCCGTCCCTGCGTCAGCGACCTCAGCCGCGTGGCGTACCCGAAGGTCTCGCTCAGCGGGATGACCGCCTGCACCACCTGGGCGTCCGACCGCGGGTTGATGCCCTGGATATCGGCGCGGTGGGAGTTCAGATCACCGACCACGTCGCCCAGGTACTGCTCGGGCACCACCACCTCGAGGTCCATGATCGGCTCCATGAGGTAGGGCCCGGCCTTCTCCGCCCCTTGCTTGAAGGCCATCGAGCCGGCAACCTTGAACGCCATCTCCGAGGAGTCGACCTCGTGGTAGGAGCCGTCGACCAGGACCACCTTGACGTCCTCGACCGGGTATCCGGCCACCGGGCCGGCGCTCATGGCCTCGGCGATTCCCTCCTTGACCGGGTTGACGTACTCGCGCGGGATCGTGCCGCCGACGATCTCGGACTCGAAGACCAGGCCGGTACCCGGCTCCCCGGGCTCCAGCTCGATCTCGACGTGGCCGTACTGGCCCCGGCCGCCGGTCTGCCGCACGAACCGCCCGACCGCCTCGACCTTGCGCGAGAGCCCCTCCTTGTAAGCCACCTGGGGTCTGCCGACGGTGGCCTCGACCTTGAACTCCCGGAACATCCGGTCGATGAGGATCTCGAGATGCAGCTCGCCCATACCGGACATGATCGTCTGCCCGGTCTCGTCGTCGACCTTGACCTTGAAGGTGGGGTCTTCCTCGCTGAGCTTGGCCAGGGCCACGTGGAGCTGCTCCTGGTCGGCCCGCGTCTTGGGCTCGATGGCCACGTGGACCACCGGCTCGGCGAACTCGATCTTCTCCAGGACGACCCGATCCGCCTCGTCGCAGAGGGTGTCCCCGGTCGTCGTGTCCTTGAGCCCCACCACGGCGACGATGTCACCGGCGAACACCTGCTTCCGCTCGGTGCGGTCGTTCGCGTGCATCTCGAGCAGACGCGAGACCCGCTCGCGGCGCCCGGTGGCGGCGTTGAGCACGTACGACCCGGCGTTGAGGGTGCCGGAGTAGACCCGCACGAAGGTCAGCCGCCCCACGAAGGGGTCGGTCATCACCTTGAAGGCCAAGCCCGCGAACGGATCGGTGTCGGTGGGGTGACGCAACACCTCCTCGTCCGACCCCGGACGCGTCCCCTTGACCGCCCCGACGTCCAGCGGCGAGGGGAGGTAGTCGACCACCGCGTCGAGGAGGCGCTGCACTCCCTTGTGGCGGTAGGACGAGCCGCAAGTCACCGGCACGGCCTTGAGGGCCACGGTGGCCTGCCGCAGCGCCACCCGGATCTCGTCGGCGCCGATGGCCTGACCGTCGAGGAACTTCTCCAGCAACTGATCGTCGAAGTCGGCCACCGCCTCGAGCATCTTCTCCCGGTAGAGCAGGGCGTTGTCGAGCAGGTCGGTGGGCACCTCGCTCTCGAAGAACTTGGCCCCCTGACTTCCCTCCTCGTAGGTGACCGCCTTCATCTCGATGAGGTCGATGAGCCCGGTGAAGGTCTCGCCTGTGCCGATCGGTAACTGGATCGGGACGAAGTTGCTGTGCAGCCGGTCCTCGAGCATGGCGAGGACCTTGCAGAAGTCCGCCCCGTTGCGGTCCATCTTGTTGACGAAGGCGATGCGGGGAACTTGGTACTTGTCCGCCTGGCGCCACACCGTCTCCGACTGCGGCTCGACCCCGCCAACGGCGCAGAAGATGCCGATGGCTCCGTCGAGCACCCTAAGTGACCGCTCGACCTCGGCGGTGAAGTCGACGTGCCCGGGGGTGTCGATGATGTTGATCCGGTACCCCTTCCACTCGCAGGCGGTGGCCGCCGAGGTGATCGTGATTCCGCGCTCCCGCTCCTGGACCATCCAGTCCATGGTGGCGGTGCCTTCGTGGACCTCCCCCATGCGGTGCAGCCGTCCCGTGTAGAACAGGATGCGCTCCGTGGTGGTGGTCTTGCCGGCGTCGATGTGCGCGGCGATCCCGATGTTGCGGGTGGATTCGAGGGTGAACCGGTCTGCCATCTGGGGATCCGCTCAGAACCGGTAATGGGCAAAGGCCTTGTTGGCCTCGGCCATGCGGTGGACGTCCTCGCGCATCCTCACCGCGGCCCCCTCGTTCTTGGCGGCGGCGATGAACTCGTTGGCCAGCTTCTCGGCCATGGTGCGCTCGGACCGCTCGCGGGCGAAGCGGATCAGCCAGCGGATCGCCCGCGCCGTCCGCTCCTCGGGCCGGACCTCGATCGGCACCTGATAGGTCTGGCCGCCCACGCGGCGAGACTTCACCATGACCACCGGCTTGGCGTTTTCGAGGGCCTTCTGGAACACCTCGATGCCGTCCTGACCGCTGCGCTCGCCGATCAGCTCGATGGCCTGATAGAAGATGTGCTCGGCGACGCTCTTCTTCCCCTCCTTCATGAGGCTGTTCATGAAGCGGGTCGCCAGCACGTTGTGGAACTTCGGGTCCGGCAGGAGCTGCCTTTTGACCGCTTTCTTTCTGCGCGACATATCCTTCCTAACGCGAAAAAAGGGCCCGATCAGGCCTTCTCGGGCCGTCTCGAGCCGTACTTGGAGCGCCCTTGACGACGTTCGGCGACCCCGCTGGCATCCAGCACGCCGCGGATGATGTGATACCGGACCCCCGGGCAGTCCTTGACGCGGCCGCCGCGGACCAGGACGATCGAGTGTTCCTGCAGGTTGTTCCCCTCGCCCGGAATATAGGCGGTCACCTCAACGCCCGTGGTCAGCCGCACGCGAGCCATCTTGCGCAGGGCTGAGTTGGGCTTCTTGGGTGTGGTCGTGAACACGCGGGTGCAGACACCCCGTCGCTGCGGGCAGCGCTGCAGGGCCGGAGCGTCGCTTTTTTGGCGGAACCCCTCACGGCCTTTACGCACGAGCTGGCTGATCGTCGGCACTGGTATCCCCTCGCTTTGGGCGCGGTCACAAGTAAACTCAAAAACTAACCAGCGCCCCTCGTATTGTCAATACTTCATTGATATTAGGTCTTACAGGACGCCGGTCTCCGCCTCGCGGCCGACCTCCTCCTCAAGGCCGTCGTAGGGCTCGGCCGCCACGGCCTCGCCGTCGTCGCCGGTGAGATCCTGGTAGGCAACGCCGCTGTAGAGCCCCATGCCGGTCCCGGCGGGGATCAGGCGCCCGATGATCACGTTCTCCTTGAGCCCCCGCAGCCGGTCAACCTTGCCCTGCACCGCCGCCTCGGTCAGCACCCGGGTCGTCTCCTGGAACGACGCCGCGGAGATGAAGCTGTCCGTGCGCAAGGATGCACGGGTTATCCCGAGCAGGATCGGCTGACAGGTGGCCGGATCGCCCCCCTCGCTGAGCACCTTCTCGTTCTCCCGGTTGAACCGGATCTTGTCGACCTCCTCCCCCTCGAGGAAGTTGGTGTCCCCGGGAGCGGTGACCTTCACTTTCTGTAGCATCTGGCGCACGATCACCTCGATGTGCTTGTCGTTGATCTCCACGGCCTGCAACCGGTACACGTCCTGGATCTCGTTGACCAGGTACTCCTGGACCTTGTGAACCCCCTGCACCCGCAGGATGTCGTGGGGATTGATCGAGCCCTCGGAGAGCCGCTCGCCGGCCACCACGCGGTCGCCGTCGTGGACCCGCAGGTGCTTGCCGTAGGGGATCAGGTACCGGCGCTCCTCACCGTCCAGCGCGGTGACGATCAGCTCCCGGTTGCCGCGCACCAGGCCGCCGAAGCGGACCGTACCGTCGATCTCGGAGATAACCGCCGGCTCCTTGGGCCGCCGCGCCTCGAACAGCTCGGCCACGCGGGGCAGACCGCCGGTGATGTCGCGCGTCTTGGATCGCTCGCGGGGAATCTTGACCAGGACCTGCCCGGGATGCAGCTCGGCCTCGTCGTGGATCAGCAGGCGGGCACCCACCGGGATGATGTAGGAGCGGACGCCCCGGTCCTTGCTGTGAACCTCGATCTGAGGACTGAGGGAGCGATCGCGCTGCTCGACGATCACCCGAGCGCTCAGACCGGTGGTCTCGTCGGTCTCCTCGCGCATGGTCACCCCCTCGACGATGTCCTTGAAACGGACCACGCCCGAGCGGTCGGAGATGATGACGTTGTTGTAGGGGTCCCACTCGTAGAGCACCTCGGAGGCTTCCACATCCTGCCGGTCGGTTACCTTGAGCACGGCCCCGTACGGCACGTTGACCCTGGAGCGCACCCGGTTCTGCTCGTCGAGCAGTTCCAGCTCGCCGTTCCGGCCGGTCACCACCACGCCCAGTTCGGGGTTGTTGACCGTGTCGACGTTGACGAAGCGGACGCGGCCCGGACGCCGGCTGGTGATCTGCGACTGCTCGGCGATGCGGCTGGCGGTGCCGCCGATGTGGAAGGTCCGCAGGGTAAGCTGGGTTCCCGGCTCGCCGATGCTCTGCGCCGCGATGACCCCGGTGGCCTCACCGACGTTGACGATCTTCCCCGAGGCCATATTGCGGCCGTAGCACTTGATGCAGACCCCGCGGTCGGCCTCGCAGGTGAGCACCGAGCGGATCCGCACCTGTTCCAGGCCGGACTGGGCGATGCGGGCCGCGTCCTCTTCCTCGATCAGGGTCCCCGTGGCCACGATGACGCGGCCGTCCTGATCGACGGCGTCTTCGAGAAGCACCCGCCCGACGATCCGGTCGGCCAGCGGCTCGACGATCTCCTCGCCGTCCTTGAGGGCGCCGATCCACAGCCCCTGGGCCGTGCCGCAGTCGTCCTCGGTGACGACCACGTCCTGGGCCACGTCGACCATGCGCCGCGTCAGGTACCCGGCCTCGGCGGTCTTGAGGGCCGTGTCGGCCAGCCCCTTGCGGGCGCCGTGGGTCGAGATGAAGTACTCGAGGACCGAGAGCCCCTCCTTGAACGAGGCGATGATCGGCGTCTCGATGATCTCGCCGACCGCCCCGGTGAGCTTCTTCTGCGGCTTGTTCATCAGGCCGCGCATGCCGCCCAACTGCTTGATCTGGTCCTCGCTGCCGCGCGCGCCCGAGTCCTTCATGATATAGAGCGAGTTGAACCCCTCCTCGGCCTGCTCGAGGGTGTTCTGCACCGCGCGCGACACCGCCGAGGTGGCGTGGGTCCAGACGTCGATGATCTTGTTGTACCGCTCGCCGTCGGTGATGATTCCGTTGTTGTACTGGTCGAGCACCTTCTCGACCTCGCCCGTGGCCCCGTCGATGATCCGCTTCTTGGCTTCGGGCACCACGACGTCGTCGATGGAGATGGTGATCCCCGCGACGGTGGCGTAGTGGTACCCCAGGTGCTTGAGCTGGTCGACGAACTCCGCGGTGCGGCGATTCCCCAACTGGCGATGAACCTCGGCGGTGATCTTCTTGATGTCGCCCTTGTCGACCGTGCGGTTGATGAAGCCGATCTCCGGAGGCATGGCCTCGTTGAAGATCAGGCGCCCGACGGTGGAATCGATCATCGCGCCCTCGTACCGCACCTTGATCGGCTGGTGCAGCCCGATGCGCCCGGCGTCGTAGGCCGCCCGGGCCTCGGTGGAGCTGGCGAAGCGTCGCTCGGGTCCCTCCTTCTCGCCGGCGCGCGGGAAGCGCACCTTGGTCAGGTAATAGCAGCCGAGCACGATGTCCTGCGGATTGTCCATGATCACCGGCTCGCCGTCGGCGGGCTTGAGCAGGTTGTTCGCCGACAGCATGAGCAGCCGGGCCTCGATCTGGGCTTCGAAGGAAAGCGGCACGTGCACGGCCATCTGGTCGCCGTCGAAGTCGGCGTTGAAGGCGGCGCAGACCAGCGGATGCAGGCGGATCGCCTTCCCCTCGACCAGGATCGGCTGGAAGGCCTGGATCCCGAGCCGGTGCAGGGTCGGCGCCCGGTTCAGCAACACGCAGTGGTCGTGGATGATCTCCTCGAGGATGTCCCAGACCTCGGGCCGCTCGCGCTCGACCAGCTTCTTGGCGCTTTTCACCGTCTGCACTAGGCCCTTCTCCTCGAGCTTCTTGATGACGAAGGGCTTGAACAGCTCGAGGGCCATGCTCTTGGGCAGACCGCACTGATGCAGCTTCAGCTCGGGACCGACGACGATCACCGAGCGGCCGGAGTAGTCGACGCGCTTGCCGAGCAGGTTCTGCCGGAAGCGGCCCTGCTTCCCCTTGAGCAGATCGCTGAGGGACTTGAGCGAGCGGTTGCCGTCGCCCCGCACGGCCCGGGAGCGTCGACCGTTGTCGAAGAGCGCGTCCACCGCCTCCTGCAGCATCCGCTTCTCGTTGCGCAGGATGACCTCGGGCGCCTTGATCTGGATCAGCTTCTTCAGCCGGTTGTTGCGGTTGATGACCCGCCGGTAGAGGTCGTTCAGGTCCGAGGTGGCGAACCGACCGCCCTCGAGCGGGACCAGGGGACGCAGATCGGGAGGGATCACCGGGACCGCCTCGAGCACCATCCACTCGGGTCGGTTCTCGGACTGCCGGAAGGCCTCGACCACCTTGAGCCGCTTCAGCGCCTCCTGCTTGCGCTGGATCGAGGTCTCCATGCGCACCTGGGTCCGCAGCTCGGCCGACAGCACCTCGATGTCGATCGCCGCCAGCATCGAGCGCACGGCCGGAGCCCCCATGTCGACCACCGGATCGTGTCCCTGAGCGCGAAGGTCGACCAACTCCTCCTCGGTGACCAACTGCAGGGTTTCCAGGGGCGCGGTGCGGGGATCGAGCACCACGTAGGACTCGTAGTACAGGATCCGCTCGAGGTTGCGCATCGAGATGTCGAGGAGCGCCCCGATACGGGAGGGAAGCGACTTGAAGTACCAGATGTGCGACACCGGAACGGCCAGCTCGATGTGCCCCAGCCGTTCGCGCCGGACCTTGGCCTGGGTCACCTCGACCCCGCACCGATCGCAGACCACGCCCCGGTAACGGATCCCCTTGTACTTGCCGCAATGGCAGTTCCAGTCCTTCACCGGCCCGAAGATCCGCTCGCAGAACAAGCCGTCGCGCTCGGGCTTGAAGGAGCGATAATTGATGGTCTCGGGCTTGGTGACCTCGCCGT
>JBAZUN010000266.1:0-8219 GCA_041661365.1 Candidatus Latescibacterota bacterium
GGGGCTGGTCCACCGGATCTTGCCGTCGAGGTCGAGCAGACGCAGCCGGCCGTCCTCGAGGAGCAGCCGCCGCTCGCCGTCCACGGTGGTCACCGGCTCCACCCAGCTCAACTCGCCGCCGACCGGGATGCTGGCCCAGATCTGGGGCGCCTGGCGCATGCCGCAGATCAGGGGCGAGAACCCCGTGAGCTGGCCGTCGTGGAGCACCCGGGGCCAGTCCGGGTTCCACAGCTCGCGGCAGCGGATCCCCGGCATCAGGGGGTGGATCAGGGAGGAGGAGGCGCGGTCCGGCATCAGGGTCGACCTTTCTGTCTTTCCCGTCTGGTGTCACGCGATATCTTAACCCGCGGCGATGCAGCCCAAGAGAACGGCCTAGGCCATCCCCCGTCAATCCCCGAGGAGCCTGACCCGTGAACGCCCCCTCTGTCCCGATCTCCGGTCGACCTCTGTCGGTCCGCTATGCCTGGAACCCCGAGATCCAGTGCACCGTCCTGGCCAAGGGCCGGAACTACTGGTATGCCTATATCCGCGAGATCCTCACCCGGTTGGGGGTCGATCCCCGGCCTCTACCCCTGCAGGACTGCGGTCGCGAGGAAGCGCTCTCCCAGGTCGGGGTCCTCTTCCTCGGCAACCTCGGGGCTCGAGACCTGCCGTCCGGGGCCGCATCGACCCTGGCCGGTTGGGTCGAGGCCGGCGGCATCCTCATCGGCTTAGCGACCGAGGGCCTCGACGACCTTTTCGGCGTGACCGGCGAGGATCGCATCGATCAGGAGCCGGACCCCTTTTCGATCAGCGCCTATCTCGAATTCCTCCCTTCCCCGGTGACGCGGGGATGCCGCGCCACGGTCGACCCGGAGCAGCGGCTGATCCTTACCTCGCCGGTCCGTCTGGTGCGGACCGACCGGGGACGGTCCCTGGCCCGGCTCTTTGCCCGCGATCCGGAACAGCCGGGTGACGGCCATCGGGCCACGCCCCTGGACGCGGCGGGGATCGTGCATCGGGAGTCCAGTCGCGGCCACGCCTTCTACTTCGCCTTTGACCTGGCCCAGACGATGTGGGTGCTGCTGCAAGGCCGGCCCGTGGACTACGACCGCGACGGCGACGGGTACCTCAGACGGGGAGACGCCAGCCCGGTGGCCGAGAACAGCCGGTCCGTGCCGTACGCCGACGCCTTCCACTTCCTGCTGGCCAACATGATCGGCCGGCTGCCGGTACCGTTCGTCGATCCGATACCGCCGCAGCAGGGACAGGTGGCGCCGGCCCTCCTCTACTTCGGCGGCGACGACGAGTGCACCCCGGGGATCCAGGTTCCGGCCAGCGACTTCATGGCCGGTCTGGGCCTGCCCTACCACCTCAACCTGATGCCGGTGGACGGCCGGTTCGCCGTTGACGAGGTCGAGCAGGCCCGCATCGAGGCCAATGGCCACGAGCTGGCCGTGCACTTCAACTTCGTCACCGGGTACCAGCACCCCTGCGGCTTCACCCGGGAGGAGCTGCTGGCCCAGGCCGCCCTCTTCCGCCAACGGTTCGGCCGCGACTCCGTGTGCGGGGTCAACCACTCGGTCCGCTGGGTCGGGTGGGCCGAGCCTGGCCGGTGGATGCGCGAGGCCGGGTGCAAGGCGGACAACAGCTTCTTCGGCTGGACCTCGCCGCCGACCAACCCGGTGAACACCATCGGCTTCGTGCACGGGTCGGCCTTCCCGCGGCACCTGTGGGACGACGCGGCGCACGGGAACGAGCGGCTCGACCTCGTCGAGATCCCGATCACCGGGTACGAGGTCGGGTACCTGGGCGAGGAGTTCCAGCCCGAACGGGTCCGGGAGGCCCTTGCCCTGGCCCTGCAGTACCGCCTGACCTTCGAGTTCTTCTACCACCCGGTCTACATCGCGCGGTACCCGGCCTGCCGCCAGGCGATCGAGGAGCTGGTCCGCCTGATGCGCGAGCTCCCCGTGCCGCCGGTGACGATGGGCCTGGACCAGCTCTATCGCTGGTGGGCGGCCCGCGACCGGGCCGTGGTCCACGCTGCCGCGGTCACCGCCACCAAGGTCAGGGTCGAGCTGGAGTGCGATGGAGAGGACGGCTTCGTCGTGCGGCTGGCGACCGGGGAAGCACCGGCGGTCGCCTGCCGGGTCGACGGCGCGGCCGCGGCCTGGGAGGACCGGCACGACCTGGGACAGCACTGGGCCCTGGTCCCGGTGGCCACCGGCCGGCACCTGATCGAGGTCGCGCTTGCCTGAGCCCTATTCGACCTCAGCGCGGAGACGAGGTCAGCCGGCCGTCGAGGACCTGCTCCTCGCAGGTAGCCCCCCGGCCTCCCCGAGGGAGGCACGGGGCCGCATCCTCGGATTCAGATTCCGGCCCTGGCCCGGAAGTCAGGCACCTCCAGGCGACGGCCGTTGAGCCGGGCCGATTCGGCGGCCAGGATGGCCGGCGCGGTGATCTCCGCCGCCAGGACCGCATCGAGCGGCGGGGTGGTGTCGTCGAGGATCGCCCGGACGAAGGTGTCGACCGGCTTGAAGTCAGCGCCTCCGTGGCCGCTCTGCGCCTGCAGGGAATCGGCGTCGGGCGGGGCCAGCCCCAGGTCCACGGCCTCGAAGCTCTCCTGACCCGCGCGCCAGATCCGGAAGCGGTCGTCCCGGCTTCGCGGCGACTCGACGCTCCCCCGGGTGCCGCGCACCTCGTACCAGTGGCAACTGGTCGTCCCGCGGCGGACGCAGGGGAGGGTGAACCCGGCGCCGACCGCCATCACCGTGTCCCCGGCCGTGTGCATCAGGGCGTACTCGAGCTCGCGGAACGGCGGTCGTTCCTCCGGGTAGGTGTACGACCCGACTCGCGTGCCCATGCACGAGACGCTGACCACCCGGTCGTCGAGGATCTTGAGCAGCGGGCTCAGGGTATGGGGCAGGTAAAAGATCGGATCGGCCCAGAGCCGGTACCGCCAGGTCGCCTCCACGCGGCGTCCGGCCGGCGGCTCCAGGCCAGTCAGCAGCTCGCCGGTGTCGAGGTCGACCCAGTTGTTCCAATTCGGCTCGTAGTGGACGTACTCGCCCTGGGCAAAGCAGACGTGGCCCAGCTCCCCCTCCTCCCGCAGGCGGGTCCAGGCCTCGACAAACCCCCAGTACCGGGTTTGCTCCATGAGCTGGTACTTGCACCCGCTCCTCTCGACCGCGGCGATCAGGTCCCAGCACTCCTGCAGGGTGAAGGCCGCCGGCACCTCGGTGCAGACGTGCCGGCCGGTCTCCATGGCGCGGCAGGCCAGGTCCACCTGGACCGTCGGGTCACAGGTCAGGAGCAGGGCGTCGACCTGGGCCTCGCGCAGCAGGAGGTCGTAGTCGGTGAAGCATTGCGCCTGCGGTAATTCGAGGGCCGCCGCGGCCCGCTCGACCACCGCCGGGTAGAGGTCCATCAGGGCCGTAACCTCGCAGGCCGGATGATCCCGGAACAGCCGGCCTATGGCGATGCTCCGCCGGCCCGTGCCCACGATCCCCAATCTCACCTTCCTGGCCATCTCACTCCCCCTTTCCGGCCTCGCTAGCCGAAGCGACTTCTTCAACGGGCTGTTACCGGGCCGCGGTTACCTCGATCTCGACGTGGGCCCCGGCCGGCAAGGCCACCACCTGCACGCAGGACCGTCCCGGCGGGTCCTGGGGGAAGTACTCGGCATAGACCGCGTTCATCTCGCCGAAGCGACTCAGGTCGGTCATGTAGACCACCGAGCGGACGACCCGGTCCATGGTCAGCCCGGCCGCCTCGAGGATGGCCTTGATGTTCTCCAGGGTCTGCCGCGTCTCGGCGGCGATCCCGCCCTCGACGATCTTGTTGGTCTTGGGATCCAGCCCCTTCTCGCCGGCGACGAAGACGAAGTCGCCGGCCGCGATGGCCTGGGAGTACGGGCCGACGGGCAGGGCAGCGCGATCGGTGGCGATCACCTTCTTCGGCAACATGGGAAGAGACTCCTTTCGGTCGGTTGGCGGACTCGACCGCCGCTCTGGCGGCAGGCCGCGAGCAGACGTTGGCAGGGGTATAATAGCGCCCGCAACAGGGCCGGGCCAGAGCCGCGACGCGCTTGCATGAGCCAGTATCCCGACGTAACCTTGACCGCCGGATACTCGTTGCCCTCGCGGCGACGAGACGCACAATCTCCTATCTCAGGAGGATCGAGATGACCAGCCGGGAACTCGTTGCCCGCGCGATCGAGTTCAGGCACCCGCCCAGGCTGCCGTTCTTCCAGCACCAAGTGGCCGGGGTGCCGGACGACGTGTGGGACTGCTGGGAGATGGACAGGGCCGAGCGCGGGTGGTTCTTCGACCACGCCGCCGAGGACGACTGGGGATGCGGCTGGGCCGCCACCGAGCAGAAGAACATGGGCCAGGTCGTCCATCACCCCCTGGAGAGCTGGGACCGGCTGGCCCGGTTCCGGCCGCCCGACCCGCGGAACCCCTACTACTACGAGCGGCTCGAGACCGCCCTGGCCGAGGCCGGCGAGCGGTACCGGGTGGTCACCTGCCACTTCAACCTGATCGAGCGTCTCCACATGCTGCGCGGATTCGCGCGCGCCCTGGAGGACCTCTACCTGGAGCCGGAGAAGACCGACCTGGTCCTCGACCTGATCCTGGAGTTCCGGCTGGCCCAGTTCACCGAGCTGCACCGCCGGTTCGGCGACCGGATCGACGGGCTGTTCCTCACCGACGACTGGGGCACCCAGGAGGGGACCTTCATCGGCCCGGCCCTCTTCGAGCGCTTCTTCCTCGACCGGTACCGTTGCCTGGCCGAGGCGATCCACGGCCACGGGTGGCACTTCTTCCTGCACAGTTGCGGTCGCGTCAACGAGTTCGTGCCGTACTTCATCGACTTAGGCGCCGACGTGCTCAACCTGCAGCAGCCGCGGGCGTACGGGATCGCCGAGATCGGCCGGAGGTTCGCCGGCAAGGTCTGCTTCCTCACCACGGCCGACATCCAGCAGACCCTGCCGGCCGGCGATCCCGAGCAGGTCCGGGCCGAGGTCCGCGAGCTGGTGGAGCAGTGGTCGACCCCGGCCGGCGGATTCATCGTCTTCAACTACGGCGACCCCGAGTCCCTGGCCATCCCGCCGGCCATGACCGAGGTCATGTTCCGCGCCTTCACCGAGCTGATGATCCGACCGGCAGCAAACGGCTGATCCCTGGCTTCCCTGTTCATCTCTTGACCGGAGATTAATCCATGCCTGGTATCGCCCTGAACGAGGATGACAGCCACTACTTCGGCACGCGGACCGGCCAGCACCTGAACGCCGAGACCGTCGCCACCTGGGTCGACCAGTACGCCGACACCCAGGTGCGCGAGCTCCTCCTCTGTCCCAACGCCATGCGCACCAGCTTCGACAGCCGGGTGTGGGACCCGATCTGGCGGGGGTACGACCCGGACGGTCCGGACGACCAGCCCCTGCTGGCCAGCCTGAAGGCCGAGGACCGGCCGCGCGCCCGCGGCTGGGTGCACACGGCCTGGCAGCTCGCCCGGGACGGGATCGACGTGTACGAGGTCTGGATCAACCGGGCTCGCGACCGCGGCCTGTCCCCCTGGCTGACCATGCGGATGAACGACCTGCACGGCGTGGACGACGAGGCCTGCTTCATGCACAGCGAGTTCTGGCGCGCCCATCCCGAGTACCGCCGGGTGCCGTACCGCTTCACCAGTTGGCCGGACCGCGCCTTCGACTACGGCCGGGCCGAGGTCCGCGAGTACCACCTGCGGCTCGTTCAAGAGTTGGCCGAGCGGTACGACCTCGACGGTCTCGAGCTGGACTGGATGCGATTCGGGTACCACTTCCGGCCCGGGCATGAGGCCGAAGGCGCGGCCCTCCTGACCGATTTCACCGCCGAGGCGCGGCGCCTGCTGGACCGATGGGAGCAGCGACGCGGCCACCGGATCCGCCTCGGCGCGCGGGTGCCGTCCCGGCCGCAGACCGCCCTGGGACTGGGGATGGACGCGGTAGGCTGGGCCCGGCGCGGGCTGGTCGACTGGCTGGTGGTCACCCCCTTCTGGGCCAGCATCGAGACCGACATGCCGCTGGAGGTCTGGCGCGGTCTGCTCGAGGGGATCGGCACCACCCTATGCGCCGGGCTGGAGGTGCTGGTCCGGCCGTTCCCCGCGTACCCCGCACACCTGATGAACTCCCTGGAGACGGTCCGCGGCGCGGCCGCGGCCATGCTGGAGCGCGGGGCCGACCGGGTCTACCTGTTCAACTACATGGACGGCGAGACCGCCATGGCCGACGTGGAGCACGACTACGGGACCCTCCTCCGCGAGGTCGGCTCCCTGGAGTCGCTGCAGGGGAAGAGGCGGCGGCACGTGGTCACCTACGCCGACACCTGGGCTCCGGGCGAGCCCGAGGGGTACGCCCTCCCGGCCGCGATCGGGGCCGGGCGATGGCGGGCCTTCCGCCTGCCTACCGGTCCGGCCCCGACCTCCTCGGCCGTGGTAGCGCTGGGCCTGCAGGAAGGCACGGCCGCGACCCTCGAGGTCCGCGTGAACGGGACCGTCTGCCCCGCGTCCGGGCCGGTCTCGCCGCGGGAGCCGGTACCCACCTTCCCCCTGAACGGGTTCGCGGTACCGTCGGGCGTTCTCCACCAGGGGACCAACGTGGTGGAGCTCCTGGCCCGCGAGGCCGTGACCGTGGGGTGGGTCGAGATCGCGGTCGATTGAGAAGGGGAATGATGGGAAGCACCCGGAGACTGCTGGCCGGGTTGGGCAGCCCGCTGAATAAGCCGCTTTGGTTGGCGAGGCCGAGGGATGGCGGGGCCTGGCTAGGCGCGCGAGCGACAGCGCATCGAGGGAAGATGCGCAGAGGGAGCGGGCACAGGGACGTGGCCGGATCGAGAACGATCCGGCACACGACGCCAGGGCTCGCCAGCACCGGCCGCAGCCCGAATGGGCTTTTCAGCGGGCTGCTATGCCTGACCATCGCGTTCGCCACGGGAGAAGCCATGCTCGCGCCACCCGACCAGCCCATGGCCGCGCTGGGCCCAGAGGCCCTGACCGCGGTGAAGGCCTACTACAACTACGACCCGGGGATCCCGCTCGAGGCGCGCGTGGTGGAGCGCCTGGAGGAGGGGGGCACCCGTCGCGACAAGATCGTCTACCGAGGGGTCCGCGCCTTCTGGGTGCCGGCCTACCTGGAGACCCCGGCCGTAGGCGGCGGTCCGTACCCCTGCGTCGTGCTCCTGCACGGCTGGTCCTGGTCCAAGGACTGCTGGTACCACGACGACAACTACGTCAGCGGCGGGAACCTGCGACGGGCCCTGCTGGCCGCCGGGTTCGCCGTCTTCGCCATCGACGCCCAGATCCACGGGGACCGGATCGCGGAGAACGACTACGCGGTGGTGAACATCTGGCCGGGAGAGGGTCAGACCCCGCAGCGGAATCGATTCACCCTGGCGGAGATCTGCGAGCAGACGGTCCGGGACTGCCGACGGGGACTGGACTACCTGGCCACCCGGCCGGAGATCGACTCCAACCGGATCGGCGTGGCCGGGTACAGCATGGGGGCCTGGCAGGTCTTCCCCCTCGCCGCGGTGGAGCCCCGCGTCAAGGTCTGCGTGGCCAGCGCCCTGCCGACCGGCCTGACCGCGCCCGATCCGGTGGCGCCGCAGAGCTACGCGGCGGGGATCACCCAACCTTTCCTCGTCCAGATCGGCAAGCAGGACGAGATGGCCACCCAGGCCGGCGCTGAGCAGCTCTGCAGTCTCATCGCCAGCCCCGCCAAGCGGCTGACCTGGTACGACGGCGGCCACAGCCTGCCGGTCCGGTACGTGCCCGATGCGGTGGCTTGGTTCCAGGAACACCTGCGGTAGAACGGATCGGGCCGGAGCTGCGTCACCAGCGGTCCCGGCCCGATCTCAACGGCGTCCCTCGCTCTCGCGCTCAGCGTCCCCGCGTCCGCCCTCCCATGTGCGCCATGTAGGCCTCGGGCAGGTGCTCGCGGATCTGCTCCTCCATCTCCTCGTCCGAGATAGTGGTGATCCGATGGTGGACGTTGTACTGATCGGTGACCCAGCGCATGATCGGGGCCATGCGGGTCTTCTTGATCCGGACGGCCCCCTTGAGGCCGAGGAACTCGTTCACCCAATGGGCGATCCCGTCGGCCCCGGACTTGTCGGTGATCGCCACCCGCGGCGGCCGCCCGAGAATCCCGCCGGTATCCAAAATGTTGTAGATCCGCTCGTCGCGCCGCAGGCCGTCGG
>JBAZUN010000267.1:0-8213 GCA_041661365.1 Candidatus Latescibacterota bacterium
GATCCGACTGGTCCACGCCCTGCGGGGGCTGGCCGATCTGATCGAGGAACCGCTCCCGCCCGAGGACGTCCGCGGCCTCAAGGCGCTCAAGGAAGCCGCGTACGCCAGTGGCGGTCCCCGGATCGCCGCCGGGGAGCGGACGGCCACGGTCTACGACCGGAACATGCTGAGCATGGTCATTGACCAGGCGGTCGACCTGTTCCAGCCCGACCTGGGGAACAGCGGCGGCTTCGGCCAGTTCCACGAGCTGGCCGGGATCGCGGCGATGAACAACGTGGCCCTGGCGCCGCACAACCCCAACGGGCCGGTGTCGGTGGCCCAGGGGCTGCAGGCCATGGGGTTCATCCGCAACGGGTACATCCTCGAGACCGTGGGGAACCAGGCCGAGGAGGAGCTGGCCGGCGAGCTGCTCCGCAACCCCGAGGTGCTGCGCAGCGAGGACGGGTACATCCCGCTCCCCACCGGGCCGGGTCTGGGGGTGGAGCTCGATCCAGAGGGACTCGCCCGTCGCCCGTTCCAGCGGTACTACCAGGCCACCCGGTAAGGTCGACCCACCCCGCAACCGCGACGCTTGGGTTTGGATGATTCAACAAATTTTGCCACATAGAAATGAGAGGATGATCTAGATGAAAATCACCAACGTGGAACGGATCGTGGTCGACGTCCCGATGACCGAGCGGCAGCAGCACATAAGCGCCCGCGAGGTTTACAACTGGGGGGTGTTGGAGCTCTGCCGGGTCACCTCGGACACCGGCCACGTGGGGTGGGGAGAGACGGTGATCCACTACACCTGGGCTCGGGTCACCGACGTGGCGGTGGAGCGGGTGATGGGACAGAGCCCGATGAAGTGGATGAACGACGACTCCCTCGGCGCCGGCCTCCAGATGGCCCTCTTCGACCTCGTGGGGAAGATCATGGAACTGCCGGTCCACGAGCTGCTCGGCCGCAAGGTCCGGGACTGGGTGCCGATCTCCTGGTGGTCGATCGACGCCTCTCCTGAAGACTGGGCCGCCGAGGCCAAAGACGCGGTGGCGGCCGGGTATACCAGCTTCAAGCTCAAGGCCCGGCCCTGGTGGGACATCGTGGCCCAGGTCGAGGCGGTCACCAAGGTCACCTTCCCCCACTTCAAGCTCGACCTCGACGCCAATGGTACCTGGCAGAACGCGGCCTCGGCCATCCCGGTCATCAAGCGGCTGGAGCGCTTCGACCAGGTGGCCATGTTCGAGAGCCCGATCCCCCAGCACGACGTGCTGGGAAACCGCCAGATCCGGGCCGCCATCAACCGCCCGATCGCCATGCACTTCGGTTCGCCGCCTTATATCGTCAACGTGCGCGAGGGGGTCTGCGACGGGTACGTGATCTGCGCCGGCAAGTCGCAGGTTATCCGCCAGGCCACCCTGAGCGCCGAGGCCGAGCTGCCATTCTGGCTCCAGTTGGTGGGGAACGGCCTGACCACCACCTGGGCCGCGCACCTCGGCGCGGTCCTCTCCCACGCTACCTGGCCGGCGATCACCTGCATGAACCTGGACAGCCACCAGCTCCTCCGGCGGCCGATCGAGATCGTCGGCGGGTACCATAGAGTGCCCGAGGCCCCGGGGCTGGGGGTGGAGGTCGACGAGGAGGCGGTGGCCCGGTTCCGGGTACCTGATGCTATCCTGGCCGAGTTCACGGCCAAGGGGCAGCCGTACGACCGGCCCAAACCGCGGATCATCAATACCATCGTCTATCCCGATGGCAGTTGTGTACATATGGGCAGTGCCGGTCAGGGGTACGGGTACTTTGGCTCGGGACACGGACCGGCCTACGTCGAGGGGGTCAGGCTGGAGCCGCGGCCCGACGACGGCTCCAAGGAGTGGAATGACCTGTTCCTCCAGGCCCAGCAGCACCCGGTCAGGGATCGGTGGCAGGGACGCTAACCGGATCCCATCGCCCTACACCCTGGAGAGGACCCCATGCGAGCGCTGGACTACGGCCGATCCTTCGTGACCTTCGTCACCCCGGGACGGGGAAACAACGCCCGGCTGCAGGTCGAGTCGACCTGTACCCTGATTGACCGGAACACGGGGAAGGCTACCGAGTACCTCTTCTTCGCCTCGTGCAAGTCCGAGAACACCTATGCCCGTGACAACCTCTTCCACGCCGACAACTACGACTTCTGCGGTATCTTCTCGGACGAGGAGTTCGTCATCTTCCGCACCCGGTCGATGCACACCGCCGGGTTCAGGGACCAGGGGCTCTGGCGCGGTCGGTTCGAGGCCATACACCGCCAGGTGTGTACCGTGGAGACCGAGGAGCTGTGCATTGACCACGAGGTGGTGCAGGCCTCACTCGCCGGTGTGCCCTTGATCGGGACCGTCTCCTTCAAGGTCCCGGATTCCACTTTGGACGCCCGGTTGGAATTTCCGATCAAGACCATGAACGTCAACGATATAGACGTTATCTGGCAGGTCGATACCGGACCGGTTGCCTGGCCTGATATCACCCGGCCGGTCAGTCTTGGGGTGGAGTCTCTGACCCCGGCCTACGTGGCCTACAACTGCCGCACCTTTGCCGACTTCGTGGTTCAGCAACCCTTGCGGATCGCCGAAGGCGCGGCCGAGGTTACCCACTACTCGGGCCTGGTGACCGTGCCGGCCGAGGCCCGGGTCTGGGCCGTCAAGTCATCTGCCTGAGAGGAGGGATCTCGTCGTGCCGTACGATCGCCGCTTCTACGGAATCGACTTCAACTTCGACAGCTTCAACGGGATGCCGTACCTGCGCCTGGGAGGATCCGGGCTGCGGGTGGCCCGGGTGGGGCTGGGCACCTGGAAGTTCGGATACCCCGAGCGCAACGACGGGTCGCGTATCGGCCGGGACATGGCCTTCCGCATCATGGACCGGGCCCTGGAGTTGGGGGCCACCTTCTGGGACACGGCCAACCGGTACAACGAGTCCTCGGGGAACTCGGAGCGGGTGATCGGCGAGTGGTTCCGCGAGCATTCAGAAGAACGGCGTAACATCGTCCTAGCCACCAAGATGGCTGGTGCGATGGACGGCGTGACGCCCAATCACTGCGGGCTCTCGCGGGCCAACGTCCTCGACAGCGTGTACGCCAGCCTGGACCGGCTGGGGGTAGACCGCATCGACCTGCTGCAGTTCCATCGGCTCGACCCCGAGACCCCGATCGAGGAGTCCCTGGAAGCCGTGGCCGACCTGCGACGGCAGGATCTGGTGCGGTACCTGGGGCTGTCCAATGCCACGGTGGCTGACCTGGAGCGGTACGCCGAGGTCAGCCGAACCCACACCCTCCCGGCAGTGTGCTCGGTGCAAAACTCCTTCAACCCCCTGAACGGCGCCCGGCCGGAACAGCAGGGGGTGCTGGCCTACTGCGCCCAGCACCGGCTCTCCTTCATGGCCTACAGCCCGCTCCTCCGGGGGCTGTTGACCAACCGGTACCTGAAGGGACGCCAGGTCGGTGCCGGGGATCGCCTGTACGACGAGGGAGAGGTCGCGCGCCTGACCGCCGGCGAGGTTCAGGACCACCTCTCCAAGCTGGACGGGATCGCGACCGGCCTGGGGATCACCATCGCCCAGCTCAGCCTGGCCTACCTGCATTCCCTGCCGGGGATGGGGCCGCTGATCCCCTCGGCCTCCAGCGTGGCTCAGCTCGAGGAGAACGCCGCGGCTGCCGCGGTGCAGCTCGAGGCCGCGACCATGGACCAGCTCAGGCAGGTGTTCGTCGCCGAATAAGCAGGGCCTTGTGCCCGGGAGGGGGAGATGGCCAGTGTCGATTGGCCTTACGAACAGCTTGTGAAGTATGCACCACAATCCACTGCCCAGGAAGATTTTGACGAGTTCTGGAACGCGCAGCTTGCCTACAGCTCCCGCGTTCCCCTCAACCCAGAGTTCACCGAGGTAAGCGACTGTCTGCCCCTGGCCAGGGTCTACGACGTCGCCTTCGACGCGGTGGACGGGGTGAGGGTCAGGGGCTGGTTCCTGACGCCCAGGCAGGTCGAGCGTCCCTTGCCGGCCGTGGTCCAGTTCATCGGGTACTCCGGCGGGCGGGAATACCCCCACCAACTCGCAGCCCATGTCCTCAACGGCTTCTGCGCCTTCATCATGGACTCGCGCGGCCAGGGGGGGAACACCGGTTGGCGGGTCGACACCACCCACGGGGGGGAGCGCGGTTTCATCACCCACGGGATCCTCGACCCCGAGGAGTACTACTATCGGGCCTTCTACCTGGACACGGTCCGGGCCGTCGAGGTGGTGGCCGGCCGGCCCGAGGTGGACAGCCATCGGATCGCGGCCGTCGGTGGCAGCCAGGGAGGCGCGCTGACCATCGCCTGCGCCAGCCTCTGTCCCCGGGTGACGGCGATGGCGCCGGACGTTCCCTGGCTCTCCCATTTCCGCCGGGCCCTGGAGATCTCGGTGGGGCCGTACGAGGAGATCATCAACTTCCTGAAGCGGTTCCCGGAGCAGATCGAGCCGGCGTTTCGCACTCTGTCCTACTTCGACAACATGAACCTGGTGCGCCGAACCAAGATACGGGCCGCCTACTACTCGGTCGGTCTGTGGGACGCCATCTGCCCACCCTCTACGGTGTATGCGTCTTACAACCTTCTACCGGAACACGTTGAGCGGAAGATCGAAGTCTATCCCTACAATGGTCACGAAGGTGGGGGTAGCCTCCATCAGCAGCGCAAGCTCCAGTGGTTGCGCCAAATCTTCAACTGAGGTCGCCATGAAGATCACCCGGTTCGACACCTACCTGACCGCCGTTCCCCACGTGCCCTCCATCCAGAAAAGTCGACCGACCGACTACCGGGACCGGCCGATCCCGATCGTCGTGGTCCACACCGACGAGGGGATCACCGGGATCGGTGAGGGAGGGCGGGGCGAAACCTGTGAGGGAATGGAGGAGAAGTGGAGGGGAGTGGACCCGCTCTCCCTCAACCTGACCAACCAGGGCGGGATAATGGCCATGGCCCTGTTCGATATCGTCGGCAAGGCCCTGAAGGTCCCGGCCAACCGGCTGATGGGAACCCGCCACTGGGACCGCGTCCCGGTGGGGTACTGGTCGCCCCCCCTGGAGCCGGCCGAGTTCGCCGCCATGGCCGAGGAGGGGGCCCGGCTCGGGTTCAAGACCCACAAGCTCAAGGCCAGACCCTGGAACATCGTCGAGACGGTCGAGCTGATGACCCGGGCCGCCGGCCCTGGGTACGGGATCATCGTTGACCCCAACTTCACCTTCGGCGACCTGCACACGAGCCTGCGGCTGGCCGGTCAGCTCGAGAAGTACAACGTGCAGGCCTTCGAGGATCCGTTCCAGTACCTGCCAGGTTGGCACCAGTACCGCGACTTCCGCCGGCACACCCGGATCCCTCTGTTCCCCCATCTCTACGACCCGCGGCAGATCATGAGCGCGATCCGGGCCGAGGCCGCGGACGGGTTCAACACCGGCGGCTCGGTCGAGGCGACCCTGATCAACGCGGGGATGGCCGAGGCTGCCGGCCTGCCGGTCTGGCTGCAGGTGGTGGGGTTGGGGCTGGGGGTCTCCGGGGCGTACGGCACCCATGTGCACTCGGTGGTGCGCAACGCCACCATCCCGTCCGATTCCCTCCACTTCACCCGGGTCGACGACCTGATCGGCGGGGCCCTGACCCCACGCGACGGCCTGGTGGAGGTTCCCGACCGTCCGGGACTCGGGGTGGAGCTGGACCTGAAGGCGGTGGAGCACTACCGGGTGGGCTGAGCATCCTCGGTTGACGCTGTCCGAGGGTGTGGATACCTTCCAGCACCGTTCTCCCGGACAGCGCTAAGGTCAGAGCCTGTAGCTCAGGTGGTAGAGCAGCGGACTTTTAATCCGTTGGTCGCGGGTTCGATTCCCGCCAGGCTCACCAGATAAGTCCTAGTAAGCACGTTGACGCGAAGAAGTGCCGGAGTTGGTGCGGGCCTACCACTCCCCGAGCCCTCCGCGCCACCCGCGTGGCCTTCGCTGCCATCAAGTCCGCCCAGGCGAAGCGCGCCATCCGTCTCGACGAGATATGAAGCCGATCCCTCCCGATCAGGTGGGCATGTCCGCCGTAGCCCTCGAACGGGCCGGCCAGCTCAGCGCCGCCAGCCTGGTGGTAGCCCGCCGTGATGGGCTGGCATTCGCCCGCGGATACGGCCACCTGCGGCCCGAGACCGGAGCCCCCGCCGTGGACGCCGACTTGGTCTTTCTGCTGGCCTCGATCACCAAGCCCGTGACCGCCTGCGCCCTGATGCTCCTGGCGGACCGCGGGCTGATCTCCCTCGACGATCCGGTAAGCCAGTACCTCCCCGAGTTCTGCGGGGCAGAGCGGCCGCTGGTGCGGGTGCGTTACCTGCTGTCCCACACCTCCGGGCTGCCCGATATGCTGCCGGAGAACACCGCCCTGCGGCGCGCCCACGCGCCTCTGAGCGAGTTCGTCGCCGGGGCGCTGCGCACGCCCCTGCTTTACACCCCGGGCAGGGGCTTCGCCTACCAGAGCATGGGTACTCTCCTCGCCGGAGAGATTGTCGAGCGGGTGAGCGGCAGGCGGCTGCGGGACTTCGAGGAAGGGGAGCTCTTTACACCCCTGGGCATGGGGAGGAGCGCGCTGGGCCTGGGACGCTATCGGATCCCCGAGACCGTGTGGTGTGGTACGTCGATGCAGGAGTCGGAAGACGACCAGCACTTCGGGGCCAACAGCCCGTACTGGCGCGACATGGGCCATCCTTGGGGCGGGATGCACAGCACGGGCTTGGACCTGGCGATCCTGCTCCAGGCCATCCTGAACGGCGGCCAGTACCAGGGCCGGCGCCTCTTCAGCCCGGCAGCGGTCCGGGTCATGACCACCGACCAGAACGCGGGCCTGGACGCGCCGTGGGGCTTGGGTTGGGGTCTGGCCCGTTCGCGGGTGTACAACTACCTCGGCGAGCTGTGTTCGCCGGCCACCTTCGGTCACGTCGGCGCCACCGGCACCGCGGCCTGGGCCGATCCGGAACAGCAGCTGGTCTGCGTGGTGCTGACCAACCAGATGGCCGCCGGCGGCAGCCTGCTGCGGCGGGTCGCCAACGCGGTGAGCGCTGCGGTAGTCGAATGAGCCTGTATCTCCCTCCCGGGTCCGCTGCTTCTGTCAGCCGGCCCGGAGATCGTGCTCTCTACACCCGCCGCTCGTGACTCCAGGAGACCGGCTCGAACCACCGAGTCCAGAAGCCGAAAGCCTCGATGTTGGTTGTTTCGTAGTCGACCGACACCAGGGCCTTGTCCATCGCGCAAGCCTGACGGGCCAAGGCGGCCAGGAGTGATGCGCCCACCTCACGGCGGCGGAAGTCGGGATGGACGTACATCCCGTTGATCGCCAGGGTGGTACGGTCGTGAACCGTGTAGCTCACGTCGAGCTGCGGCTCCTCAGCCTTGATGAACCCGGCCGCCAACTCGCGGTAGAGCTCGCGATAGACCGTACCGGGCGCCTGCAGAGTCACCGCTTGGCGGGTCGAGGCTCGTCCGACCGCCGGGTTGCGGCATCCTGGCCGGCCTGGGCGCCGATCTCCGCGTACACCTCCAGCAGGTTGTCCTCCGGGTCGAAGAAGTAGACCGTCCGGTGGCCGCGGGCTTGATCGGTGGGCGGCTCGGCGATCCGCACGCCCCGGGCCACGAGCTCCTGGTAGCAGCCCTCGACCTCGTCAGGGGCGACGCGGAAGCACAATTGGACTCCCGGGATGCCGAGGCGGGGACCGCGGCCGTCATACCCGCGTGTCCGCTTGCGCAGCACGAACTGGGTGGAATCCAGCCGCAGCGTGACTCCGGTGTCGGAGGCGCCGTGGGGCTCGACCGGGAACAGCTCGCAGTAGAACCGCTTCATCGCTTCCAGGTCGTCGCACAGCAGGATGGTGTAAGTCAGCTCGCTGACGGGATGCAGCATGTCAAGGTCCTTTCTTGGAGGCGCGCCGGCGGGGTTCGAGCCAGGTGGCGGGCACCTCCGCCCCAGGCGCGGCGCTACCGGGGTCCCCGGGCCTCAGGTGTAGAGCCAGGCGACGGTAAGGTACTCGGCCGTGGTTACCCCCATCGCCAGCGTGTCGGAGTCTCCGTGCTCCATGGGGCCATCGCTTCCTGGTCCTGGCGCCGATCAGCGAGCAGGTCGAAGATGGCCGAACCGATGGCAGCCCGCAAGGAAGGAGGCCTAGGCCCGGCCGCTTGCCCGGTTCCGCAGATCCCTCCATATTGG
>JBAZUN010000268.1:0-8207 GCA_041661365.1 Candidatus Latescibacterota bacterium
CTCGTGGCCCTGGCCTCGCGCCATCCGGCGGTGCGGTTCGTCTGCAACCACCTCGGGGTTCCCTGCCGGTGCTTCGAGCCGGATCACCCGACCTACGGCGGCCTGTTGGCGGCCCGGTCCCTGGACAACCTGCTGGTCAAGGCCTCGGGCTTCTACGGGGTGGCGGACCGGCCGTGGGATTGGCGCTGTCCCCGAGCCCTGGGCTTCCTCCGGGCGCTGCTACGCGGGCTGGGAGCGGAGCGGATCCTGTGGGGCACGGACTGGCCGCCCACGGCCAGCCACCTGACCTACCGCCAGGCGCTCGAGGTGGTCCGCAACGGCCTGCCGGAGCTGCCCGAGCCGGACCTGACGGCCGTGCTCGGGGGGAACGCGGCGAGGGTATTCGGGATCTAGCAGCCCGTTGAAAAAGTCGCTTTGTCTGGCGAGGCCGAGGGATGGCGGGGCCTGGCTAGGCGCGCGAGCAACAGCGCATCGAGGGAAGATGCGCAGCGCGAGCGGAACGACGCCAGGGCCCGTCAGCACCGGCCGCAGCCCTAATGGGCTTTTTCAACGGGCTGCTATGTCAGCTCGGGGAACCAGAGGCGACGCGCGGTGCCGCCCAGCACCTGGGCGCGGGCCACTGCTCCGAGCGGCAGCTCGTGGGTGAAGATCCGCAGGTGCTCGGCGTAGGTGAGTTTCGGGGTCCACAGCGCGTTGGGGAAGTTGCTGCCCCAGACGGATCGCTCGGGGCCGTAGGCGTCGATGATCTGCAGGGCCGCCTCGTGGAGATCGGTGCCGGGATAGCCGATCTCGGTGCCGGTGCTGATGAAGTCGACCTTGGCGATGAGCGTCGGGTGCCTGGCCAGGCGCAGAACCTCGCCGAGGACCCGGTGGTAGAGCGGGCCAGGCTTGAGGTCCATGCAGTGGTCGAAGCCGACCACCAGCCCGGGGAACTCCCGCAGGAGCTTCTCGGCGCCGTCGACCCAGTCCGGGTTCATCAGGAAGAGGTCGACGGTGGCGCCTTCCTCGGCGCAGACCCGCCACAGGGACCGCACCCCGTCGTGATCAAAGGTCCGGCGCTGGTCGCCCGGGACGCTGCGCAGGGTCTTCACCCCGTAGTCGCGCACGAGCCGCAGCAGCAGGTCCGGGCCGCGGGGATCGTCTGGATCCAGAGTGCAGACCCCGGCGACCCAACCGGGATTGGCCAGGGCCACGTCGCCCAGGTAGCGGTTGTCGTAGTCGTAGAACGAGACCGTCTGCACGGCCCGCACCGCCGTCACCCCATTGGCCTGGCTGACCCGGCGCAGATCCTCCAGCGCCCCTTGGCCCCCGGGCACCCGCAGAGGGTCCTTCCGGGGCGGGTACCGCACCTCGTCGGACGAAGTGACATGGGCGTGGCAATCGATGATCAGCATGGCAGCTCCGGATCCGAGGGGCAGTGTCTGAGAGCCGGTACCTTCTTCACGGCCGATTAGGTGGTCGTACCTCGATCAGCTCCCGCGCGTCAGGTGTGTCGGCGGCGGATCTCGCGGATCACCGCCGCGTTGTCCAGGTCGCCGTCACCGGCGGCCACGGCCTTGACCAGCAGGTCGCGGTGAACCGCACCGAGGGGCAGCTCCTGTCCGGCCCGCCGGGCGTAGTCGAGGATCAGCTCCAGGTCCTTGAGGTGTTGGCGCACCCGCGACTCGGGCGTGAAGTCGCCGTCGAGCATCCGGTCACCCTTGGCGTCCATGGCAACCGAATAGGCCGGCGAGTGCCGCAGCACCTCGAGGAAGGCCGGCAGGTCGAGGCCCAGGCGCTCGGCCAGGACCAGCCCCTCGGCCAAGGCCGCCCGGTTCAGCCCCAGGACCAGGTTGCCGGCGAGCTTGGCCCGACTGCCGGTGCCGGACGGCCCGAGGTAGTAGACCCGGTCGCTGAACGCGGCGAACAGCTCCCGGCAGCGCTCGAAGACCTCGCGTTGTCCACCGACCATGAAGGTCCCGGCCCGGTGCCGGATCTGCTCGCTGGAGCCGCTGATCGGAGCGTCGAGGTAGGCGATCCCCTGGTCAACGAGTCGCTCGGCCAGGGCCGCGGTCTCCTCGGGGTCGCCGGTGGTGGTATCGATCAGGCACTCGGGCCGACGAGCCGCGGCGAGGATCCCTCCCTCGCCCTCGACGACCTGGCGGACGATGGCCGTGGTCATCAGTGAGAGGAGGATGCGGGTGCATCGCTCGGCGACGGCGGCGGGACCGGCGGCCGGCTCGCCTCCCACGGATCTGAGCGCCTCACTCCGGGCAGGATCGATGTCGTACCCGACGACGGCATACCCGTGCGCGAGGAGCCGTTCGGCCAGGGCCGAGCCGACCAGACCGAGGCCGATGAGGCCGATGCGCTCCGTCGCGAACGTCGCGGCCCGCTTTCCTTGATCTTTCATCATGCGGCGGGTACAGAGGGCCGGTTCTGGGCGGTTGTCAAGTACGGCAGAGGAAAGCCCCCGGGGACCGGCGTCACCGGTTCCCAGGGGCCTTCGCGTGCTGGCTCGTCTCAGCGTCTCAGCGCCGACTCACGACGGGCGCTGGTCCTCCTTGGACGGCAGGTCGCTCTTCGGCGGCTCCGTGGCGCCGCCGTGTTCGACCCGCTCCACCAGGGCAACGTCGTCGGCCGAGACGTGGCCGATGACGCGGCCGTCGTCGAGCACATTGGCCTCCTTGGCGGCCAGGTCGACGAACAGCCGCCGCAGATCCATCGTACCGCCGATGGTGAACCAGACCGTCGAGACCACGCCGATGGCGCCGGCGATGAGGAAGTTGTTCAGGTAGAACCAGTTCGACCAGCCGGCGTTCCCCCAGGGATCGATCAGGTTCCAGATGACCACCCCGACGAAACTGATCACAAAGCCCCAGCCGAACGAATAGATGAAGACCGACCAGGCCAGCCATCGGTCGCCGCGGGTATACTGGTCGTCGATGCCGATGAGCTGCGTCACGAGCCAGCGGGGGGTCCAGCGCTTCTCCTCCGTCTTGGCGGCCTCATGATGCACCACCTCGCGCTGGTAGATGCCGCGGTGCAGCATCCGGTCCATGTTGAAGGCGCGTCCACCGCGGGAGGTGACCAGGGAGATGGCCACGTACAGTCCAAGCGAGACGATCATGCTGATGGCGAAGACTTCCTGGGAGTTGATCGGGAACTTCTCGCTGCTCATCCGCCAGGTCACCAGCGGCTCGAAGGGAGAGGACGCCCACTGCAGCCAGTAGGCCACCGAGTCGACATAGCCGTTGGCGAAGAGCCACGGGTAGATGCCGCCGACCCAGAATTTCTGCAGCAGGATCCCGGCCACCGCCAGGCTGGACCCCGAGATCAGGGCGGCCCAGGCCGCGGCCGTCGACCCGCGCTTCCAGTACAGGCCAAGGGTGATGCAGGGGCCGCTGCCGCCCAGCCAGATGGCGCCGGTGATGGCGAAGAACATCAGGACATAGTCGACCTGGCCGAAGAAGTAGCTGAAGAAGAAGGCGAAGACCGCTATCGCGGCGATGATGTAGCGCAGCAGACGCAACTGCTCCGTGGGGGTGAACGGCTTGCTCCGCAAGGGAAGGACGATGTCCTGCACCAGGATACTCCCCCACGAGAGCAGGTACGACATATCCACGGAGACCATGTGGAAGATCAGGATGGCGAGGAACAGCCCGGTGATGCCCATCGGCAGGATGTAGCGCAGGGCCATGGGCACGCGCATCTGGCCGAAGATGGTGTTGAAGGTCTGCGCCGCGCTGGGATCGACCGACTGGATGGCGTCCCGCGCGTTCTGCACCCGGGCCTCGCGAGCGAGCTGGCGGGTCTCCGCGTCGCTGGTGACGGCGGCCTCCTTCTTCTTCTCCGCGCTGTACCGCAGCCGGTCGCGGTCGGCCTCCTCCTTGGCCTTGAGCGCCGCGGTCTTGTCGAGCATCCCCTGCATGGTCGGGGTTATCGTGCCGGTGTTGAGGTAGTTGATGACCTCCTGGCGCACCGGAGCCAACTCCTGGCTTTCGGCCACGTCGTTGACCGCCTTGACGGCCAGCTCGGTGCGGACCGCCACGGCGCCTTTGTCCCCGCCCTGGAACTTGTCGCTGTTCAGGTAGGCCATGGCGACGACGGCCAGGAGCAGGTACATCATGCTCTCGAAGCCGCCGCGCCAGGAGCCCAGCACGCCGGCCATCTTCTGCTCGTGGGCGTTGCGGGCCGACACGCTGTACCCCTGGTTCCCCGACCACCCGAGGCGGTTGATGATGGTGCCGAGGATGCCGACGAGGACGTAGAAGAGATTGAAGTCGCGCAACTCGGTGATGTCGAACGGGTTGATCAGGCTCTTCCCCGGCGCTCGGTCCAGCAGGACCGGGGCCATGTCCTGGAACCAGGAGAAGTGCCACAGCACGTACCCCACGATCACCACGTAGACCGGGTAGCTCAGCAGCCCCTGCACGCAGTTGGTGACCATGATGGTAATCTGGCCGCCCTTGGTGGCCACCAGGACCGCCAGGCTCAGGTTGAGCAGCATCAGCAGGGCGAAGGTGGGGAAGTACCAGCCGAAGATATCGATGTAGACCGGCAGACCGCAGAAGTAGACGAGGAAGCGGGCCCCGACCGCGGGGAAGAGGGCATAGTTGATGATCCCCGAGATCGACTGGAGGATCCCGGCGAAGACCCGGAAGCTGCGGCTGTAGCGGATCTCCAGGAACTGCCCCACGGTCATGGCCCGGGTCTCGCGGAACCGGTACACGCAGAAGCCGGTCAACCCGATGACGATGGAGATCGGCGCCGAGACCGCTCCCCAGAAACCGTAGGCGAAGCCGGAGGCGTAATAGCTCTCGTAGACCGCCACCAGGCTGATCAGCCCGTAGGCCGCCTCACCGCCCGAAACGCAGAGCACGTACCGGCCGGCCACGCGGCCGGCGGTGAGGAAGTCGGCCACGCCCCTCACGTACTTGTGCGCGCGTAGGGCGACCCAGGTTATGACGACCAGTGGAACCACCACGATCGCCCAGTCTATCCAGTGCACTAGGGATCCTCCTCTTGTCCTGGTTTACCCGCGTGGGGTCTGCGTTGGCGGGGGATGGGTGGAGGTAGAAGTTGCGGCGGAGCCCGGGGGGCGCGCGCCTCGATACCGTGCCGGCTGAGCGGCCCGCGGTGGAATGGCCGGCAAAACTGCTGCTCCCCTGCCCGGCCGTCAAGCCCCCGGCTCAATACGGATTGGCCGCGGCCATCTCCCAGGCGACAAGGCGTCTGACCCTGGCTGCCCCGCCTTCGGCAAAGAGGGCCACCCCCCGGCTGTCCGCCCGTCGCGGGTAGACCCGCCGGCCGATGGCCTGGCGGGCGTTGGCGAAGATCTCGACCACCGACCGGTCGACGAAGACCCGAGCCGCAGGGCCTCGTTCGGCCCCAGGATCAGGGGAGCCCGCTCCACCACTCGCCGTCCGGTCGACCCGCTCCGCGTCGCGTCGAAGACAAGCTCCTGAGCCAGCCGGTCGTAGTAGAGGAGGGTCTCCTCCTCCCCGTCTGCCGAGGCCCGCACCTTCAGGCCGCACCGGGCCGCCTGGCCCGGCTCGATCTCCAGGGCCAGCTCGCAGGAGAGGCCGTCAATCCCCTCCAGAACCTTGACCTGTCCCTCCTCGAGGGTCTGGGCCCGCCAGCGCCGCGTCGCGCCTCGCAGGACCCCCAACTCCTCGACCGGCTGCAAGCGCAGAGTCCCGTCCTCCCCCAGCCACAGGCTGCGGGGCAGGCCGTACACCCCGGACCAGCCCCGCTCCTTCTCCCCCTCGGGGTTGTCCAGCAGCCAGGCCCACATGATCTGGCGCCCGCGGCCGTCGACCAGGGCCTCGGGGGCGAAGTAGGTGTTGTCGACCCAGGTCATCCTCCCATGAGACTCGGGATGGAAGCGCAGGTCCCGGTAGGCGCCCAGGTAGTACTGGCAGCCCAGGTTGTGGCTGATGAAGAGCAACAGGTGCTTCCCGCTGGGCGGCCCGCCCTCGGGAGCGGCGGGCAGGGGCAGGAAGCTGGGGCACATGTTGTCCTCGCTGCGGTCGGTCCACTCGGGCCGGCGCTGATAGAAGACGTGGAGGTACTCCCACTGCCGCAGGTCGTCGGAAACGAAGAGGTAGAGCCGGTCGCCCAGCTCGGACTCGGGAGACTCGGGGGCGCGGCCCAGCTTGTTGAGCACCAGCAGATTCCCGGTGAGCAGGTAGTACCGGCCGCCCTCCTTCCAGATATTGGACGGATCGGCCGAGCCCACCCAGAAGGGGTGCCCCTGGCCGTCCTTCAGCTCGCTCACCCCCCACTCGGTGGACTTAATGACCGGGTTGTCCTCCAGCTTGGTCCAGGTGTCGTATCCAGGTGGCTTACTCTGAGCCAGGCCGATCCCCCGGTCACCCCAGAGCATCCAGTAGGAGAGGGTCGCGGTGCCGTCCTCGTCGACAAAGGCCCCGCCGCTAAAGCATCCCTCGTCCCCCTGCCCCGGGCCGAGGGCATCGGGGTGGTGCCGCCAGTGGACCATGTCGGCGCTGGAGACGTGCCCCCAGCAGAACCCCGCGCCGCTGCGGTTGTAGAGGTACATCAGGTGATACCGGCCCTGGCTGAAGAAGGCCCCGTTCGGGTCGCCGGGCATCCCCATGTCCTCGGGCACGCAGAAGTGGTACCGGGGACGATGGGGATCGGCCAGCAGACGCTCGCGCAAGGCCCGGGTCGAGCGGACCACCGCCTCGGGGACCGGACCACCGGCCAGCCAACTCTGGGGTTGGGCCGCGCCGATCGCCTCCAACTGGCGGAGGAACGGCCCGGGGATCAGGCCCGTGCGCTCGATCGGCACGTCCCAGGTCATCACCCCGCCCCGGCCCGTGACGTGCCGGGTATACCCCACGGCCAGCTCCTCGGGGAAGCGCGGCGGGCCCTGGCACCAGGACTGGCCCAGATAGCTGAGCAGGTGGTACCGGGCCCGGTGGCCGTAGCCCTCCACCCAGGGACCCGGGCATTCGGGGAGGGCGTTGGAGATCTCCCCGGCGGTGAAGTCCTCGTGCTCGGAATGGCAGATGACCGGCACCAGCACCCCTGGGTTGAAGGCGACGATGGCCTCGGGATTCCCTGCCCGCAGCGCCGCGGCAAAACTGCCGAAGCCGGGCTCACCGTCCTGGCGATACATCTCGTCGGCGAAGTAGCAGCCGTCGATCCACCATCCCCGCACCTTGGGGCCCCACTGGAGCGACCAGCACCGTACGATCCGCTCCCAGCGCTGCTGGAACTCGGCCAGGCGCTTGTTGGTGCGCCGCGTGCCCCAGCTCGAGGGCCAGCTCCCCTCGAACCCCCACTCCCACCCCAAGCGCTCTATTGCCACCGGGTCGGCGGCCGGGGCCCCGCTGGGCAGGTAGACCAGCAGCTCGATCCCCCGCGGCTGCAGCGCGGCATGGAGATCGGCGACCAGGTCGCGGCGAGAGCACTTGCTCGGATCGATCCCCACCAGCTCGTCGTAGACCGGATTGGGGGCGAGGAAGTGGCCGGAGTTCTGCCCGATGGTGAGGAAGTAGTAGGGTGCCCCGATCCCGGCCAGTTGGTTGGCCAGCCCGTCGACGTCAAAGGCGTCGACCCAGGCGTTCCACTCCTCGGCACTCAGGCCGGCGCCCCCGTCGGTGCTAGGCGCGGCGCCCAGCCAGTGGCAGAACACCCCCCACCCCTTGCGGGCGAACCACTCCGTGCGATCGGTCATCTCCCGTCTCCTCGGATTTCTTTAAAGCGAGTGCGTCACCTTCGGTCCCCTCGCGATCCTTGCCCCACGTCTCATGTCCCCGTAAGATAGCCGCGCAATCCGGCTCGCATCGGTCGTCATGGGTGCGAGCGCCCACGGCCCGTGCGTACGGAGGACGCCATGAAGATCGCCAAAGTCGAGCAGTTCGCCCCACGACCACGGATCCGGCTGATAAAGATAACCACCGATACCGGCCTGGAGGGGTGGGGCGAGACCACCCTGGAGGGGAAGCCCCGGAGCACCTCTGCCGCCGTGGAGGAGCTGACCGAGTACCTCGTCGGCAAGGACCCCTTGAGGATCGAGCAGCACTGGCAGCAGATCTATCGCTCCGCCTTCTACCGCGGCGGCAACGTCCTGATGACGGCCCTGTCGGGGATCGACCAGGCCCTGTGGGACATCAGCGGCAAGCAGTTCGGCGTGCCGGTGCACGCCCTGCTGGGCGGCCACCTCCGCGACCGGGTGCGGGTCTATGCTCATTGGGGGA
>JBAZUN010000269.1:0-4365 GCA_041661365.1 Candidatus Latescibacterota bacterium
CCGCTGCCGCGGCTCCCGTCCCTCATCCGTATACCATCGATTTCCTGAAGACCGCGGTCATGCCGCGGTTGATGATCGACGAGGGGCGGTTCAAGGGCGGGGTGTACCTCTCTTCCGGAGACGCGTTGGGGCGCCAGAACGTCTTCGTCGGTCTGGCCGCGGCCCCGGCCAACGGCGACCGGGATCTCTTCGCCATCTACGAGTACCGGGGCTGGCGGCCGACCCTGTTCCTCGAAGCCTATCACCAGAAGCGGGGGTCGTCCCGGGCCGACAGCACCGAGGAACGCGGCGGATATGTCACTGGTGTGGACTACAATCTGTATCGCATGGCCATCGGTGGACGCGGCCGGTTGGGCCGATACGGCGAACTGGAAACATCGGTTGCCGTCGATCGCTATGATGCTGTAGTAAAGAGTGATGCCTGGCAGGATGACCCTAACAGTAGCATCGGCTACGTACGGGTGTCGCAGAAGCCGTATGGCTATACCTATTTGAAAGGAATCGATCTGAGTCTGGCTTGGCGGCTGGAGAAGCTGGAGCGACGGCGGGACCGCGAGATCAATCCTCGGGGTCGCCGGCTCGAGGTTCGCTACGATCGCTTCCTGAACTACTTTGTCGAGGGGTTCAATCCCAGCGCCAACTTTCTTGACGAGGAGTACCTGCGACTCAACTACGGTCAGCTTGCGGTCGACTGGCAGGAGCACATCGGCCTGCCGCGCAGCAGTGCCCTGAGCCTGCGCGGCTTCGGCGGGTGGATCGACAGCGACCAGGTCGACGACCCGGAGCGGGTCAGGGATTTCTTCGACTTCCGCCTCGGTGGGATCGAGTACCTCCGCGGCTACACCTTCTACAGCCTGGAGGGGCGGAAGGCCGCCATGGGGAGCGCCACCCTGCGGTTCCCCCTGATCGAGGACTGGGGCGCCCGTTTCCTGCAGCTCTACCTAGACAAGGCCTACGCCGCGGTCTACGCCGAGGCCGGCAAGGCCTGGGACCGCCGGTGGGACGACCCGGACCCGCGATACGGTCGCAAGGCCCCGGTCCGCGACGTGGGTGGCCAGCTTCGCCTCGACCTGATCTCCTACTACAGCGTGCCGACCCGCGTACAGGCCGACCTGGCGTACGGGATCGACGAGCTGGCGGACAGAAGCCCGTGGAAGGCGTACCTTACGGTGTTGTTCGGGTACCTGTAAGGAACGGGGGTGACGATGGAAACGCGGAGGTTCGTCTACTGGCAGGACGGTGAATACTGGCTCGGGTACCTGGTAGACTTCCCCGACTACATGAGTCAGGGAACGACCTTGGATGAGCTGATGGAGAACCTCCGCGAGCTGTACCGGGACATGGTCAGCGGCGAGATCCCGGGGATTCGACGAACCGCCGAGCTGGTGGTGCCTTGAAGAGGATCGAGCTCGTCAGGCGACTCGAGGAGTATGGGTGCCAACTGGTGCGTCACGGTGCTAGTGTCGCGTCCGAGAAGTAGGTTGTGACACCGAGCGGGGCGAGTCGCCCGGCCAGCTAGGCGCGCGAACGCCCTGTATCGACAGACAGATACAGGAAGCGAGCGGAACGACGCTGGCCGGGATGAATCGGCCCGCGAATGCCAAGGTATTTCTCGGACGCGACACTATGCACGACTGGTATCGGAATCCGCGGACCGGCGCAGCACAGCCGGTTCCTCGTCATCGTGAGATCAACGACCACCTGGCCAGGCATATCCTCAACAAGCTGAGTGACTGAAGGAGGTTGCCCCATGGTGTGCAGGATCGTTACCGCTGTGCTGTCTGCCGCGCTTCTGGCCGGTGCTGCCGCGGCCCAGGAGCTGCCCAGCGTCCTGGCCTCGCAAGAGGGGTACGTCCAGAACTGGCCGCTTCCCGCCGATGCCGGCGACCTGACCGCGGCTCCAGGGGATGAGGCCGTGTCCGGCGACGAAAGCACCGGGCCTTCGGCGCGGCGCGCCTTTCTCTTCTCGGCCCTGGTTCCCGGAACCGGCCAGTACTACGCCGGCTCGAAGAAGAAGGCCGCCATCTTCCTCGGCGTCGAGGTGGCCGCGGCCAGCATGTACTTCGTCTGGACCGGCAAGGGGAACGACCTCGAGGACGACTTCCGCGCCGTGGCCGACGCCCACTGGAGCGCCGAGAACTACCTGGCCTGGCGGAGCACCACCAAGGCGATCCGCAACAACTCCTTCACCCATGCCATGCCGTGCAGCACCGAGGTGGTCAACGGCGAGTTCGGCAAGTGCGGCGGCAGCGAGAAGCAGCAGTACTACGAGCTGCTGGGGAAGTACGACCAGTTCGTCGCTGGCTGGGACGACCTGACCTTTGCCCAGACCGGCAACCTGGTCCAGCACTACACCGACATCGACTCGGTCGAGTCGGTGATCTCCGACCTGCGGCTGGACTACGAGGAACAGCGGGACGACAGCAACCGCTACCTCAAGCGGGCAACCAACCTCAGCGGGCTGATCCTGGTCAACCATGCCTTGAGCGCCATCGACGCGGCGCGCACCGCCCGCCAGCGCGCCCGCGGGGTCGACCAGGCGGTCATCGACCGACGCACCCGTTTCGTCTTCACCCTGCATCCCGGCAGCAACGGCGAGGTGCCGATGCTCCTGGCGGTGCGGCCGTTCGATTGAGATCCCCATTGCCGTATGCGTAGACTGCTCGTCGCGGTTCTCCTGGTAGTCCTGGCCGTCCCTCCGGCCGTGGCCGACGGTCGTTCGGCCCGGGGCGCCTTCTGGCGCTCCCTGCTGGTGCCGGGGTGGGGCCAGCGGTACACCGGCAAGCCGGTCAGCGCCGGCCGGTTTCTCGCCGCGGAGCTGGTCCTCTGGGGCGGGTACCTCGGCTGCCACCGTCTCGCCGAGGTCCGGGAGGACAACTACCGGGCCTATGCCGCCGAGCACGCCGGCGCCCGCCCCAAGGGCAAGGACTCCCGCTTCCTCGACGACCTGGGGTTCTACGGCAGCACGGTGGAGCACAACCTCTACGCCAGGCTCTCCGAGGGACCGGCGCCCGACCTGTACCCGGACGGCCCCGAGTTCTACTGGGAATGGGATACCCAAGCCGCGCGCTTGAGGTACCGCGACCTGCGGGCTAGCGGCGAGAACGCCCGGCGCGGGATCGTGTACGCCGGCGGGCTGGTCGCGGTCAACCACCTCGTCGCCGCGGTGCACGCGGCTCGCGGCGTCGCCGCCGGGGGAACCTCGCACGGATCGCTCCTCGAGCTGGAGTCGGCCTGCGATCCCGGGAGCGGCCGTCTCTCCCTGGCCCTGGTGCGCCGGTTCTGATAGTGAAGCCTCTGACCCTTGCCGCCGTTGCGCTGCTGGTCCTGGCGACCACGGCTCCGAGGTCAGCGCAGGCTCGCACCTGCGGCACTCAGTTCCTGAAGGAGCATCCCGAGCGCTTCCTCATGCCGGCGGGGAAACCGATCGGCATCTTCCAGACACCCGCCTCGGTCGAGATCGGCACGCGGCTGCAGTTCCCGGTAGCCGGCGTTGGCGCGTACCGCTGGGCCACCTGCCGACAGCAGGGAGAGTTCTGCCACGTCTTTGTCGAGGACGGGCAGTGGGACACCAACGGCGGGCCGATCCTGCAGAGCGACGTGGACGGGTTGATGGCGCTCTTCGAGCAGGCGACCCCCGCCGACCCCGGCCGCGGGGTGATCCAGCTCGCCGGCGAGGTCTTCGGCCCTCCTCCGGACGTGGACGGGGACCCGCGGATCTACATCCTCATCCTCGAGCTGACCGATCCCAACCTGGTGGGCTTCTTCGACCCCCGGATGGAGACCTGGGCCGATCCGAGCCTCCGCCACGAGATCATGTATCTGGACGCCGGGCACCTGCGCAACTACCGGTACCTCGCCCGCGGAACCCTGGCCCACGAGTACCAGCACCTGGTTCACTGGGGACAGGACTCGGACGAGGAGGACTGGATCAACGAGGGGTTGTCCGGGTACGCCGAGGCCCTGACCGGGTTCCCCGAGACCGATGCCACCATGGTCCCCGAGTTCCTGGCCCGACCGGACCAGAACCTGACCTTGTGGCCGGCCCTGGCCCGGGCCGCCAACTACGGGCAGACCTACCTCTACGCCGCCTTCCTCGCCGAGCGGTTCGGGCCTGACTTCATCCGGGCGCTGACCGCCGAGCCGAGGAACGGGATCTCCGGGGTGGACCAGACCCTGGCCTCGTATGGCCTGACCGACACCTTCCGCGATACCTGGGAGGCCTGGATCCTGGGAAACTGCGCCGGCGACGACACTGCCCTGGGGTATCAGGCATTGCGCGGCCGCCGGGCCGCGGCCTACACCGCGCCGGCCCTGCCGTTCGAGGAGATCGGCGGCGCGGTGAACAGCCCGTGGGGTTCGGTC
>JBAZUN010000269.1:4375-8206 GCA_041661365.1 Candidatus Latescibacterota bacterium
CTCTTCCGCCAGGGAGGAAACCTTGCCGTGGAGTTCGCCGGCGAGGCGGCCGGCCGGTTCAGCGTCCTCGGGTACGCCCGGCGGGGGAGTACCGGTGAGCGGCTCGCGGGCCGCGCCGATCCCTCGGGCATGGTCGGGCTGGAGGCGCTGGCGGTCGATAGCCTGGTACTGGTCGTGGGCCGGACCTCGCCCCTGGGGCCGGAGTTCACCCTATCCGGTCGCGTCCTGGTACCGACGGCGGTCGCCGGGAGTGCCGTCGCCCTACCGACGGCCACCGGCCTGGGGACGGCGTACCCCAACCCGTTCAACGGACAGGTGATGCTTCCCCTGGCCGTGGCCGCGCCAAGGGAGCTGCGGCTGGTGCTGTGCGATCTCCTCGGGCAGGAGATCCGGGTGCTGGCAGCCGGTCCCCGGGCCATTGGGCAGTATGCACTGGTCTGGGACGGGATGGACGAGGTCGGTCGGCCCGTGGCCAGCGGCACCTACCTGGCCGTGCTGCGCGCCGGTCCCGAGACGCAGGTCCGGCGTCTGACCCTGATCCGCTGATCGTTTCTCCGATCCAGACTCCCGTCCCGGCGCCGACCACGTGGTGCTCCGCTAAGGAGATTAGCTTGTGTATCGAGGGCCCCGAGGCGCCCGGCCTGCAAGGCGCACGAGCGGCGGCGCATCGAGGGGAGATGCGCCAAGCGAGTGGAACGCAGTAGGCCGGGATGGATCGGGGGCCGAATACCAGATCATCTCCTTAGAGGTTATCCATAAATAGTTGACAAAACCGTCGAGCCTTGCTATGGTTGGTCGTGGGCTCTCAGTGGGGGCGCCCAGGAAGGAGGCGACCATGGCCAAGTGCGAGTGCTGGGAAGTGTCCGACGCCTTCTGGGAGAAGGTGGAACCGCTGCTTCCGCTGCCACAGCGGGATCCCACCAAGCACTACCGCCGCCAACCGGGTGGCGGCCGCAAGCCGCTGCCGCCGCGACAGGTGTTCGCCGGCATCGTGTATGTGCTGCGCACCGGAATCCAATGGAACGCCCTACCGAAGGAGCGTTTCGGTAGTCCCAAGGCGATCCACCGGTACTTCTGCAGTTGGAGCGAGCAGGGGGTCTTCCTGGCGCTGTGGAAAGCCGGCTTGGCCGAATACGACGCCATGGAGGGGATTGCCTGGGAGTGGCAATCGGTCGACGGGGCGATGATGAAGGCCCCGCTGGCCCTGGAAGCCGTCGGCCCCAACCCGACGGATCGGGGAAAAAAAAGGGAGCAAACGCCACCTCCAGGTGGACGGCCGTGGCGTCCCGCTGTCGCTCGTCGTCACCGGGGCCAACCGCAATGACGTCAGCGAACTGGCCCACCTGCTCGAAGCCCGGGTCGTCGATCCATCGGTGGGCGAGAGGGGTGAAGTCTCCGCCCAGAACCTCTGCGCCGACGCCGGTTACGCCGGCAAGCCGGCCCTGACCACGATCGTGGACCAGGGCTACGTGCCGCATGTCCGCTCCCGCTACGAGGAAGAGATCGACCGGCAGAAGTACCCCGATTACCGACCGCGCCGCTGGGTCGTCGAGGTCTGCCACTCCTGGTTCAACCGCTTCCGCAAGCTGCTGGTTCGCTATGAGAAGACGCTGCAGAGCTTCCTCGCCCTGCACCACCTGGCGGCGGCCATTATCGCTCTCCGCCAGACCGCCCCGCTGTACGGTCCATACCGCCGACAGCAGCCACCTTAATTAGGGATAACCTCTTAGCGGAGCACCAAATTGTCGATCAGTCGCGCCTTGCTCATCCGCACCGCCACGGCCAGGACCAGCCTGCCGGCATAGACCTCCACCGGCCGGAGGCTGTCCGGATCTACCCCCTCCACGTAGTCGATCCGCTCGGTCACCTCGGTACGCAGGCGCGCCTTGAGCCGCTCCAGGACCGCGGCCACCTCGCGGGTCCCGGACAGGAAGGCCTGCTCGGCCTGGCGCAGGGCCCGGTAGATCGCCGGTGCCCGTTGGCGCTCCTCCTCGGTCAGGAAGACGTTGCGCGAGCTCATGGCCAGACCGTCGGCCTCGCGCACGGTCGGCGCCACGTCGATGGTCACCCCGAGGTTCAGGTCGCGGGTCATGCGGCGGATGACGGCGCACTGCTGGTAGTCCTTCTGGCCGAAGACGGCCAGGTGCGGGATTACGGCCGTGAACAGCTTGGTCACCACCGTGGTCACCCCCCGGAAGTGGCCGGGCCGGAAGGCACCGCACAGGCCGTCGGTCAGTCCGCTCACCTCGACGGTGGTGCAGAAGTCCTGGGGATAGAACTCCTCGGGGGTGGGATGGAAGACCGCCGCGACCCCATGGGGCGCCAGCAGCCCCAGGTCCCGTTCCAGGTCGCGCGGATACACGGCGTAGTCCTCGGCCGGGCCGAACTGGAGCGGGTTGACGAAGATGCTGACCACGGTGCGGTCGGCCTGGGTCACGCAGCGGGTCACCAGGCTCAGGTGGCCGTCGTGCAGGTACCCCATGGTCGGCACCAGACCGACCCGCAGGCCTTGGCGACGCCAAGTGTCGGCCTGATTTTGCATGGCCGCTATGGTGGTGATGAGGGGAGGAGTGTTCATCTTGGCAAGGTCCGGGTCGAAGGGGGTGAGCAGGGCGTCCGGAACAGGGACAGCGGTCCCTGACGGAACAGCGGCTGGCCGTCGTTCAGCGCGGTCAGGTGATCGGCCAGGCGTCGACCGGAGACCGGGTGCACGAGATCCGGGGCCAGCTCGCACAGCGGGGCGAGGACGAAGGCCCGCTCGGTCAGGTGCGGGTGGGGCACGGTCAGCGCGGGGAGGTTCAGCCGTCGTTGGCCGAAGAGGAGGAGGTCGAGGTCCAGGGTGCGCGGTCCCCAGTGCCGGTCGCGCTGTCGGTGACAGTCGGCCTCGATCCGCTGCATCGCCGCCAGCAGGGCCTCGGGCTCCAGCCCGGTGGTTACGGCCACCGCCGCGTTGAGGAACCAGGGCTGGTCCACGACCCCGACCGGCGCCGTCTCCCAGACCGAGGAGGCCGCCTCCAGGTGCACGCCGTCGATCTCGTCCAAGCGCTGCATCGCGGTCTGCAGCCAGGCCAGCCGGTCGCCCAGGTTGGAGCCCAGGCCTATGTAGCAGCCCGTCAGAAAGCCCATTTGGGCTGCGGCCGGTGCTGACGGGCCCTGGCTTCGTTGTGCTCGCTCTGCGCATCTCCCCTCGATGCGCTGTCACTCGCGCGCCTAGCCAGGCCCCGCCATCCCTCGGCCTCGCCAGACAAAGCGGCTTTCTTGACGGGCTGCATCCAGACCGGCTCAGCCATACGACCGGTGGATCTCGACCTCGACCCCGTCGAACTCCGCGGGGACCGGAGGAGCCGGTTTACGCACGCGGACGGTCAGCTCCACCGGGGCAAAGGCGGCGCCGATCCGGGCCGCGATCCCCTCGGCCAGGGCCTCGAGCAGCTTGAACGGCGGGCCGGTGACCACCTCCTCTACCAGGGAGATCAGCCTGGGATAGTCGATGGTCTGGCTCAGGTCATCGGCCCGGCCGGCCGGGCCCAGGTCGGTCTGCACCTCGAGGTCTACCTCGAACCGCTGCCCCAGCCGGTTTTCCTCGGGAAAAAGGCCGTGGTACCCGTAGAACCGCAGGTTGCGCAGGCGCAGCACGTCCGAGGGCATGGGACTCTTAGCTCGTGGTCAAGGTGCGCTGGGGACGAGCAGGATAGCGACGACGGGGAATATAGCCCGACCCTCGGGGCTGTCAACGCAACCGCGGGCCTCGGCGGCCAAGCGATCCATTCATGCGTAAAGGTGTCCGCGTGACCGCCCTGCCTCTGCTTGATCCTTGCCGGGGAGCGCGGT
>JBAZUN010000270.1:0-8195 GCA_041661365.1 Candidatus Latescibacterota bacterium
GAGCCGCCACTTCACCCCTGGGCTGCTGCGGGTGATCGACGAGGAATCTCCCCTCGAATCGCCGGTCCTGACCAATGCCCTAACCTTGGCCGAGGAGCTGACCGGGGTGCACGGCTGGGAGAACCTGAAGATCGTGCGCACCCTGACGGGGTGAGCATCGAGCCGGTCAGCATCGACGGGAATGCTGGCCAGACGAACGTTGACTCAGCCCTGGGGGCAGGGTAAGTTAGCCGAGGATCTGTCAGGAGGAACGCGATGGTTCAGGTCAACGTGCACGAGGCAAAAACCCATCTATCGCGCCTGCTGGCCAAGGTTGCCGAGGGCGAAGAGGTGGTGATTGCCAGTGCCGGCAGACCGGTGGCGCGGCTGATCCGGTGGGAAGAGCAGCGGGCGACACGCCAGCTTGGACGGGATGAGGGACTGTTCGAGGTGCCGCCGGACTTCGACGCGCCGCTCCCGGCCGAGGTGCTGCGGGCCTTCGAGGCATGAGGCTGCTGCTCGACACCCAGGTCTGGCTATGGACCCTGGTCAACCCGGCCAGGATCAAAGCCGAGGTTGGAGACCTGCTTCGCGACCCGGAAAACCGCCTGGTCCTCTCAGCGGCCAGCTCGTGGGAGATCGCGATCAAGTACCGTCTGGGCAAGCTGCATCTGCCCGAGCCCCCCGAAACCTTCGTCCTACCGCGGCTACGGCGTGACGGCATTGAAGCGCTGCCGATTGAGCATCACCACGCCTGTGCCGTGGCCACTCTCCCGCCGCACCACGGTGATCCCTTCGACCGACTGCTCATCGCGGTGGCCCGGACTGAAAACCTCACCTTGGTGACCGCCGATCTCCAACTTCAGGCTTACGACGTACCGCTGATCCTGGCGTGAGCCGGATCTGTCTCACCGCGCGGCCTGGGCCTCCAGCATCAGCGCCCAGTAGATCGCCGCGGCCATGAACCCCGAGGGCGGCAGGATCGGGATGTCGTACCCGGGCACGGGTACGGCCGCGTCCCCGAGCTGCCACTGGGCGTCCAGCACCAGGTCGGCCGCGGTCCGCGGTGCCGGCTGGCCGTGGCTGCCGGCCATGGAGGCGCAGACCCTGGCCCCGACCGCGTGAGCGGCGGTCACGAGGGCCGACGGCGGCACGGTGTACCCCTGGACGTACACCAGGTCGCCTGGCTGCAGCGATGCAGTGAGGCCGGCCAGGTCCGGCGGCCGCTCCAGGATCTCGAGCCCCTGGGGGCCGTCAGGGAGGGCCAGGACCGCGGCCCGCATATGCCCCCCGTCCATGAAGAACCAGGCACGGCAGCCACACGCACGGGCCAGGCTGATCTCTTCTCCCGCTTGCCGAAGCCGGTCGCGCTCGCCGGCCACGAACCCGGCCAGGTGGCTCCGCAAGGTCGACAGGTAGGCCTGCCCGATCCTCGTGACCGGCACCGGGTCCACCTGCAGATCCGCGTGCACCCGCACCCCGCTGTACCGTCGGTTCCGGGCCGCGGATTCCGGTATCATGGCGCTCTGCCAGATCGGCGGCATGGCGCCCTGCCGGGTGCAGGCCGCGACGAACTCCCCGATGAACGACCAGAGGGAAGCCACGTCGAGGATGCCCGCGATCGGCGCGCCGGCCGGCGACTCCTCGGCCTGGGCGTCGATCCACCAGGCGCAGGCGGCGGCGATCTCGGGACGCTGGGCGCGCGAGCCGAAGCCGATGGTCAGCACGCCCTGCTCGTTCAGCCCGCGGACCACGGCCACCTCTCCCTGGTCCGGGCCGCTGAACCCCATGACAGCGGCGTCTTGCGGGCCGGGCGACTCCGCATTGGCCAGCGCCGTCAACGGTCCCAACCCGCCGGACCGGCCGCTGGCCTCCCCCACGAAATCCGGGGCCGGTCCACCCACGAACAGGCGGCCTCCGGCCAGGAACCGATCCGCGGCTTCCTGGGCAGCGGGCGTCCAATCGGGCAGGACCTGCTGCTGGCGGGCCAGACCTCGATCCAACGCGGCGAGGAAGGAATCGGTAGAGGCCGCATGGCTGGCGACCGGGTCGAGCGCGGTGGTCATGGTGGTTTCCTGTCTGGTTAGGGTTTGTCAGGCGGCGATCAGGTGGCGAAAGCTAGGAGCCTGTCCGAGCGCGAGGCGATACACTCGTCGGCGGTGGGGCAGGGCATCTCCGCGTTCCAGGGCGAACAGATCGGCAAGCAAGGGATCGGGACGTGACGCCGCGATGACCGCGCCCGGCCGCCAGAGGCAGGCCCGCGGACCTCAGCGGGCGCTCGCCGGCCGGTCTACAGCAGTGTCCACAGGTCGGGGAGGGGGCAGGTCTTCCCATGCAACCGTCTCCGCGGCCACGATCCGATAATTCTCGTCTAGTTGAGGGTGTAGCGCGAGCAGGGCCGCGATCCGCCGGACCATCGCGGTAACGTACCGGACCTCGTCGGGAGTCAGCCCGCGTCCAAGTAGCTCCTTCTCGCGGTACGACAGCCACTTCTTGACCACCTGATACCCACCGATGGTGAACTCCCAGACCGCTGCGGGAACGTTCCGCCAACAGGTGACCTCGTTGAGATAGACGTCGTACCCCTCGTCGCCGCGCAACAGCGCCCTTCCCTTCCCCGGCATCGTGACCCCGCCCTTTCCCGCGTGGCCCCATCCCACGGTAAGGTCCAGATCGCCAGCCTCGGGACGAGCCGGCTCGCCGTCGAGACGGGAGAAGACCGCGAGGGTCTTGAGATGGCCGGCGATCCGGCCGGTCGTGACGCCCGGCACCTCGGTCTCGACGTCCAGCAACGCGGCTACCTGGTGTCCCAGCTTGGCCGAGGCAGCCAGAGCCTTGCGGGACCTGGGGAGCGGCATCCGCGGCCAGTCCTGTCGCAGGGCGCCACTGTTCTCCTCGCGGTACGAGGGGGCGTGAAGGACCGCGACGAGGTGGTGAAAGAAGGTTTCAGGGGTGGCCTGCAGGGCGAGGAGGTGCCTGGAGACCGCCGGTGCCAGGTTCGCCGTTCGACCGCTCAGCAGGGAGAGCCCATCTCCGTTCGGAGACGCCTGCAGGAAGAGGGGGAACGCGAGGGAGACGTTCTCAACCACGTGATAGGAGACGATGCTGCAGGTCACCGCCGGTGGAGAAAAGCCCTTCCGCGTTCGCTGGGCGAGGATTATCCACGGGTTGTCGGCGGCGACGTGGGGGAGGTACTCTCTCCGGTTCCTGTCTAGCAGCTTCGTCTCCGGATCCCAGTAGAGCCAACGGATGTCGAGCGGGCGATAGTAGTATGGGACGAAACCGCTGCTGTAGATCCCGCGCTGTACCAGGTACCTCCTCGTCTCCCTGGCATCAAATGAGGCGTCGTCCTGCATAAGCTCGGGGACAATGGCCGAGGCCTCGGCGTCCGCGAGCGACGGATCGAAGTATTGGGCCATCCGCTCGCGTAGTGCACCTTCATCGATGGCGACCAACGAAGCGTCGCGTGCGGTTTTTACACCGGAGAAGGCGGCGGGAACGAGTGATGTGAGCAGCGGCCACTTGAAATACCCCTCAGAACTCTCTCCAGGTAGGAAACTGAGTCCCATCTCCAGACGAGGAACGATCTCCTCATATCCCTCGTCGCTCGCGCCGAGCAGGTCCGCGTGTTTTGCCTTCCCCCAGAAGTGGCGGAACCGGACCTTGGACGGGGGTTCCTCGGGAAGTCGCGCGCGGTCCTTCACCAGGGTGGCGATCGCCGTCCCGACCTGAATCCCCTCTGGGCTGAACTCCGTGGAGAACACGCTCGGATCCGGTTCCCCTTCCGGAGTGAGTTTTCCGGTCTTGTACTTGTCGCCGTTGAGACAATCGATGGTGATCTGCCCGAAGGCGTCGAGATACCGCTCCCGCATCCCGGTGAACGACAGCCCGTCCAGCCACGAGTAGTTGCTGATGAAGCAGACGACGCCCTGTCCCCTCTCCGTGATGCAGCGCTCGGCCATGCGAAAGAACCGGACGTAGAGGTCGTTCAGGCCCTGTCCCTGCGGCGGCGGTGCTTGCCGCGTCGTGCGGTAGGCCTCGGAAAGGTCCCGTTCCTCGGCCACGGCCACGCCGGCAAAGCCGTTGTACGGGGGGTTCCCGAGGATGACCAGGATCGGCTTCTCCCGCTTCACCCTCCCGGCCGCGTCCCGCTCCTCCTCGAACCCCGGAAAGGCGATCTGCTTGGACTTCTCCTTAGGCGGCTCCCAACCGGTAAGGGCATTGGTGAGATAGACCCCGACGCGCTCCGGATGGTCCACGCCCTCGTGCAGCGGCGCCCCGAGCTGCTCCAGCTCCAGACCGAGCTGCAGATGCGCGACGACGAAAGGGGCGGGGAGGATCTCGAAGCCAAAGACCCGCTCCATCGCCGCTTGCTTCAGGTCATGGGCGACCAGCGCATCGCCACCCTTTTCGTGCAGGGTCGCGGCGATGCGGCGCAGCACCCCGCGGAGGTACGCCCCGGTGCCGCAGCAGGGATCGAGCACCACGACCCGCGGGTCGGCCAGACCGTCCGGCAGGCCCAGCTCCTGGCGCAGGACCGCGTCGACCCGCTCCACCTGGTACTGGACGATCTCCTCGGGGGTGTACCAGACCCCGAGATCCTTGCGCAGCTCCGGATCGAAGGCCTTGAGGAACGGCTCGTAGAAGTACTGAACCGCGTGGCCTTCATCGAACGACTTGAAGAACGCCGCACGGTCCACGCGCTGCAGGGCCGCGGCAGCCCAGTCGAGCACCTCGGTCAGGTTCAGGACGCCCAGTTGGTCGGGATCGGCGACCTGGGTAAACAGCCCCCGAAGCATCGGGACCCGCAGCAGCCAGGGAGCGAGACGCCAGTTGAACGGCCCCGGGGGGTACCCCGGCGAGGTCTCCCGCAGGCGCGTGGCGTACGGTTTGGCGGACCGCCCGTCGTCCTGCCGCCGCGCCCAGAACACCCACGCGGAGAAGATGCCGTAGAAGAGCGTCTGGATCAGGGTCGACCGGAAGAAGTGCTCCCCCTTCTCGCCCTCGAACCGGAGCCCAAGAACCTCTTCCAGTGCCTGCCGAAGCGCGGCAAGGGCAGGTATGTCCGCTTCCTCAATGCGGAGCCGCGCGTCGTGCGCATACGACGCCAGAATCGCCGCCACGTCCTGCGGTGCGGCCAGGGGCGCGTGGTGGAGGAGCACCCGGCGCAGGTACTCGACGAGGCGTTCCCCTCGCTCAGTCGCGGTTTTCCTCGGGTGCCTGGCCAGCTTCCAGAACTCCGGCTCGGACTCGGCCAGCGCGAACGACTCGAACTGGCAAGGCTTGCCGCCGGCGTCCGGGGCGACCAGCGCGAAGGCCCGGAGGTTCGTGACGAGGACCAGGCCGTACTGCTGCAGGTAACGCCCCACCTGTTCCGATTCGACCACCGAGCGGAGATCGGCACCCGGGGGCTTGGCCTCCAGCACGCCCCGCGCGGGGGGCTGAGAGGCGAAGGGGTCCGCCTGATCGATCTCGGCGTGTCTGGCCCGCCGGAACTGATCGACCGTGAAGAAGCCCCCATCCGGGATCCCGGCTCCGCGATTGGCCGGGTTGACCACGCAGCGAACCTTGGGATTCAGCCTTTGGCCGATCTCGGTCAGCAGGCGTTCCAGGGCCGGGTAATACGAGGTCTCGGGCACGCTGGAGCCGGTAGCATGGATCTCCGCCAGGTCGATCAGGTACCGCTCGATCGGGTTCTCAGCCATGAACCTCTTTCCTCTGGCAATCCGGCGCTCGACTACCCGAGATACGGGCAATACAGAGGCTTGCTTTTGCGGGGTTGTCAAGCGACGGGTCGATCGCGGGTGAACCGGCAAAGCTGCCCGCTCGGACCCGTACCACCTGCCCTCATCTCCACTGGGCCAACTTGACTCCAGACAGCCCGCGGCGTACGGTAATCAGTACGCCTGAGGAGGTGACCCGTGACCACGATCAGCGCCACCGAAGCCCGCAAGCAGCTCTACAAGCTGCTCGACGAGATCGCGGCATCGCATGAGCCGATCCAGATCACCGGCAAACGCGGCAGCGCCGTGCTGATCTCAGAAGAGGACTGGCGCTCCGTGCAGGAAACCCTGTACCTGGTTTCGCTCCCCGGCATGCGGGAGTCGATCCTGGAGGGCATGGCGACACCGGTCAACGAGCTCGCGGACAAGCTCGACTGGTGAGCTGGCGGCTGCTCTACACCCAACAGGCGCGCCAGGACGCGAGGAAACTCGCCGCCGCTGGCCTGAAGCCGAAGGCCCAGGCGCTCCTCGAGGTTCTCCGGGAGGACCCGTTCCTGTGGCCGCCGCCATACGAGAAGCTGGTCGGCGATCTTCAGGGGGCCTTCTCCCGGCGCATCAACATCCAGCACCGGCTGGTCTACCAGGTTCTCGCCGACGAGAAGGTCGTCAAGGTACTCAGGATGTGGACCCACTACGAGTAAGGAGACCGAGGACTCCCATGCCGCGTCTAGTCCTGTCCATCGTTCTAGCCAGTTGCATCGCGGCCCTGGCCGCGCCGCGGCCCGCGCCTTCTGATGATCCCCCAACCGGACCGCCGATCCGCCCCGAGCGGACCGGGTACGAGGAGACCAGCAGCCACGCGGACGTGATGGCCTTCCTGCAGGCGGTGACCGCCTCGACCCCGGGGATGCACCTAACCCGCTTCGGCTATTCCTCCGAGGGGCGGGTCCTGCCGCTGGTGGTGGTCGGCCAGGTGGCCGATGCCACCCCCGAGGCCGTGCTGGCTTCCGGGCAGACGCGGGTGCTGCTGCTGGCCAACATCCACGCCGGCGAGGTGGACGGCAAGGAGGCCATGCTGGTCCTCCTGCGCGACCTGGCCGCGGGCCGCCACGCGGCCTGGGCCGACTCGGTGGTGCTGCTGGTGGCGCCGATCTACAACGCCGACGGGAACGAGCGGCTGCACCTGGAGCGCTCGGGCCAGCTCGGGCCGTTCGGCGGCATGGGCGAGCGGGCCACGGCCCAGGGGTTTGACCTCAACCGCGACTGGATGAAGCTCGATGCTCCCGAGGCCTGGTCCCTGATCGGGCTGCTGCGGCAGTACGATCCGCACGTGGCCGTGGATTTCCACACCACGGACGGGACCTACATCGGGTACCACCTCACCTATTCGCCGCCCCTGCACCCGCATACCTGGGCTCCCCTGGTGAGCTACCTGCGCCAGGGGCTCCTGCCCGCGGTCACCCGGGCCGTGCGAGAGCGATCCGGCTGGGAGTACTACTACTACGGCAACCTCCCCCCGCCGTACGCGGGGAACCTGGCGTGGGCCGGGATGGACACCACGGCCGGTTGGTACACCTTCGACTATCGAGCGCGGTACTCCAACAACTACCTCGGGCTGCGGAACCGTCTGGGGCTGCTCAGCGAATCCTACTCCTACGCCACCTTCGCGGACCGGATCCAGGCCTCGCTCCTCTTTGCCGAGGAGATCGTGAGCTTTGTCCACGCCCACGCGACCGCGGTCCGGGAGTTGACAGCCCAGGCCGACGCCCATTCGGTGGCCGGTGAGGAGCTGACGCTGCTGGCCAGGCACGCCCGCTCGCCCGAGCCGGTGGAGATCCTGCTGGGCGAGGTCGACGCCGAGCCCCATCCCTACAGCGGCGGCACGGTGCTGCACCGACGCGAGGTACGGCGGCCGGTGCGGATCTACGAATACGGCACCTTCGAGGCCACCGAGACGGTGGCCGCCCCGCGGGCCTACTACCTTCCCGCCGGTCTGGGGCGGGCCGCGGACCTGCTCGCGGCGCACGGGATCCGCTGCCACGCGCTCGAGGCCCCGGCGACCCTGGCCCTGGAGCGGTTCCGCGTCGACTCGACTTGGGTGGCCGAAGCACCATACGAGGGACACCGGCAGCGCACCCTCTTCGGGGCGTACGAGTCGACCACCGAGACCCTGCCGGCCGGGACCCTGGTGGTGCCGGTCGATCAGCCGCTCGGCCGGCTCGCCTGTTACCTGCTGGAACCCCGTTCCGAGGACAGCCTGGCCGCCTGGAACCTGCTCGGCGACGGCGTGGTGGTCGGCGGTCACTATGCGATCCGGCGGCTCCCCGAGGATCAGGCGCATCGCGAGCGCCAGGAGTGAGAGAGTGTCGCGTCCGAGAAATACCTTGGCATTCGCGGTCCGATCCATCCCGGCCAGCGTCGTTGCACTCACTTCCTGTATCTTCCCCTCGATACGGGGCGTTCGCGCGCCTAGCTGGCCGGGCGCCTCGGCCC
>JBAZUN010000271.1:0-8189 GCA_041661365.1 Candidatus Latescibacterota bacterium
CATGGTTTGCATCTACGTCCGGCGGGTACACGTTTAATTCAGGAGATGTTTGGACGACGAACACCTCCTATACCAAGCGCCTGCGGGACACGAGTGGTGATGTGGGAAGTTTTTCGGATCTCATGGGCAAATCATATGACCGGGATTCTCCCTGTTTTTATGCAGCCCAAGGGTATCGCAATGAGTATGCAAAATCCGCATGGCTGAAATCCGAGGAAGTTGCAGATATTGTGAATGTGATTCTTCTTGCCAAAGCAGATTCCGGAACCAGAGAATTTTTATATCAACCCGACAAACCTAATCCGGGAGGGAAAGAAACCTGGGGGAAAGATAAAGTGAAAAGTGAACTTCAAAACAGGAATATTACGCCTTTTACGTCTGTTTCCAACATTTCAGCCACAGGAGTTGATTTTGGATTAGGGAGAACGACGCAACTATCCGTTACAGGGGATGGAGGGACCACGACGTTTGACGGAGTGGAATTTAAAGACTTTTTTAACCTCCGGGCTCCTGCGAATATCCAGATCGTCGGACCGCTGTTTAATGTTGAACGAAGATAGTATAATACGAACATGCCAGTTTTATTTGAAGACTCATTCACTGCTCCTAAACAATCTCCTAAAAAAACTGATTTATCTGATCGTTCTATTCCTCCACAAATGAATACTACTCCATTGACGGCATATATTACGCATCCGAGAGATATCCGATTTGAAACGCAGGAAAAAAATGAAGAAGTGATGTTGTTTCTGCGTCAGCACATTATTGTGCTTATACCGAAGCTCATTTTAGCATTCATTATGTTTTTTGTTCCCTTTTTGCTCTTCCCGCTTTTGGTCCAGTTTCTCCAAAGCCCGATAGAAATTCCGAGCGGATATATCGTCGTCGGAACACTGTTTTGGTATGTGGCGCTCTTCGGATATCTGCTGGCGGTGTTTATCCATTGGCATTTTAATATTTTTATAGTAACCAATCAAAGGATCATTGATATAGATTTTTTGTATCTCTTATACAAGAAATTTGCCGAGACGAGAATCGCACAAGTACAGGACATTTCATTTCGGACCGGCGGCATTATGGCGACATTTTTTAATTATGGCGATGTGCTTATTCAAACTGCCAGTGAACTGCCGAATTTTGTTTTTGAGAAAGTCCCGAAACCATCGGAAGTGGTTCATGTAATAAGCGAATTAACTGAGCGCAAGAAGAACGGAAGGCATATATGATGATTGACCCAGGAGTGTTCATACAAATAGGCATGAAACTCATGACGCTTGTCGGTTTAGGGATCTATATCGTATTTGCGTTTGTCATCGTCCGACAGGAACAGCTTATGTCAAAAACACTTGCAGCAGCCTCAGATAAAATACTTGCACTTTTCACCTGGCTCCACCTCGGAGCAGCGCTTGTGGTGTTTGCCCTGGCGCTCCTCATCCTTTAGTATTTTTTGTGCTACGATATCTCTAATGGATCAGTTATTTGAAACCGGTACGGTGGTCGGGAAAAAATCAGACACCCATTGGGCACAAACCATCAAAACACCTTTTGCCTTTGGGGTTGTCGAGGTTGAAGATGAAGAGGGTCACGCCCAACGGGTTGGAATGGACCTCATCCATCTCATAACAAAGGAAATCTCAGAGCCTATTTCTTCTATCCCACACCTTTTTGCTTTTCTTGATTCCTTGTGGAAGCCACATATCCAGACGCTCATTCTCTGTGTGCCTATGAACGGGACAATGACGATCATACTTCGTGGAATCGGGGTCGTGTATCTGAAGCGCAATGGGTCTATTGCCCGGCTCCGGTCGCGGGAAGGAACGATTTCCGGAGTCATCCATCCTGCGGATGTTCTTTTCCTGTCCTCCAAGACGTGTCTCAATGGCGTGTCGGAAGAGGAGTTTTTTACATTTTTTGACCACCTCAGTGTGGAGGAGGTCGCGGAAAAATTGACCCTGCACCTCCACACGAAAAATGATGCGTTTGGATATGCCGGACTGTTTGTGGAAGCCAAAGAGGTATCAGGTGAGGTTGTTTCTGACAATAGGATGGACGCAAAACCCCTTAATCCATCTATTCGTCAACGAGTCAGATTTTTTCAACATACGTTCAGGAATGTGAAATCATATTGTACTGTATTTCGGTCAGTAAATATCAGGATCACTGCAGTTCTTATTTTGTTATTTCTCGTCAGCATTACGATCGGCATCATAAAGGAGCGGTCAGGAAAAGTTTCTGCTGAGGCGACCAAAACGATGGTCGAGGCAGAGCGCCTCTATGATGAGGGAGTAGCGCTTCTGGACCTCAATCAGATAAAAAGCAAAGAACGACTCAGTGATTCTAAAAAATTAATTGGACAGGCAAAATCTTTGGTTTCCCTTAAAACAAAAGAGGGAAGGATGGCGTTAGACCTGGAGAAAAAAATTATTGATGCATTATCTATGGCAACAAAAGAATATGAAATCACCCCGGAATTATTTTTCGATGTATCACTTTTGAAAACCGGTACCACTATTGGATCCTTTGGAATGTATGAAGACACGATGGCATTGTTAGATACAAACGCAAAAACGGTTTTCACTCTTTCTTTGTCGACGAAAAACGGTCAAATAGTTGGAGGCGGAAGTTCACTGGACGGCTCTCAAAGTGTTTCCATTCACGGAGACAATATCTATATATTTACGTCCGAGGGAATCCATGTATTTAACGCGAAAGATAAAACAGTGAAGCCGTACGTGATAAAAAAAGCTGCTGAATGGATTACCATCAAATCCATGATTTCATTTGGCGGGAACATCTATCTTTTGGATACAGGGAAAAGTAGAATTTGGAAATATGTCGCAACAGGGAGTGCCTTCTCTGACCTCCGGGAATTCCTTTTGCCGGACTATTTTCCGGATTTGTCCAAAGCGTCCAATATGGTTATTGACGGGTCCGTATGGCTTGGGACAACGGATGGATCTATTCTGCGGTTTACCCAAGGGAGAGATGACCCTTTTATCACCAAAGGAGTAGAACCGTCTTTTGGGAAAAATCTTATGGTATTTACCAGTGAAAATTGTGGGAATGTTTATGTCCTGGATCCGGACAACCGGAGAGTCGTTGTGTTGGAAAAAGACGGTATGTATACGTCGCGATATATTTATCCGACTTCCTTTGCCCCTACGCATATTGCTGTTTCAGAGAAGTTGAGGAAGCTCTTTTTCTTTTCTGAAGGAAAGCTCTATACGACAGAGTTAAAATAACCTATAATACTGATTATATGAGTGGTACTCATGCTATATAAACGCGCGATGAGTGGAAAAAATTGTGCAGATCGCTTCCCGAGCTTAGCAGTTCAAGTATATATTGTATTGGAACATAATAAATAGAATTTATTGATAAATAATCAGACTGTTGCGAGCAGCGGAGCAAACAATTTTTTCTACGAGTGCAAGCGCGATAAGAAGAGGATATTTCACCTATGAAACTGGCCAATAAAAAAGCGTATTACGACTACACCATCCTTGAGCGCCTGGAAGCAGGCGTTGCTCTTGTTGGTTCTGAAGTCAAATCGCTCCGGTTGGGACAGGGCAAGCTGGATGGGGCATTTGTGAAGCTTATTGGGGGTCAGCCACAACTCATAAACGCTGAAATACCGGTCTACCAGTTCAGTCGTCCGGAAGGGTATGACCCTCGGAGAACCAGAAAACTCCTTCTCCACAAGCGGGAAATAGTGAGTTTAGCCTCGAAATTGGACAGTCAGAAGTTGACCTTAGTCCCTCTTTCTTGGTATACTACAGGTCACCGTGTGAAGCTGGAAATCGGTCTTGCACGGGGCAAAAAGGAGTACGAGAAACGGGAAAAAATACGAAGGGAAGATATGAAACGAGATTTGGAGAGGGAGTTTAGAGGAAAGGTAAAATAAATAAACACTTTGTATTGCTATATAAAGATAACATATGAATCCTGACAGTCCTTTAGTTTCATTCGGCGTGGTTGATGAGAGTCAATTTGACATGAAAAAAAATGAAAGAATAAAAGAGCTTTTTTTACACATTTTGGAGGCTGGATGTGTTAACGAAAAACCATTGAGCGACAAAGATACACTTGATGTACTGGAAGCTATATATAGGTTTGGACAAGATACTTGAAACAAAGAGAGTAAGTCACGCACAGCCGTGCTTCTGTTGTATATATTGGGGATGATTGATTCGACAGATTGTTGCTCTTTAACACTGCAAGCCGGCTTTGATAAACAGCCGTAAAAGAATTATCAAAAAATACATGCTAAGAAAATTAGCTTAATGGAGCGTTATTTGAGCCTTCTCGAAGAGAAAGCTCAAAGAGTTGCTGCATCTTTTGCTGCACCTCGCGTTCTTGCTGAAGCATTTTGCTAAGGCACGTTTTGCGTTCGTTTCTTCTCGATGGACTGCGTAAAACGATTAACCTAGTCGAGACGTCAGGAGTCCGATGATCGGCGGATTCCGGAGTACAAATTCGATCAACCCCCCGCCTTCATTTTTGTCTATTTTCTATGATTGGCGGGGAATCAAATAGACTACGCTTGTAGATGTGCTAATCGCGATAGTTTGGACCCGAGCTCATTACTCGGCATCTCCACAACGTAAAATCCCTCAGGCATTTTATGCCTTCAGGATCACGTTGCAAGCCACGTAAATAGTAAGAATAGAACATGGAAATTTTACGGCAGTCACGTGATCCCGCTTTGCGGGATTTTACGTGACCCTGCCATGTTTTACGTATATATTCTTCAAAGCCTATTAGATAAAAGTTGGTATATTGGTTATTCTCCTGATTTAAAGAACCGGTTGATAAAACACAATAACGGACAGGTTACTTCAACAAAGAGTAAGAAGCCTTGGACAGTTATTTATTATGAAGCCTACCGGAATCGGAAAGATGCTACAGGAAGAGAAAAATTTCTAAAAAGCGGAAGCGGTTGGAGATATATAAAGAAGCAATTAACTCACTATCTTACTGAATAACACTATGCAAACTTTTCCTTGGCACGTGATCCGCGATAGCGGATTTTACGTGCTCGATCTCCTCTTCCCTAAGCGCTGCTTAGGGTGTAGGAAGTGGGGGAGATATATTTGCCCAATGTGCGAGAAAACCATTAAGCCTCTCCGGTATCTTAAGTGCCCGGTGTGTGAAAAGCCCGCGATAGAGGGTATGACGCATCCGGGGTGTCAAACCAAATATTCTCTGGACGGACTCACGAGTTTTTTCCGTTACGACGGCGTGATAAAGGAAGCCATTAAACACATTAAATACCGCTACACTTTTGATATTACTCGTGAACTTATCAATTCTATTCCTCTCTCTTCCTTTTCAATTTTCTCTAAGCTTCTCAACATCTATACCTCTAAGTATTTCAGCTGCTCTTTCGTCCCCATCCCTCTCCATCCCTCCCGATATCGTCATCGTGGGTTTAATCAGGCAGAAGTGATCGCGCACTCGTTCGGTAAACGATTAGAAATTCCTGTTGATACAAACATATTGATCCGTACGAAAAAAACTATTCCGCAAGTGGAAATGAAAGATCGAGAGAAACGGTTGGCAAACATGAAAGACGTGTTTGCTCTCGGCAACTCGCAACTCCTGCCTGCCGGCAAACACGGCGTTACTCGTAACTCTCGTATTTTCCTCGTCGACGACGTCTTTACGACCGGGGCAACGCTTCGTTCTGCTGCCTCCGTCCTTAAACACGCTGGAGCGAAATTCGTGTGGGGAGTGACGATCGCACAGTAATACTTTACTATACTGAACCCGCACGTGCGGTTCTGGTATAGTAAATGCGAGGCAGATTTCGCTTAGTCATAGAGAATTTGATAGGATACAATCCATGAAACACAAGAGCGTGGCAATTGTCGCCCATTCGAACATTGAGTGGGTTTCGAAAGCGGATTTGAAACCCTATTCGTTTATTATCGGTGTCGATCGGGGAGCGTTCGTCCTTTTACAAAAGGGGATAACACCAGACGTAGCTATCGGTGATTTTGATTCTGTCACAAAAAAAGAAATGGAAGAAATCCGTATAAAAGTTACGAAGGTTCAACAATATCCAAAAGATAAAGACCAAACGGATTTAGAACTTGCAGTTACCCATGCCCTTACTCTTCACCCAGGAGAAATAACATTGTTTGGTACGACCGGCGGGCGGTTAGACCAATCTTTGGCAGCACTCCATTTATTGAGGACAATTCATGAACAAAAGTGTGTGGCGATGATGAAAGACGAACACAATTTATTGACTCTGGTGAGCGGGAAATGCAAAATAGAAAAAAATAAGCAGTTTCCCTATTTTTCTGTTCTTCCCGCAAGCGATGAAATAGTGGTTTCCATATTCGGGTGCCAATATCCGCTTGTCAAACATCGGATGAAAAAGGGGACGACCCTGGGAGTAAGCAATGTCATTGTATCATCAGATGCGGAAATTCACGTTCATGAGGGCACTGCATATTGTATCTGTTCAAGAGATGTGTAAATTTAGCTTCGAATCTTCTTCGCGATCCACTTGCGGACTGCGTCCGCCGAAGTCAGTTACCGTACGGTACCTGACGAAGGCGGAGAACCATTTACAAAGTTATAACCTATTTTCAAACTCCATGCTTCCTCCAGAGTAATTGAGTTATAATTTTTCCGAATTTAGTAAAATTTCATAAAAACCCTGTGGCAACAAATACTATAATGGCTTTTTATAATTCCTTTTTTCAGAGATAACACACCTAACTCCTCCTGTTGGGTCATCAACATCACCTTTCCATCTTGGAATAATATGAATATGAAGATGATCAACAGACCGTCCTGCATTTCTACCTTCATTAATACCAATATTAAACTCTTTATAAATAACTGGATGTCGAAGAGCGTCTTTACAAAACATAGCTGCGTTTTTATCTTTCCCTTCCTGTATTATTTTCGTGTAATATGCTTTGAAATTGAATTCCTTCAAATATGTTTTTACATTTAAAATAACTTGATATAGATCATCCCACTCATTATTGTTAAGTTGAAAAATGGATTTTATGTGTCGAGTAGGAATAATTTCAACATGACCGAAATTAACCGGATATCTATCTGCATGGATAAAAAAAGATTCAGTTTTACAAACGATATCTTGATTGTTTTTATATTTAGTACAAAAAATACATTGTTTCATCATATTTTATGAGGTAGATCAGACACTCGCTGTTTAAATACATCTGCTTCTGACGTTGACATATGTTTCCAATTTATAAATGGAGATTCTGGTATCATGATTTGTTGTAATAAAACTCGAAAATATTGCGATGGAATATCCATTGACCCATTATCTTGCACATATAATGCTACTCCATCTTGATGAAACAATAAATAATCACCTGGATCCACATCGTGTAATTTTTTAATAGCACCATATGAATCAAGAGTAAATGAGTCTGTTCTTCCTCTTCGTTTAATAATATCTTCCTTAACTCTTTCTAATACGTTTTCCGCGTTTGTTGGAATAACGTGAGTGTGAGCATGATAAACCGATTTAACTTTATTTCCATCTCTCATCTGACCATGCTCAAAAACAATAACTGACCTTTTATGTGATAGGTCTTTTATATATTGTATAAGCTCATGAATTTCATTGTCATGATTTGGTTGTAACAATTGAAAGGAAGTAACATGATCTTTTGGATAGATAAGGTAGTATGGATCTGCAATAACAGGATGTTTATCTGGGGAAACAATATAGTGCCCCGATTCTGCATAAATAGCAAAATCTGTTGCATAGGAACCAAGATAGTTAACAAAATCTTTATTTCTTCTTGCACCCCCCCCACAAAGTTCACACGTATTCATATGTACAAATTATATCATAAGAGATCAAAAAGATGCATAATAAAAAGATAAGAAGTAAAGTTTGAGAAAATGGTAGGTTCTAATCCCGCCCCCCTCTCAGGCTAAGCCACTTTTTATGTTAGAACTTCTCATTTTATCGCTCTAAAGCGACAAAATCGTCTCATTTTTGCTTTTGAATGTGATGGCGGAGAGGGCGAGATTCGAACTCGCGAGGAGCTTGCGCCCCTAGTAGTTTTCAAGACTACCGCACTAGACCAACTATGCGACCTCTCCAAATTTAGCTTCACAAGGTCTGTCCCTGTCTGCCGGTAGGTAGGCTTTTGAAGCTAGTTTTTTCCCTCAACGCATGAGTTTGC
>JBAZUN010000272.1:0-8185 GCA_041661365.1 Candidatus Latescibacterota bacterium
CAGGTCACGGGCCTCGGGGCCGGAGCCGACGCGGATGCGGGTGGTCACGTCGTTGAGCAGGGGTGCCTTGGAGGTCACGACCCCGGTGGCGTAGGCCCCGGCGAGCACGCGACGGCAGATCGCCTGGTATTCCTCGAGCGCCGGCAGCCCGGCCGAGGCCAGGGTCCGGGTCAGGCGGGTAAGGGCCTCCTCCGAGAGGGAGCCGATCACCTGGGGGATCTGGCGCCGGAGGTGCTGCTGTCTGAGCGAGTCGGCCAGCTCCAGCCGCAGGGTCGGGATCAGCACGGCGAAGACCGAGTCGAGCCGGCCCTGCTGGGCCGTTTCCACCGCCGGGTCGGCGGTCAGGATCGTGGGCACCGAGGCCTCGGCCTCGCGCCGTTCGCGGGCCAGCTCCTCCTTGCTCTTGGGGACCGGGAAGAGGAAGGGGGCGCGGACCCGCTCCGGGGAGGCGCTGCCGACGCGGAGCTGGCCCACGCTGTAGGGACGCTGGTGCGGGGCCAGAAAGGTCAGGGCCGCGGTTACCGCCGCGGCCAGGACCAGGCGATAGGTCCAGAGGGTACGCTCCGGCCATCGCCGGTGCTGCCCGGCAACAACCCGGCGCGGGGCCTGACGGTGCCCGAACGGCGAGCGGAGACCGAGGAGGTTCATGGCGCGGGGTTCGACCCGGAGCCGGCCGGTCCGGGCGCGGGTGTTGGGCCTCGGCGGGAGAAGCCGTCGTAGGCCTTGATGATCTCCTGGACCAGCGGGTTACGGACCACGTCCCGCTCGGTCAGGTACACGAACCCGATCCCCCGGATCCCGGTGAGGATCTGCTGCACCTCGATCAAGCCGCACGGCTGGTCATGCGGCAGGTCGGTCTGGGTGATATCACCGGTGACCACGGCCTTCGACTGCCGGCCCAGCCGGGTCAGGAACATCTTCATCTGCTGCGGCGTGGTGTTCTGCGCCTCGTCGAGGATGATAAAGGCGTCGTTCAGGGTGCGGCCGCGCATGTAGGCCAGGGGGACGACCTCCACGGTCTTCACCTCCTGCAGTCGCCGCAGACGCTCGGGCTCCATCAGGTCCTGAAGGGCGTCGTAGAGCGGCCTGAGGTACGGGTCGACCTTGTCCTCCAGGGCGCCGGGCAGGAAGCCCAGGCTCTCGCCGGCTTCCACCGCCGGCCGCGCCAGCAGGATCCGCGCCACCCGCTTCTGCCGGAAGGCGGCCACCGCCATGGCCACCGCCAGGTAGGTCTTGCCGGTCCCCGCTGGACCGATGGCGAAGACGACGTCGTTCTCGTCGACGGCGCGCAGGTACTCGCCCTGACCGGCGGTGCGGGCGCGGATGGTGCTGCGGAAGGTCTTGAGCCCGGTGCCGTCGCCGGGATGGGGCAGCTCGGGGTTCTGCTCGATCAGCGAGCGCAGCTCATCCTCGTTCACCGGTTCCCGCCGCAGCCGCTCGATGAGGTGGCCCAGCAGACCGGCGGCGCCGCGGACCGAGTCGGCCGGGCCGTGGAGGAGGAGCCGGTCGCCCCGGGCCACCAGACTGATCCCGAACCGGGCCTCGATCGCGGCCAGGTTCCGGTCGTTCCGGCCGAACAGGGCCAGCCGGTCGACCTCGGCTATGGGGATGTCGGTCTGTTCGTGCAAGTCGGAGAGTTCCGGGGTGCGGTCCGTCGTCGGGATCTGCTGACCCGACGGCCGCCTCCACGCCCAATAACACGCCCAATAAACGGAACGGGCGGACCGGCCGAAAGGGGGCGGGCCGCGCTCACGGCTGGAGCCGGATCCCCAGCTCGCGAAGCTGCAGCGGGTCCACCTGGGAAGGAGCGTTCTCCATCAGCCCCACGGCCTTGTTGGTCTTGGGGAAGGCGATGACCTCCCGGATCGAGTCCTCGCCGGCCAGCATGGCCAGCAGGCGATCGAAGCCGAAGGCGATCCCGCCGTGGGGTGGGGCACCGTACTCGAGGGCGTCGAGCAGGAAGCCGAACTTGGCCGAGGCCTCCTCCGGGGTCATGGCCAGGAGGCTGAACAGACGGCTCTGGATCGGCCGCTGGAAGATCCGGATGCTGCCGCCGGCGACCTCGGTGCCGTTGAGCACCAGGTCGTAAGCCCGCGCCCGCACCCGCAGTGGCTCGCGCTCGAGCAGCTCCACGTCCTCCTCGAGCGGTGAGGTGAACGGGTGGTGCATGGCCACGTACCGCTTCTCCTCGGCGTCGTACTCGAGCAGGGGGAAGCGGGTCACCCACAGCGGCCGCCAGACCCCGGCCTCGATCAACCGCAGCCGCCGCGCCAGCTCCAGGCGGAGCCCGCCCAGCACCTTGGCCATTACGACCGGCTGCTGATCGGCGATGAACAGCAGCAGGTCTCCGGGCCGGGATTCCATGGCCTCGATCAGCAGGGTCTGGGCCGCGGGCGGGAAGAACTTGACGATCGAGGACTCCAGCCCCTGATCGCCGTGCTTCATCCACCCCATCCCCTTGGCCCCCAGTCCCTGGGCAAAGGCGGCCAGGTCGTCGATCTGGCTGCGGGGCAGGCCGCCGCTCCCCTTGACGTTGATCCCCTTGACCTGCCCCCCCTCGGCGAGCACCGACTGAAAGACCTTGAACTCCGAGGCGCGGGCCGCGGCCGAGGCATCGCGCAGCTCCAGCCCGAAGCGAAGGTCGGGCTTGTCCGAGCCGTACCGGTCCATGGCTTCCTGGTAGGTGAGGCGGGGCAGGGGGTCGGGCAGGGTCACGTCGCCCAGCTCGGCGAACAGGGTGCGGACGACCGTCTCGGCCACCGCCATGACCTCCTGCTCGCGCACGAAGGACATCTCGATGTCGATCTGGGTGAATTCCGGTTGGCGGTCGGCCCGCAGGTCCTCGTCGCGGAAGCACTTGACGATCTGGAAGTAGCGGTCCAGCCCGGCCACCATGAGGAGCTGCTTGTAGGTTTGCGGTGACTGAGGCAGGGCGAAGAAGTGCCCGGGATGCACCCGGCTGGGGACCAGGTAGTCGCGCGCCCCCTCGGGGGTGCTCTTGGTGAGCATCGGGGTCTCCACCTCGATGAACCCGAGGCCGTCCAGGGTGCGGCGGGTGACCTGGTAGGCGCGGTGTCGCAGGCGCAGGTTCCGCTGCATCCGCTCGCGCCTGAGGTCGAGGTACCGATAGCGCAGCCGCGACTCCTCCCCGATCTCCACCCCCTCCTCCAGCGGGAACGGGGGGGGTGGGGAGGTGTTGAGCAGGCGCATGACGTGGCTGGCCACCTCGATCGTTCCGGTGGCCAGGCGCGGGTTGACCATCCCCTCAGGTCGGGCTTCGACGGTCCCCTGGATCGCGACGACGAACTCGCTGCGCAGACCGGCCGCCTTGCGGTGCGCCTCGGGGTCGCGCTGCGGATTGAAGACCACCTGGGTGATCCCGGCCCGGTCGCGCAGATCGATGAAGATCACCCCGCCGTGATCGCGGCGTCGGGCCACCCACCCCATGAGGGTGACCTCCTGGCCGATCTGCTGAGTGCCCAGCGAGCCGCAGTCGTGGGTGCGCTGCCAGTCGCCCAGGGGCTCGATCGTTTCCGACATCGCTTCGCTCTCCTGCCGCCGTGACGCGATAAAGTTCTCCAAAATCATCAAGTTAAGCCTGGGTAAGATCAGTGTCAAGCAGGGGACCTAACCGCCGTTGACACCCCCCGGGGCCAGGGTATATTTGCACCGGTCGTCTCTACTGCATGGCCCGGAGGAGAAGGCATGGCGGTGGACAAGAGCCAGGCCCTGCTCAAGGTGATCGACAAGATCCCCACCTTCGCGGGCCTGGGACCGGAAAGCACCAGGCTGATCCTGGGCCTGTGCGAGTTCCGCGCGGTCGAGGCCGGACAGACGGTCTGCCGCGCGGGCGGACAGAGCGACGAGATGTACGTCCTGCTGTCGGGCCAGCTCGCGGTGCTCAACGAGGACCAGGTCCAGTTGGCCGCCATCTCCCCCGTGGCTCCGGTGGGAGAGATGGGACTGATCACCGGGCAGCCCCGGTCGGCCACGGTGCGGGCAGCGGCCCGCGCCAACCTGCTGGTGATCAAGAAGGCCGGCTTCGATCGCCTGATGCGCAGCAACGGCGTCCTCTGCGCCCAGGTCTTCCGCAACGTCATCCAGACCATGGCCCGCAGGCTCGACGACAGCCGCCAGACCCAGCGCCGGCTCCACGACGAGTGCGACCAGCTCGCCCAATCCCTCAGATCCCTGCAGGAGGAGCGGGATGGGGGCGGGTAGTCCGGTGCGGGTCGATCCCCGGACGCCGTGGATCGGGTGCGGCGTGGCCTTCCTGCTGGCGTGTCTCCTCTACCTTCCCTCGCTGGGCCACGGCTTCCACTACGACGACCTGCACTCGGTGGTTCACAACCCCCACCTCCGCGACTGGCGGAACCTTCCCGCCTTCTTCAGCGACCCGACCCGGTTTTCGGCCGACCCCCGGCAGGCGATGTACCGGCCCCTGCTGCTGGCCACCTATGCCCTCAACTGGGCCGTGGACGGTTCCCGGCCGGTCGGGTACCACGCGGTCAACGTGGCCCTGCACGGGCTCAACGCTTCCCTGGTGACGCTGCTGGTTTGGCGTCTGTTGGGGGGGGCGGCCATCGCGTGGGGGGCAGGCTTGCTGTTCGCCGTGCACCCGGTGAACGCCGAGGCCGCCAACTACGTCAGCAGCCGCTCCGAGCTGCTGGTGGCCACGCTGCTGCTACTCGCCTGCCTGGCGTACCGGCGGTATCGGCGCGAGGAGGATCCACGCTGGTACGCGGTCACGCTGCTGGCCGGCGCCGGCGCCCTCCTCTGCAAGTCCACTGCCGCGGCCCTGCCTTTGGTCCTGCTGGTCATCGACGGGTTGGCCGACGGGTTCAGGTCCCTCCGCCAGCGATGGCGGGCATACGCCGGGGCCGCGCTCCTTCCCCTGGTCTATGCCCTGGCGACCCACTCCCTGGTGAGCAAGGCCATGACCCAGCCGGTGCGGCCTCTGTCGGCCCAGGTCTGGACCCAGCTCAAGGCCGGGGCGTACTATCTGTACCTCGTCGCCGTGCCGGTCAGGCTGAGCGTCGAACACCAGTTCTCGGTGGCCGACCATCCCGGCCATGGGTCGGTGATCGCCGCGGCCCTTCTCCTGGCCTCCCTTGCCTTTCTCGTCGGACGCGGTGCGGGCAGGGTCTGGCCGGGGGCAGCCCTCTGGTCGCTGGTCACCCTGTTGCCGGCCACGGCCGTGCCCCTCATCGTCCTGGTCAACGAGCACCGCCTCTACCTCCCCCTGGTCGGCTACGGCCTTGGCCTGGCCTGGCTGCTGGGCGGCCCCGGCCATGCCCGGCGACCGGCGGTGGTCGGCGCGGCTGGAGCCGGCCTCCTGGTGCTGGGCCTGCTCTCCTTCCAGCGCGGCCAGGTGTGGGCCGATGAACTGACCCTCTGGCAGGATGCGGCTCGCAAGGCGCCGTTGATGGTCAAGCCGCACCTGCGGCTGGCCGATGCCCTGGCAGAGGCCGGGTGTCCGTCCGCGGCCGAGGTCGAGTACCGCCGGGCCCTGGCCCTCCGGCCCGAGCATCCCGGGACCCGCAACAACCTCGGGAGCCTGCTCCTGGCCCAGGGACGGCTGGCCGAGGCCGAGGCCGAGTTCCGCACGGTCCTGGTCAGCGATCCCGAGGTCTCCCCGGCCCGGATGAACCTGGCCAACCTCCTCCTGCGGCGCGGGGAGTGGGCCGCGGCAGGCGCGGAGTACGAGCGCCTTGCCACCGCCGGAGAGACCGGGGGCGAGGCCGAGCGGCAACTGGCCCAGATCGCCCTGCAGTACCGACGCGATCCCGAGGCAGCGCTGGCCGCCTTCGATCGGGCTCTCACCCTGGGCCAGGAGCGCCACGCCGGCACCTGGTGCGGTCGGGGCGTGGCCCTGAAGCTCCTCGGCCGGGCAACCGAGGCCGAGACCTCCTATCGCCGGGCCCTGGAGCTGGACCCGCGTCTTGCCGAGGTCTGGTACAACCTGGGTAATCTCCTGACCGAAAGCGGCCGGCCCGCGGACGCCCGCCTCGCCTATCTCCGGGCCGCCGATCTCGAACCGGGCGGAGGGGTGGGCGACCTGGCCCGCCGCCGGCTGGCCGAGTCTGCAGTGCCCTAGCGTCGCCCCGGACGAGGGGAAAGGAGCCCCGAGATGCCCGTGTACGTCCATCTGCCCACACCCCTCCGGCGCCTGACCCAGGGACAGGCCCGGGTGGAGGTGACCGCCGCCACGGTGTCCGAATTGCTCGCCGCGCTCGAAGCGGCCCATCCCGGGATGGCCGAGAAGCTCCTCGACGAGAACGGCGCGGTCCGACGATACGTCAATCTCTACGTCAACGACGAGGACATCCGCTTCCTTCAGGGGATGGCGACCCCCCTGGTCGACGGGGATGCCATCGCCATCGTGCCCGCCATCGCCGGTGGTTGACATGCCGACGCCCACCGGTACCGCGAAGGCAGGGGCAGGCGCGTGACCGGATCACCCGGCGTCTCGGGCAGTCTCGCCGAACGGGACCGCGTCGGCACCTCTCGTTTCCTTCTGGTGCTGCTCTGCCTGGCCGTGCCGGTCGGCTTGGGGCTGGTCTACGGCAGGTCTCTGGAGTACCCCTTCCAGTACGACGACTACCACTCCATCGTCGAGAACCCCCACATCCGCAGTCTGGATAATCTGGGTCCCTACTTCCTTCATCCCGAGATGTTCTCGGCCATGCCCGAGCGGGCCATGTACCGTCCTCTCCTGTTGGTCACCTACGCCCTCAACCATCGGGTAGGGGGCTACCGTCCGCTGGGATACCGCCTGGTCAACCTTGGGCTGCACCTGGCCTGTGCGGGGCTGGTCGGCCTGCTGGCCCGGGCGCTCGGGAGAAGCCCGGGCGCCAGCCTCTTCGCGGCCGGGCTGTTCGCCCTGCATCCTGTTCAGGTCGAACCGGTCATCTACCTCAGCAGCCGCTCCGAATCCCTGGCCGCCTTGGGGTACCTGGGGGCGCTCCTCGCGTACCTGTACGGTCGCGGTTCCGCCCGTCGATCGGCCTGGACCGCGGTCTCCCTGTCGGCCTTTACCGCCGGATTGCTGGCGAAGTCGACGGTGATCGTGCTCCCGGCCGCGGTGCTCCTGGCCGAATGGGGGCTGCCCGGTGAGCGATCCTGGCGCGCCCGGATGCGGCGGCTCTGGCCGCTGCTGGCCGGGAGCGCCGTCGCCGGTTTGGCCTACACGGCCGTCGGCTGGGAATGGCTCGGTAGTTCCCTGGGAAGCCCGGTGCGAGCGCCTGGGGCGCAGGTATGGACCCAGGCCAAGGCCGCGATCTACTATCTTGGGCTGCTGATCATGCCGGTCCGACTCAGCGTGGAGCACGGCTTCACGGTGACGCAGTCCCCCGCAGCCGGACCGGTGCCCGTAGCCTTGCTTCTGTTGGCTTCGGCCGCTTTCATGCTGGCCCGCGGTTCCAGAACCGACGCGCTCCTGGCCGGGTGGGCCGTCCTGCCGCTGCTGCCGTCCTCCCTGGTGCCGCTGAACGTATTGGTGAACGACCACCGGCTTTACCTGACCGTCGCCTTCGTGGCCATTGCGGTCGCCCCGCTTTATCGACGGGTGCGCCTCCGGGCAGCTTGGGTGTCGGGCTTGCTCCTTCTGGCGATTCTGGCGGCGCAGCGGAGCGCGGTCTGGCAGAGCGAGCTGAGCCTGTGGGAGGACGCGGTGCGCAAAGGCCCGGGGATGTACCGGGCGCATCTGCACCTGGGCGGCGCGCTGGAAAAGGCCGGCAGGAATAATGAGGCCGTGAGGTCGTACGAGCGGGCCGCGGATCTGGCGCCCGAGGCGGTCGAGGTCTGGTACAATCTGGGCAATGCTCTGCGACAAGTCGGCCGAGCCGAGGAGGCTGCCGCGGCCTACCGGCGGGCCCTGACCGTTGCTGAGGGGTATCTCCCCGCGCTGCTGAACCTGGCCGGCCTGCTGCTCGATCAGGACCTGCCGGAAGAGGCCGCGGTTCTGCTCGAGCCGGCCTTGCTCAAGGCATCGGATCATCCTGAGCTGCTGCTGCAGGTCGGGATGGTCCGGAGACGCCAGGGGCGGCTGAACGAGGCCGAAGCGATGTACCGCCGAACGCTCATCCTGCGACCGGGATGGGGGCAGGCCTGCTACGCTCTGGCCAATCTCTGCTTCGACAGCGGCCGTCTGGAGGAGGCCGCCAGGTACTACGAGACGGCCCTG
>JBAZUN010000273.1:0-8172 GCA_041661365.1 Candidatus Latescibacterota bacterium
GCTGGATCCACAGCCGCTTGAACGGTCCCTCGCGGAGGATGCGGCCGTTCCCCACGCAGTTCAGGGCCACCCCGCCGGCCAGGCAGAGGCTCTCCATCCCGGTCTGGCGATGGACGGTCCGCGCCAACCGCAACATCACCTCCTCGGTGACCACCTGACAGGAGCGGGCCAGGTCCATCTCGCGCTGGGTCAGCGGCGATTCGGGGAGCCGGGCCGGCCCGTCGAACAGCTCGGCGAAACGCGCGTTGGTCATCCGCAGCCCGGACAGGTAGTCGAAGTACCGGGTGTCCAGCTTGAACGACCCGTCCTCCTTCAGATCGATCAGGTGCTCGAGGATCCGCTGCACGTACCGAGGCTCGCCGTACGGGGCCAGCCCCATCAGCTTGTACTCCCCGGAGTTGACCTTGAACCCGGTGAAGTAGGTGAAGGCGGAGTAGAACAACCCCAGGGAGTGAGGGAACCTCAACTCACTGAGGAGGTGCACCTCGTTCCCGCGGCCGAACCCGTAGCTGGTGGTGGCCCACTCCCCCACGCCATCGAGGGTCAGGATCGCGGCCTCGGCAAAGGGGGACGGGTAGAAGGCGCTCGCGGCGTGGGATTCGTGGTGCTCGCCGAACAGCACCGGCCCCTCGTACCCCAGCTCGCGCTGGATGGTCTGGGGGATCCAGAGCTTCTCCTTGAGCCAGACCGCCATGCTCTTCCAGAACAGCCGGATTCCCCGGGGCGCGGTCCCCAACTGGGTCTCCAGCAGTCGCTCGAAGGTCAGCAGCGGCTTGTCGTAGAACCCGACGCAGGCCAGCTCGCGCGTCTGGATCCCGGCCTCGCGCAGGCAGTAGGCCACGGCCTGCCGGGGGAATCCCGCGTCGTGCTTGACCCGCGTGAACCGCTCCTCCTGGGCCGCGGCCACGATCCGACCGTCGCGGACCAGACAGGCGGCGCTATCGTGGTAGAAGGCGGAGATCCCCAATACATGGGTGGGCATGACACGGGCTCGACAGGGATGGACGCGGACGCGCTTGACAGCAGGTATCCGGGGGGCGATACTTCGGCGTTGCCGGTTAAGCTATCGATTTGCTGTAAAAATAGCAAGATAGGGAGTTTGGTCATGTCCGTGGAGAGCGCTTCCTTCCTGACCGAAGCGGTGGTGCGGCGGGTGCAGCGCGAGTTCGGCACCCCGACCTTCGTCTACGACCAGGGGACCCTGGAATCCCTGGCCCGTCAGGCCCTGGCCTTCCCCAACCCCTACGGCCTGATCGCCCGGTACGCCATGAAGGCCTGTCCCACGGCGGCGGTCATCCGCGTGCTCAACCGGGCCGGGCTGCACCTCGACGCCAGCAGTGGCCACGAGGTGCGGCGGGCCCTGCGCGCCGCGGTCCCGGCGGCCGAGATCCAGTTGACCGCCCAGGAGCAGCCGACGGATCTGGTGGAGCTGATCCGGCTCGGGGTCCGCTTCAACGCCTGCTCGATCAGTCAGCTCGCGGCCTTCGGCCGCGCCTTCCCCGAGGGGGAGCTGTCGGTGCGGGTCAACCCGGGGCTGGGCTCGGGACACAGCAACCGCACCAACGTCGGCGGTCCCTCGGCCAGCTTCGGGATCTGGCACGAGCACCTGGAGCAGGTTCTCGCCGTGCAGCGCGAGTACCGGTTGAGGATCACCGGGGTCCACAGCCACATCGGCTCGGGGAGCGATCCCGAGGTCTGGCAGCACTGCGCCCGCCTCACCCTCGGGATCGCCGCGCGGCTCCCGGAGGTGACCCGGATCAACCTGGGCGGCGGGTTCAAGGTCGGCCGGATGCCGGGCGAGCCGTCGACCGACCTGCAGGTCGCCGGTCAGCCGGTAGCCGCCGAGCTCGAGCGGTTCGCCGCGGCCCACGGCCGGCGCCTGCGCCTGGAGATCGAGCCGGGAAACTTCCTGGCGGCCAACGCCGGAGCCCTGGTCTGCACGGTGACCGACGTGGTCGACACCGGCCCCTCGGGGTACCGGTTCGTCAAGGTCAACGCCGGCATGACCGAGATCCTCCGGCCCAGCCTGTACGGAGCGCAGCACCCGATCGCGGTGGTGGCGGCCGACGGCGTCGCCCGGGCCCGGGCCGAGTATCTGGTAGCCGGGCACTGCTGCGAGAGCGGGGACGTCCTCACCCCCGAGCCGGCCAACCCCGAGGGCCTGCGGCCGCGCCTCCTTCCCGAGCCGCGGATCGGGGACGGGGTGGTGATCGGCGGCAGCGGCGCGTACTGCTCGGGGATGTCGGCCAAGAACTACAACTCCTTCCCCGAGGCCGCCGAACTGCTGCAGGCGATCGACGGCTCCCTGCATCTGATCCGCCGGCGACAGACCCTGGATCAGCTCCTGGCCAACGAGGTCATGCCGCCGATCCTCGCCTGAGCGCGCGGCGATCCTGATCGACCGCGGTCGGCGAGGTCAACCGGCCCGGGCTCGCCGCAACTGCGGATCGAGGGCGTCCCGCAAGCCGTCGCCCAGCAGGTTGTACAGGGTTACGGTGCCGAAGATGGCCAGCCCCGGCGCCACCACCAGCCACCAGGCCGCGCCGTTGCTGCGGGCCCCGGCCAGCAGGGCTCCCCAGGTGATGGTCTCGGCCGGAACCCCGATCCCCAGGAAGCTCAACCCCGATTCAGCCAGGATGGCGCCGGCCACGCCGAAGGCCGCGGGGATTAGGATCGGGCCGAGGGCGTTGGGCAGGATGTGGCGGAACATGATCCGGCCGCTCGAGCATCCCAGACCGCGGGCCGCCGCGACGTAGTCGTACCCCCGCACCTGGAGGAACTGCGAGCGGGTCAGCCGGGCGATCCCCACCCAACCGGTCATGCCGATGATCGCCATCACCGCGAAGACCGAGGGGGGCAGGAAGGCGGCCGCGGTGATGATGAGGAAGAACGGCGGGATCGAGGCCCACAGCTCGAAGAGCCGCGACAGGGCCAGATCGACCCACCCGCCGAAGTACCCGGCCAAGGCCCCGAGCGCGACCCCCACGACCAGGGAGATCCCCACCGACACCAGCCCGATGGTCAGGGCGTACCGCGTTCCGTGGATCAGGCCGGCCAGCACGTCGCGGCCCAGCCGGTCGGTCCCCAGCCAGTGCTCGGTTGACGGAGGCTGGTACCGGTCGCCCAGGATGATCTCCCCTGGGGCGAACGGGATCGGCGGGTAGATCGCGGCCTCGGCCTCCAGCCGCTTGAAGTTGCGGTGGCGCCGGAGTTCCTTGGGCCACTCCATCAGCCCCAGGTGCACCCCGTACTGGCGGGCGACCGGGAAGTAGACCCGGCCTTGGTACCGCAGATAGTACGGCTTGTCCCCGGCCAGCAGGTCGGCTCCGGCCGCGACCAGCCCCAGACATCCCACCAGCACCAGGCTGGCCAGGGCCAGGCGGTTGCGGCGGAACTGGGCCCAGACGACCCGCGCGTAGGACCGCCCCGGTACCTCGACGGTCGCTGCCATCCTACCCCTGGACTCGGGTGAAGTCGATCCGCGGGTCGACGACCTTGAGCAGGACGTCGGCCACCAGGATCCCCAGCAGGGACAACGCCGCGCCGATGGTGAAGATGGCCATGGCCATCGGGTAGTCCCGCCCAATCACCGACTGAAAGGCCAGGAAGCCCATCCCCGGGATGGTGAAGATCGTCTCGATGAAGACCGACCCGGCGATCATCCCCGGCAGGAGCCCGGCCATCAAGGTGACGATCGGGATCAGGGAGTTGCGCAGCACGTGGCGCAGGAGGACCGCCCGTTCCCCCAGGCCCTTGGCCCGCGCCGTGCGCACGTAGTCGAGCCTGAGGTTCTCCAGCATGCTGGTGCGCATGTACCGGGAGATTCCCGCGAAGCTGGCGTAGCTCGAGGCCAGCACGGGGAGCACGAGATGGTGGGCGTGGTCGGTCAGCGACCGCCACCACCCCCACTCGGGCGCGGCCTCCAGCGAGCGGATCCCCGAGGCCGGGAACCAGTAGAGGAACTCCTGGTTACAGAGGAACATGATCAGCAGCATCCCGACCCAGAACGACGGCATCGACCAGAGCACGAAGGTCCCCGCGGTCGCGGTCCGGTCGAGCCAGGTATCCTGCCGTGCCGCCAGGAGCACGCCCAGGGGGACCCCGATCAGGTAGGCCAGGAGGAGCCCGATGGCGTTGATCTCGAGGGTGACCGGGAGCCGCTCGAGGAGGTGACGGACGACCGGTTGCTGGTCCTTGAAGGAGCGACCGAGGTTCAGGGTTATCGCCCGCTGCTGGCCCACGACGAACAGCTCGATCCCGGTCCCCTGGTACCGGTAGTTCCCGCTGAGGGCCAGGTCGTTCCCCTGCCAGAACGGCGACGCCCCCAGGGCCGCGGCCGGCGCCGGTCGGACGCGACGCAGGTATTCGATGAACCGGGCCTTGCGACCGGCGGGCTCTAGGGCCGCCAGGGCCTGCCGCTCCGCCGGCTCTAGCCCGGACAGCTCCAGGTCGGCCAGCCGGGCCCCCTGCTCGTGGGGATCCAACGGCTCCAGCCGCAGTACCAGATTGGCCAGCCAGCTCAAGTACTGGCGGTGCAGTGATTGATCGAGGCCGAGCTGGTGCCGCAGCTCCTGTCGCGTCTTCTCCAGGTCGGCGCGCCGGTCGGTGGAGATCCCCTCCCCGCCGGCGGCCCCGCCGAGGAAGAGGTCGACCGGATCGCCGGGGGCCAGGCGCATGACGAGGAACGAGATCACCGTGATCCCGAGGAGGGTCGGGATCGCCAGCAGGAGGCGCTGGAGGGTGTACCGGAACATGGGCGTCAGCCCGCGGCTCAGCGGACCAGGTGCAGCCAGTCCCCCAGCAGGAAGGTCATCCTGCCGATGAGCAGCGACAGCCGGGCCATGATGGTGTACCCGAAGGAGGCCCCGAAGGAGATCATCAGGAACCAGATCCCCACCTTGGAGACCGCCCCCACCGCGCCGCGGTGTTCGAGCGAGAAGAAGAAGTAGACCAGGACGCTGACCACGCCGATCAGGATGAGGAGCAGGTTCAGGCCGTCCCAGCTCAACGACGGCGGGACCAGGGTCGGCTCGATCTGGGCCAGCAGGAAGGAGGAGATGGTGCGGGGGATGGCGAACCCGGCACCGAGCCCGACGAAGAAGGCGAAGGAGATCCGGCTCAGCCAGCCGAGCCGCCGCGAGAACCGGGTCAGCATCAGGGCGCCGAGGAGGGTGGGGACCACCAGCCACCAGTTGCTCGGTCGCGAGGTGTTCTCGTCGAGGCCACCCAGCGGCGCGACGATCTCGCCGTAGAGGGTGGGGTACCAGATCTGCCCGAAGGTATAGGCCGCGGCCACCCCCACGTACACGTGCTCGGCGAGCTTGAACAGCGGGTTGTCCCGGTAGAGGAAGGTGTAGAGGGCCAGGGTCAGCCCGGCGCCGACGATCACCCCGAAGCCGTCCCAGTCCGTGGTCAGGTTCCCGGTGCTCAGCAGCACCGCGTTGACCACGGCGAAGAGGAGGATCAGGGCCAGCAGCAGTATCGTGTCGCGGTTCATCTCAGCGTCCTCAACGGGTGCCCGTGGCTTGCTGCCTGGAGGCGCGTCGCGAAAGGAAGTACATGACGTTACCGAGCAGGATGAAGACGATCAGGATGAGATGGGTGACCGACTGCGGCCGCATCCCCGAGGTGGCCACGTCCGGGTGCTTGACCAGGGCCTCGTACTCCGCGGCGCCGGCCAGGCCGCCGATCAGGCCGATCAGTTGCCGGGACTGGAGGAAGGGGAACAGGTCGGGCGCCACCACCGCGGTGCACCCCGTCGCCAGCGGGAAGCGATGCTTCTCCTGACCGTAGGGAATCCAGACCTGGTCGGTGGAGTTTCCCGCGGCGAAGTCGAAGACGAAGCCGAAGTCCTTCAGGGAGTAGATGCCGCGGGTCACCGCCAGGCTGTCGACCGGCGTCCCCCAGGCGTCCTTGCTGAAGGCGGTCTTGAAGTCCTGCCCCATGTTGATGACCACGCTGGCGCCGCCCGCCTTGTACCCCATGAAGGCGTAGTCCGGGCCCGAGGTCCGGCCGAACTCGGCGGCGGTTTTCTCGATCACCTCCTGAGCCAGTCCCGGAGCGTCCGGCCACAGGCAGACGGCGACCACCTTGACCCCCCGGCTGAAGCAGTGCCGCAGCACGGCGCGCGCCATCGGCTGCAGCTCGGCCTCGGACCCCGGGCCGTACGAGAAGGAGAGGAGCAGAGTGCCATTGGTCTCGGCCACCCGCTCGATCTGTTGGTGCACCGCGCGCACGTCCGGGGTGGCCTTGATCGGGAAGCCGAAATCGATCAGCAGCGGGATGGCCACCCCCAGGAAGATGAAGAGGAAGATGATCCGCCGGTCGAGACTCATCAGTCGGTCGATCATTCGTCGCTCCCCCCGAGGTAGGACCGCTCGATGCCGAAGATGATGCGCAACGAGGTGGCGATGGCCCCCAGGCTGACCCCGAGGAGGATCCCTCGCTTGGCCGCCAGATTGGGTACCGTCATCAGCCAGGTGGCCGCCTCGGGAATGGCGTCCGAGATGAACGCCCCGATCGGCACCCGGCCCAGCATCACCACCACCGCCGACACCAGCAGGATGGTGGCCTCGGGACTGCGGGCTCGGAAGGTGCGGTAGGCCGCTGAGGCGATGAAGAAGGCCAGGATGGAGAACATCGTCGCGCCGCAGGGGGCCTGCACGTTGAGGAAGAGCCACTGATACGGACCGCTCTCGGCCTGCGGACTGAACGGCCCTTGGCCGTCGTTGTAGAGGACCGCGGCGGCCATCAGGCCAAAGCTGAGGTAGACCACCAGGCTGTACCCCCACCCGGCCTGGCGCTGCCGGATGTGCCGCCAGTGCAGGCTGAGCAGGCTGAACAGGCCGAGGAAGAAGGCAAAGGCGAAGACGATCCGCAGCCAGCGCGACAGCACCTCCTCGAGGCTCTGGGAGATCCCGTGAGGCACGTAGTAGATGGTGAAACCGACCATCCCGAGGACGAAGGCGAGGAGCAGGGGCAGGGTGCGCTTGAGGAAAAGCATCGGCCGGTCCTCAGTAGGAGGTGAAGGCGTAGGTCAGAAAGGATACGTCCAGGGCGGCCAGCAGGACGCCGACGACCAGCACCGCCAGCAGCGCCGCCTTGCCGATGTCCTGGCCCTTCAGGCTCCCCAGCAGCCGCGGCTCCCGCGCCAGGTAGGCGCTGGCGGCGTAGAGCTCCTCCCCCATCAGGGTGTAGTCGCAGGTGGTGACGAAGAACGGCAGTTGGGTGTAGGAGTCGGTGCCGGCGATCTGGATGGCGCCGGTAGTGGTGCCGGTCTCGGCGAGGAGGAGCGACTCGGCGTAGAAGTACCCCATCATGATGTGGGCCGCCGGCCGCTCGCGGACCATTATCCCCTCGACGGCCGCCGCATAGGCGAACTGCTCGGTGGCCACCAGGAAGACGCTGTCCGGGTTGAAGGCGTCGGGCCGGCCGGCCTCCAGGTAGGCCGCCTTGACCGTCTCCTGACTGACCGCCATCACCATCGGGTCGTAGTTGGTGACCTTGAGGGCGGTGTCGTACCGGGCGGTCCGCTGGGCTACGCGGCCGAGGATGTTGACCGCGGCGATGGTGGAGATGCTGTCCATCGAGTGCAGGCCGTGGATGAACAGGACCGGCTTGCCCATCTCGGTGGCCCGGCCGAGGGCTTCGTCCAGGGCCTCCAGCCCGGCGATGCGGCGCACGTAGAGATCGCGCCGCCGGGCCATGCTGATCGAGATCAGCACGATGGCTGAGAAGACGGTCCCCGCGATCAGGTTGTTCAGCTTGCTCCAGTTGAACAGGTTCCCCGTGGTGGCGGCCCGTGCCACGGTCTGGCCGACGGCCTCGCCGTCCGGCGACCGGAGGTCGACCCGCGCGTAGTAGGGCACGTCGTTCTGCAGCGACACTTCCTGCTCGGCCCCCTCCGGCCGGTACCGCCGCAGATGCACGAACTGGTACCGGTGGGTCCGCTCCCCGTGTCCGAAGGTGGCCGGCTCGTCGGCCATCGTCGGCCCCGCGGCCGGCACCTCTGCGGCAAGATGAAACGGCCCCTCCGGCGCCGTGGCCAGGCGCACCAGGTAGACCGTGCCCGGGCCGGCCCCCGCGTCCTTGCGCCAACTGACGGTCAGGCTGCCGCCGGCGTCGTTCGGGGTGTCGGTGGCCGCGACCTCGGCCGGCGGCGCGACCGCGGCC
>JBAZUN010000274.1:0-8110 GCA_041661365.1 Candidatus Latescibacterota bacterium
CTGGAGGTGGACCGGCTGGCCTTGCTCGACCTCTTCAACTTCGGGTACCTGGGCGGTACCCGGACCCTCTTCCGCGGGATCGAGCTCCTTTCCCACGCCAGCGTGGTGACGGTCACGCCCGGTGGGGTGGCGCGACGGCGGTACTGGGACTACCGGTACCGCAATACCGGGACGCGGTTCGCTCCGGACGACCTGGTGGCCGAGGGCGCGGGGCTGCTGCGGCAGGCGGTGCGGCGGTACCTCGATCGCTTCTCCCGGCCCGGGGTGCCGCTCAGCGGCGGCCTGGACTCGCGGACCATTCTGGGATTCGCCGCCGAGGAGCGGTCCAACCTGCCGGTCTTCCACTGCGCCTGGTACGCCGGCGAGGAGCGTCTGGCGCACGAGTTGTGCCATCGGGCGGGAGGGGACTGGCACCGGTACGATCCGCTCGAGTTCGACCTCGAGGAGGCCACGCGCGAGGGGATGGAGCTCAGCGACGGGAACGTCCACTGTCACCAGTTCTGGTTCCTGCCCGTGGTGCGCCAGGTGCAGCGCGAACGGCTGGCCGACCTCCTCTTCGACGGGTACCTGATGGACGTCTTCCTCGGCGACACCTTCCTGGTGCTGCCGCGGCGCGAGCGGTACTCGGCCGAGGAGCAGCGCGGGATCATCAACTCGGTCTGGCGACGCGGCTCGCCGGCCTTCGTGCGGCGGGCCTTCCTTCCCGAGTTCGCCCGGGAGTACGAGGAGGCCAACCGGGCCAGCATCGAGGAGGGACTGAACGGGATCGACGAGCCGCACCTGAGCAACCTGCTGCAGCGGTTCTCGCTGACCAACCGGAGTAACCGCTACTCGGTGGCCCTGCCCAACGTCCACCGCCAGTACGTCGAGTACGGGTATCCAGGGCTGGACTACGACCTGACCGATTTCTACCTGCGGCTGCCGCCCGAGGTGAAGGCCGGGGCTCGCTTCTACCGCCGGGTCATCGGTCACGCCCTGCCGGCAAGCGCGGCCGTCCCCTGGGTCAAGACCGGGAAGCCGCTGGACGCGGACAAGGGATGGCTCACCTCCCGGCTCGGTCGCCTGCCGGTGCACCAGCTCGGGGCCATGGTGCTGCTGCGGGCCACCGGGGGGCGCCTGGACCTGAGCCATCGCGGAGACCTGAACCGGCACTTCCGCCGCGACCCCGCGTACCGCGGCTTTATCACCGGGGTGCTGCGCGACCCGCGGACCTGGTCGCGCGGGATCATCGACCGCGGCGGCGTGGAGCGACTGATCGGGTTCATCGACCACGGCTGGCCGGTCCTCAGCCTGGTGCAGTCCCTGGTGACCGTGGAGCTGTGGCACCGGAGGTTCGTCGATGGTTGAGTCGGCCGATTCGGTGCTGCTGTGCGCCGCCGGGGACGTGGCCCTGGGCGGGGCTATCGAGGAGGCGCTCGATTTCGCGCAAAGCCGGGCCGCGCTCATCGCCGGCGTCCGCGACCTCTTCGCCAATGCCGATCTCCGCTTCGTCAACCTGGACTGCACCTTTGACACGACCGGACCGCCGCCCCATCCCGAGGAGTACCTGGTGCACGGCGACCCGCGCCATCTGATCCTGCTCGCCGAACTGGGCGTGGATCTGCTTTCGCTGGCCAACAACCACGGCATGGACTACGGCGGCGCCAGCCTGCTCGCCACCCGTGACCACGTGATGCGCCTGGGGATCCGGACGGTCGGGGCCGGCGTCGACCTGAACGAGGCTGGCGCGGGGACGGTCCTCGTCCGGCACGGGCGGCGGGTCGGCTTCCTCGCCTATGCCTCGGAGCACCCGTGGGTCGGTGCGATCCCCGCCGGTCCTGGAGCGCCCGGGGTGGCGCCGATCGACCCGGAGAGGATGAACGAGGCGATCGCGCGTCTGCGGAGAGAGGTGGACCACGTCGTCGTTTCGGTCCACTGGGGGAAGGAGAGCCTGCACTACCCGCCTCCGGCCGTTCTCGACCTGGGACGGCGGCTCGTCGATCAAGGCGCGGACCTGGTCATCGGCCACCATCCGCACGTGGTGCAGGGGATCGAGGTTAGCGGTCGCGGGGTGATCCTCTTCAGCCTGGGGAACCTGCTCTACCCCGATTACCCCGAGCAGCGGTTGTCCTTTGCCGGCCCGCAACGCGAGTCCCTGGTGGTCCTGGTGCGACTGTCGTCGGCAGGGGCCGAGGTGGCAGAGCTGGTCCCCGTGGCCATGGCCGCGGACGGTTGTCTGGCCCGCCTTAGCGAGCCGCGACGGAGTGAGGCGTTGACCGAGGTCGAGCGATATTCGGCGGTCTTCCCTCGAGCTGACTACCCCGCCTTCTGGCAGGCCCAGGTCCGCCGGGCCGAGGTCCGACGGCTGTGGCGGGTCCTCGACGAGGAGGTCCTCAACGCCGGCTGGAGGGGCGGCGCCTGCCGGCTGGCGCGCCTGGGGAGGAAGAACTTCCGGTCGATCGGTCGGAGCCTGGCCGAGATCCTCGGCCGAGGTGCGGGGGGAGGTAGACCTTGACGGTGCAAAGCGAGCCGGGCCGCGAGACCGGGATTGCGGACAGTCGGACCGAGCGGATCCGGGCCATGTACTCCGACATCCGCTACCCCGGCCTGGACCCGGCCGAGAACGCCCGGTACGTGCGGCACCGGCGGTACGTGTACGCGGCCCTGGGGATCGACTGCGACGCCTTCTTCCGCGGCAAGACCGTGCTCGACGCCGGGTGCGGCACCGGCGAAGAGACCATCTTCCTGGCCGGTCTCGGTCCAGAGCGGGTTATCGGCATCGACACCAGCGCCGGTTCGCTGGAGGTGGCCCGGGCCGGCGCGGCCCGGGTGGGGGCGCGCAACCTCGAGTTCCGCCTGGCCTCGGTCCTCGACGAAACGCTCTTCGCCGACGCCTCCTTCGATTACGTCTCCAGCCTGGGCTGCATCCACCACACGGCCGACATGCCCCGGGCCTTCGCCAACCTGGGCCGCATGGTGAAACCGGGCGGCCACCTGTGCACCTTCATCTACAACTCCTTCGGCCATTTCGTCTATGATCTCGAGTGCTCGCTCCTCGACCGGATCGCGGGTGACGAGGTCGAGGCCAGGGTGCGGTGGGCCAGGAGGTTGTTCGACTGGCGGCGCGACAAGTCCTTCCGCCGCGAGGGGGTGACCGCCTCCTACGACGGCCGGCTCTACGACAAGTACGGTGTACTTTACCGGGAGTCGCTGACCCTGGGGACCCTCCTGCGCTGGTACCGGGAGCAGGGGTTCGAGCACGCCGGCTCCTTCCCGATCTACCTTCGCGACATGGTCGAGGGGCTGTTCGCGCGCGACCCCGAGGGCCAGCCGGTCGGGGGAGGAGCCCGGGTAAGGGCCGCCGCGGTGCTGCGGCACCTGCTCTCCGCAGCACCCGGTCCACGGGAGTGGACCCTGGGCCGGCGGGTGTCGATGCAGGCCCTGCTGCTGGCCATCGGCCTGTTCGACTACGGCAGTGCCTTCCGGGTGCTGGGACGGAAGCGGACGTCGGTCCCGGCCGCGGCGGTGGAGTCGCCGTGCTGACCTACGGGGTGGTGGCCGATGGTAGCCTGCGCATCGCCCACGCCAAGGGCGAGGTGAAGGACCGGTACTGGAATCCGGGCGGGGTCTTCGATGCCGTTCACGTCGTCGTCCTGGCCGACGACGATCTCCCACCGGCCCTGGTTCAGCGCGTGGCCGGAGATGCCCACCTCGAATTGCATCCCGTGGGCCGACCGCAGCCACATACCCTGCTGCGGTTGCGCGAGGAAGTACAGCGGGTCTTCGCTCGGGTGCGGCCCGATGTGATCCGCGGGCACGGTCCGTTTCTGCAGGGGTACTACGCGGTGCACGCGGCCCGTTCCCTGGGTCTGCCCTGCTTTGTCTCGATCCACGACGACGTCAGTATCTACCGGCGGTTCTGGACCTACGGCAAGGGGTACGCGCGGATCACGGCCTACCAGGTGTTGCTCAAAGCGTTGGGATGGGAGCGGTACGTCTACCGGCACGCCGATCGCTTGGTGCCCAAGTACCTCGCGGCCGGCCGGCTCCTGGCGCGCTCGCCCTATCGCGACAAGGTGGAGGTGATCTACAACCAGGTTCACCTGGAGCGGTTCGGCGATCTGCAGCCCCGGCTGCAGCCCGGCGAGCGCCTGCGGATCATCAGCGTCGGCCGCCAGTTCGCCGGCAAGGATCAGCGTCCCCTGATCGAGGCCCTGAGCGGGATCGACGCGGAGCTGACCCTGGTCGGCACCGGTCCCCTGCGGCCGAAGCTGGTGCGCGCCGCCCGTCGTTGCGGAGTGACCGATCGCGTGCGCTTCATCGACGCGGTGCCGAATCACGAGCTGCCCGCTCTGTACGCCGGACACCACGCCTTTGCCATGAACATCCTCCAGCCCGGGATCAGCATGACGGTGATGGAGGCCATGGCCCTGGGATTCCCGGTGATCCTGAACCGGCCCAGGTGGGAGCCGCTGCCCGAGGTCGCGGGCGAGGCGGCCCGGGTGGTGGAGGGAACGGCCGAGGGGTTCCGCGCCGCCTTTGCCGGGCTGCTGAGCGATCACGAGCAGGTCGCCGTTCTCGGTCGGCGTTCCCGTCAGGCCATCCTTCCGTACTCAGGTGAACGGATGGAGCTGCAGGAGAAGGAGCTGATTCTGTCCCTGCTGGACCGGACCGGCGCGTGGCCGGGAATCCGGTCCGGCCGGGCCACCGGGGAAACCTCCCCAGCGGAGCCGCGCCATGGCTGAGGTGATCATCTTCGTCCCATGTCCGGACCGGTCCTCGCCGCGACACGTGGTGAACTACGGGGCCCTGGCCGTGGCCACGGCGCTGCGACAGCACGGCGTGAAGGTGATCTACGTCGACGGCGCCTCGGGTCGGCTCGATCAGATCTGCCAACGACTCGAGCCCGAGCTGCGCGACTGCGTCTTCTTCGGCGTCAGCTCCTTCACCGCCCAGGTCGGCGAGGCGGTGCGGGTGTCGGAGTTCGTCAAGTCGGTCAGGCCCGAGCTGCCCGTCCTGTGGGGTGGGATCCACGCCAGCCTCCTTCCCGTGGAGACCGCGCGAGACCCGGCGGTCGACTACGTCTGCGTCGGCGAGGGGGACTACACCGCGGTCCAATTCTTCGATCAGCTCGTCTCCGGCGATCCCGACATGACCCGGGTGAGCAACCTGGTCTACTACCGGGGGGACGAGCTGGTTCGCACGCCGGTGGGCCGGTTCTACGACATGCAGGAGCAGACCCGGCTGGCCTGGGAGCTGCTGGATCTGGAGCGGTACGTGGTCCACAACCGCTTCGACGGAAACTGCCCCAGCCTCGGGATTCCCGTGGCCAGGGGATGCCCGCACCGGTGCTCCTTCTGCGTCAACGTGGCCCTGAAGGAGTACGGATACACCCACTATCGGTACCGTCGGCCCGAGCACGTCGAGGCCGAACTGGCCTATCTCAAGGAGCGGCTGGGGATCGGGTTCTCCTTCATCCGCGACGAGGTCTTCTTCGTCAACACCGAGTACAGCCGGCGGATCGCCGAGGTCTTCCACCGGCAGGGCGTCCTCTGGGGGGCCAACCTGCGCGCCAACTACTTCAAGCCCGGCCGTCTGACCGAGGAGTTCCTGCGCGAGATGCGCGGTCTGGGGATGCTCAACGGCGCCATGGGGGTCGAGTCGGGAAGTCCCCGCGTGCTGGCCGAGGTGGTGCACAAGGACATCACCTTGGAGCAGGTCTACCACGCCATGGACACCATGGGGGCTGCCGGCATCCGCCCCTTCGTCTCCTTCGTCATCGGTTTTCCGACCGAGATCGAGGCCGAGACGAGGCAGACCATCGATCTGGCCGTCTCCCTCAAGCGGCGCAACCCGGCAACCGTGGTGGCCGGGATCTACCTGCTGCGGCCTTACCCGGGAGCGCCGATCTACGATCTGTGCCTGCAGCACGGCCTGACCGGACCGCGCACCCTGCGCGAATGGGGGGGGCTGGAGCTGACTCGCCAGGGTGGGTTCGCCACGGCGCGGATGCCGTGGCTCCAGGGGCGCTCGCGTCTGTACGCCGTCTCCGAATACACCACCACCTCGCTGCTCGATCTCGAGCGATCGGCCGGTCTGCTGCTCAACGTCTTCATCCTGCTCGCCCGGGCGCGGCGGGCACTGGGGTTCTACGGACTGGCCTGGGAGCTGGCCATCCAGCGCCGGGTGCGGGCCATGAGCTTTCGCGTCAGCGCCCTGTTCCGTCGGTTGACCGGTCGATGAGTCACAGGACCGTCCGCACTCCCGGACCGGCCGATCCGGCCGGTACTCGGCGATGAACCGGCGTCCGTGGGTCGGGCTCGTGGTCCTCGTCGGTCTGACCGTGCTCCCGTACCTCGCCTTCCTCAACCATCCCTTCCACTACGACGACTTCCACTCCATCGTCGAGAATCCGCACGTCCGCACCTGGGCCAATCTCCCCGGGTTCTTCACCGACGCGGGGATGTTCTCCAGCGATCCCCGCAGCGCCATGTACCGGCCCCTGGTCCTGGTGAGCTACGCCTTGAACCACGCGCTCAGCGGATACCGGGCCTGGTCCTATCACGCCCTCAATCTGCTGGTCCATCTGGCGGCCGTGGGCCTGGTCTTCGTCCTGGGCCGAAGGGTGAGTGGGGATGGGGGCACTGGTCTGGTCGCCGCCGCCTTCTTCGCCCTGCACCCGGCCAACGGCGAGGTGGTCAACTACATCAGCAGCCGCTCCGAGTCGCTCGGCGCGGTCTTCCTCCTCGCCGGTCTGCTCGCCTACGATTGCGGGATTGCGGCCGACCGCGATCGGATCTGGTGGCGTCTCGCTGGACTGACGGCCTTCGCGGCCTCGCTCCTGGCCAAGTCGGTCGGGATCGTCCTGCTGCCGCTGCTGGTCTTCTGGGAGATCGGTCGAGGGTACGAGGGGGGACGCGCGCTATTGCTCCGGATCGGTCGCCGGCAGTGGCCCTTCTGGCTGGTGGGGCTGGCCTACCTGCTGTTCACGCGCCGGCTCCTGACCCAGGCTCTGGTCGAGCAGCCGGTCCGGTCGCTCGACGTCCAGTTGCTGACCCAGGTCAAGGCCCTGGTCTACTACGGCATCCTGCTGGTGATGCCGGTCGATCTCAGCGTCGATCACCAGTTCGTCCTGGCCCTGGCCTGGTGGCAGCCGGTGGTGCTGTTGTCCGCGCTCCTGCTCGCCTCGCTGGCGTGGCTCGGTTGGCGCGGTCGCCATCGTCTGCCGCTCGGTCTGGTCTGGCTGGCCTGGCCGGTGGTGGTCCTGCTGCCGACGATCGTGGTGCCGTTGAACGTGCTGGTCAACGAGCACCGGCTCTACCTGCCCACGGTCGCCCTGGCCGTGAGCCTTGGGCTTTTCTGGCGCGCTCGGGGCGACGGGTGGGGTCGTGCCGGGCTCCTGATGGGAGGGGTGTGGCTCCTCCTCTTCGCGATCCTCGCCGGACAGCGGACCCAAGTCTGGCGCTCCGAGTCCAGCCTGTGGGCCGATGCCCTGGAGAAGGGTCCCCTGATGCCGCGGCCCCGGATCGAGCTGGCCGACCGGCTCAAGGAGGAGGGAAGGCACGAGGCGGCAATGGCCGAGTACCAACGGGCCCTGACCGCGTACCCCGAGGCCCTGAGCCCGCTGGACCGGGTGGTCGCGTACAACAACCTGGGCGCCACCTGCCTGGCCGCTGGCCGGTTCGTCGAGGCGGTGAAGGCCTACCAGCAGGCCCTGTCGCTCGACCCGGAGTATGCCCCGGCCCGACAGAGCCTGGATGGGCTGCTGGCCCTGCGGCAGACCGAGCGCAACCCGGCGGCGGAGCGGCTGCGCAAGGAGGGGCTCCATCGCCTGATCGCCGGCGATCTCGAGGGGGCGCGGCTGCGGCTCGAGGAATCCCTCCAGGTCCAGAACGACCCGCAGACCTGGATGGCGCTGGCCCTGGTACACGAGCGGCGCGGGGACCGGCAGGCCGCGCTTCAGGCCTACCAGGCCGTGGCCGTGGTGGGGCGAGGGGAGGCGTACGCGCAGACCGCCGAGGAGAAGGTCCGTGCCCTGGCCACGCCCCGCTGATCCCATCGAGAATTCGTGCCCGGCCGATGCCGGTCGGGGAGGTCCGGCGGCCTGGCGGGTGGCGGCAGTGGTCCTGGG
>JBAZUN010000275.1:0-8067 GCA_041661365.1 Candidatus Latescibacterota bacterium
CCCATGCGTCGGCGCCGCGACCAGGCTGTACAGCAGCCGAAGGCGAGCTGATCGCGGCTTTCGGTCCGCGGGGGCCTATCCGGCCGCGGCTCCCGCCGCCTCTTCCTGGTAGTGCCGCATCAGGATCTCGGCCACCTCGGGCCGGGCGAACTCCGGCGGCAGGGGCTTCCCCTCGGCCAGGGTCTTGCGCACCTGGGTGCCCGAGAGGAAGAGGTAGTCCTCCTTGCCGTGGGGGCAGTCGCGCATCATCACTACCTTGCCGCAGCGGTTGCACCAGACCGTGTGATCCCCGCGGAAGATCTCGATCTCGAGCGCGCCGGCCGGCACCTCGTCGAAGATCGTCTGGGCGTCGAAGGGGCCGTAGTACTCGCCCACCCCGGCGTGGTCCCGGCCGACGATCAGGTGGGTGCAGCCGCAGTTCTGGCGGAAGACGGCGTGGAGGACGGCCTCGCGCGGACCGGCGTAGAGCATGTCGAAGCCGTACCCGGCGACGATCACCGTGTTCTCGGGGAAGTAGACCTCGACCATCTTGCGGATGGCCGCGTCGCGGACCCGTGCCGGGATGTCCCCGGGCTTCAGCCGGCCCAGCAGCATGTGGATGAGGATGCCGTCGGCCCCGCTCTCCTGCTGGGCCATGCGGCAGAGCTCCTCGTGGGCCCGGTGCATCGGGTTGCGCGTCTGGAAGGCGACCACCCGGCGCCAGCCCCGGCGCTCGATCTCGGACCGGAGTTCACCGGCGGTGCGGAAGGTCTCGGGGAACTCGGTGCGGAAGTAGGAGTGGCCAAGGACCTGGATCGGCCCGGCCAGCACCACCTCGCCGGCGGCGACGAAGGCGGCCACCCCCGGATGGGCCGGGTCGGTGGTGCGGAAGACCTGGCGCAGGATCTGGTCGCGATCCTCGTCGGACAACCGCTCGATCGCGGTGACCTGCTGGATCGCCAGGACCGGGTTCCCGTCGAGGTTGGGATCGAGCAGGGCCACCCGGCTTCCCGGCCGGACGCTGGCCGGCAGGCGGGGCTCGGGGATCAGGTTGAGGATCGGCACCGGCCAGAGGAGGCCGTCGGGCAGGGCCATCCGCGCGGCCACGCTCAGGGCCTCGGCGCGGTTCATGAAGCCGGCCAGCGGGGTGAAGTACCCGGAGCCGAGCATGACCGCCGAGGCCGCGGCTCCGGAGGAGATCAGGATCGAGGGCAGGCCGGGGGCCTGGGCCAGCAGCCGCGAGCGCTGCTCGGGGTCGGCCACGTAGAGCGGGCGCGGTTCGTCGGCGCCGTGCGGTCGTATCATCCGGGGCTCCTTGGGAACGGACGGCGGGTTACGAGGAGTCCATAATATCGCCGTCGATGGCGCTGGACGACAGGCTCTTCCTTGCCGGGATTCGGTCGGAGCGGTAGACTTGTCCGCTTCGCCGGGGCCGGTCGGCCCTCGAAAGGAGGACGCTCGCTCCATGGATCTGGCCCTGCGCCTGGCCGTAACCCTGATCGCCGGACTCTACACCTCGCTCTGGGGCGCCTTCAAGGATTGCCCGTACGAGGGGTTCAGGCTCCGCACCTTCCCCCGCAGCGTCTGGTTCCACGCGATCATCTTCCTGCCGCTCTGGCTCCTGCCGCCCTTCCGCGAGCGGTTCCTGGCGCTCGGGCTGGTGCAGACCTTCTTCGTGGTCATGGGGATCGAGCGCTTCCTGGCCGAGATCTACAAGGGGTTCTTCCGCACCGAGGACCAGGTCAAGTACTTCGTCCCGTCGAGGATCACCTTCTTCGGGCGGTACGTGGCCAGCGATCTCCTGCGGTACAGCGCCGGTGCGGTCATCGTGGCCGCGGTCTTCGCGGTGCTGCTCGTCCAGGTCGAGGTGGAGCGGCTCTGGGGGTACGTCGCCGTGGCCTACCTCGCCGGACTGGTGGTGGCCCTCGGCGGAGCGTACAAGGACGCCCCCTTCGAGGGGTTCAAGGTGCTGAAGTTCCAGCGCTCGGCCGCGGTCCTTGCGGTCTGCAGCCCGCTGTTCTACCTTCTCGGCGACCCGAAAGCGCCGGTGTCGCTGGGGCTGCTGGTCTGCATCTACGGGGGGTTCGAGCGGTTCGCGGTCGAGTACTACAAGACCTATATCCAGCGCCACATGTCGGGGAAGTTTCGCCCCGATCTGCCCCGGATCCAGGAGTGGATCGACCGGCGTGAGCCGTTCCACTACGCTGCCCTGGTGATCATGGCCGGGGTGGTCTTCCTCTATCTCCGCGAAGTGACCGGCCTGCGCGCCGCACCTTGAGCGCTACCGGCTTTTCCCTCCCATCCTGCTGTCGATGAAGCCGGCTGCCGACCAGTACGACGCGGTGATCGTGGGATCGGGTTTTGGCGGCTCCCTGGTGGCGCACGCCCTGTCCCGGGCCGGCTGGCGCGTGCTGGTTCTGGAGCGCGGCACCTGGGCCCGGCGGGACTCGCTGGACTGGAACCCGCGGGAGATCTCCATCCGCAACCGCTACGGCGCGGCCTCGCCGATCCTCGTGCGACAGTACGGCGCGCGGCGGTTCTCGCGGGTCTTTCCTCCGGCCCTCGTCGGAGGTCAATCGGTGCTCTACGGCGGCGCCTCCCTGCGCCTGCGCGAGGCCGATCTGGCCCGGTGGCCGCTGTCCTACGCCGAGCTGGAGCCGTACTACGCCCGTGCCGAGGAGGTGCTCGGGGTTCACGGCGCGGCGACCACCGCTCCGTGGGAACCACCGCGCCTCAACGGGTACCCGTTCCCCCCCGGCGAGCTGACCGCTCCCTCCCGTCGCCTGCACCAGGCCGCACGGCAACTGGGGTACTCGCCACAGCGATTGCCGCTGGCGATCAACGCCGGTGACCCGACCCGGCCGCGGTGCGTGGAGTGTACCACCTGCGACGGCTTCCCCTGCAGGATCCGGGCCAAGAACGACCTGGCGGAAAAGGTCCTGATCCCGGCGCAGGCCAGCGGTGTGGAGGTCGCCGACCAGACGACCGTGGCCAGTCTGCGACTCGATCGCGGCGCGGTGCGGTCGGTGCACTGTCGCGACGGCTCGAGCGGGGAGGAGTTCGAGGTCCGCGGGCGGGTGGTGGTCATGGCCGCCGGGGCGCTCTACAGTCCGGCCATCCTGCTGCGCTCGGGGCTGGGCCAAGGGGCTGACGGGGCCTTTCTCGGTCGGCACCTGATGCGGCACTGCAACGGCGTCGTGGTCGCGGTCTTCCCCTTCTCGACCAACCCCGGCAGATGCTTCCACAAGCAGCTCTGCTTCACCGAGTTCTACGAGGATCTGCGCGTGCAGTTGGGCACCGCGACCGGGGTCATCCAGGACATCTACACCCCGTCCGCCGAGGTGCTGCGCCACTTTGCGCCGTTGGGGCTCGGCCGCGCCGCCCATCTGCTGGCCGGGAACATCCAGAACCTCGTCTGCATCGCCGAGGACGAGCCCCAGCCGGAGAACCGCGTTTCCCTGGCGACCGAGCGCGATGAGCACGGGCTGGAGCTGATCGCGGTGGAGCACCGCTACTCGCGCGCGGACGTCCGGCGGCGCACCTACCTCGTGACCCGCGCTCGCCGGATCCTGCGCCGGGCCGGCGGCTGGCCGGTGCACACCCGCATGATCGACACCTTCTCCCATGCCCTGGGCACGATCCGCTTCGGCGACTCGCCGGCCACCGGGGCCCTGGACCTGGACTGTCGGTACTGGAGCCTCGACAACCTGTACGTGACCGACAGCAGCTTCATGCCGACCTCCGGCGGGGTCAACCCGAGCCTGACCATCGCGGCCAACGCCCTGCGGGTGGCCGACCGGATCGTCGCGGCCTGGGGCTCCTCGTGATCCGGGTCTGTCTGGTCGGGTGCGGCCGCATCGCCCGGGTCCACGCCGGGCACCTGGCCGGCCACGCGGTCCTGTCCTGCTGCAGCCGGTCGCGCGAGCGGGCTGAGACACTGCGGGCTGAGTTCGGTGGCGAGCGGGTCTACGACCGGTACGAGGAGGTCCTGGCCGCGCCCGGGATCGACGCGGTGGTGATCTGCACCCCGCCCGAGCACCATGCCGCGCAGGCGGTGGCGGCCCTGGCCGCGGGGAAGTCGGTGCTGCTGGAGAAGCCGGCCTGCCTCGACCGGGCCGAGCTGCAGGCCCTGGTCCAGGCCGCGGCCCGGCACCCTGACCGCCTGCTCATGGTCGCCGAGAACTACTACTACAAACCGTCGCTCCGGATGTTGCGCGAGCTGGTGGCTGACGGGATCGTCGGCGCGGTGCGCCGCGTCGAGGTGCGGAAGGAGTACGGCCAGCCGGCGATCGGCTGGCGGAGCGCCCACGGGGCCCTGCTGGAAGGCGGGGTCCATTTCGTCGCCCTGCTCTCCGGCGTCATGGAAGCGGCGGGTGAGTGGGCCCCGACCGACGTGGCGGCGGAGTTCCCCGGGGCCGAGCCGGGCGCGCCCGAGCGGCGCTCGGTGACGCGGCTGCGGTACGCCGGCGGGATCGTGGCCGAGCTGCGCTACGCCTGGGACCGGCCCGCGATTCTCCGGGGCACCTTTCAGCATTCGCGGATCGAGGGGAGCGAGGGCTCGATCGCCTTCGAGAGCAACGGGCTCTACGCCTGGGTGCGGCGCGGCCGCGCCGGCGGCCCGCGACTACCCGGCCTGCGCGACCTGATGGGATACCGGGAGATGACACGGGATTTCCTGGCCTGTCTGGCCGGGGAGCGGCAGACCCCCTTTTCCGATCTCCGCCGGGCCGTTCGGGACCTGGAGATCGTGCTGTCGGCGTACGGCGCGTGAAGCGCGTCCGGTCGCGCCGGCGGCCCCCTTCGCACGCGGAGACTCGACGATGAGTGAAGCCCCAGACAAGATCATCTACTCCATGGTCCGGCTGAGCAAGCACCACCAGCGCAAGCCGGTGCTCAAGGAGATCTCCCTCTCCTACTTCTACGGGGCCAAGATCGGCGTGCTGGGGCTCAACGGCTCGGGGAAGAGCACCCTGCTGCGGATCATGGCCGGGGCCGATCCGGACTACGAGGGCGAGACCATCCTGGCCCCGGGGTACACGGTTGGCCTGCTGGAGCAGGAGCCCCACCTCGAGGCGGGGAAGACGGTGCGCCAGGTGGTGGAGGAGGGGGCCCAGGAGGTCGTCGAGCTGCTGCGCGAGTACGAGCGGATCAACGAGCGATTCAGCGAGCCGATGTCCGACGAGGAGATGAACGCCCTGATCGCCCGGCAGGCGACGGTGCAGGAGAAGCTCGACGCCTCCGGGGCCTGGGACCTGGACAGCCGTCTCGGGATGGCCATGGAGGCCCTGCGCTGCCCGCCAGAGGAGATGGCGGTCGACCTCCTTTCGGGCGGCGAGCGGCGGCGCGTGGCGCTCTGTCGGCTCCTCCTGCGGCGGCCGGATATCCTGCTCCTCGACGAGCCGACCAACCACCTCGACGCCGAATCGGTGGCCTGGCTGGAGCGTCACCTGCAGCAGTACCCGGGGACGGTGATCGCCGTCACCCACGACCGCTACTTCCTCGACAACGTGGCCGGGTGGATCCTCGAGCTGGACCAGGGACGGGGCATCCCCTGGAAGGGGAACTACTCCTCCTGGCTGGAGCAGAAGCAGGAGCGGCTGCGGCGCGAGGAGAAGACCGAGAGCAAGCGGCAGCGCACCCTGCAGCGCGAGCTGGCTTGGATCCGCCTGGCGCCGCGGGCCCGGGTGCAGAAGAGCCGGGCCCGGATCAAGGCCTACGAGGAGTTGGTCAGCCAGCAGGCCGAGCAGCAGGAGCGGGAGCTGGAGATCTACATCCCGCCGGGGCCGCGGCTGGGCGACCTGGTGATCGAGGCCCGGGGGGTGAGCAAGGCCTACGGCGACCGGGTCCTCTTCGAGGGGATGGAGTTCTCGCTCCCCCCCGGCGGGATCGTCGGGGTGATCGGGCCGAACGGCGCCGGCAAGACCACCCTCTTCCGGCTGATCACCGGGCAGGACCAGCCCGACCGCGGCACCCTCCGCCTCGGGCCGACGGTGCAGCTCGCCTACGTCGACCAGAGCCGGGAGAGCCTGAACCCCGAGAAGACGGTGTGGGAGGAGTTGAGCGGCGGCGAGGAGGAGATCCTGCTCGGTACCCGCAAGGTGAACTCGCGGGCCTACGTGGGCCGCTTCAACTTCAACGGCGCCGACCAGCAGAAGAAGGTCGGCCTCCTCTCGGGCGGCGAGCGCAACCGGGTGCACCTGGCCAAGGTGCTCAAGCAGGAGGCCAACGTGCTCCTCCTCGACGAGCCGACCAACGACCTCGACGTCAACACCCTGCGGGCGCTCGAGGAGGCGCTCGAGAGCTTCGGCGGCTGCGCCGTGGTCATCAGCCACGACCGTTGGTTCCTCGACCGCATCGCCACCCACGTGCTGGCCTTCGAGGGGGACGGCAGCGTGGAGTGGTTCGAGGGGAACTACTCCGAATACGAGGAGACCCGCCGCCGCCGGCTCGGGGCCGAGGCCGACCAGCCGCACCGCATGAAGTACCGCCAGCTCACGCGCCACTGAGCGGAGCCGGGACGCGATTGCCGGACCGGGGGGTTCGGTTATATTCAAAACCCTCTTCACGTCTTCTCATGGATCCCGTTTCCCGCGAGGCTCCCATTCACGAGCGAAGTGAAATCCGGGACCGTCACGGTCGGACTCTGCGGTCGCTGCGCCTGTCGGTGATCGACCGCTGCGACCTGCGCTGCAGCTACTGCATGCCGGAGGAGACCTATACCTGGCTGCCGGCGTCGGACATCCTCGAGTTCGCCGAGATCGCCGGGGTCGCCGCGGCCTTCCTGGAGGTCGGGGTCGACCGGATGCGGCTGACCGGCGGAGAGCCGCTGCTGCGGGCCGGGCTGCCGGAGCTGGTGCAGATGCTGACCGCTGATCCGCGCCTGGCCGACCTGGCCATGACCACCAACGGCACCCAGCTCGAGCGGTGGGCCGAGCCCCTGCGGCAGGCCGGGCTGCACCGCGTGACGGTGAGCCTGGACACCCTGCGCCCCGACCGCTTTCGCACCCTGACGCGGCGGGACGCCCTCAGCCGGGTGCTGGCCGGGATCGACGCGGCCGCGGCCGCCGGGTACGCCGCCCTCAAGCTGAACACCGTGGTCGTCCGCGGCTTCAACGACGACGAGCTGGTGCCGCTGCTGGAGTACGGCCGACGGGTCAACGCCGAGGTCCGCTTCATCGAGTACATGGACGTGGGCGGGGCGACCCGCTGGTCAACGACCCGGGTGGTGCCGCGCGCCGAGATCCTCGACCTGCTGGCGGCGCACTATGGTCCGGTGGTTCCCGAGGAGGAGCCCGGCGCCACGGCCCCGGCCGACCGGTACCGGCTTCCCGACGGTACCCGCTTCGGGATCGTCTCGTCGGTCACCGAGCCGTTCTGCCGGTCCTGCGACCGGAGCCGCCTGACCGCCGACGGGCGCTGGTACCTCTGCCTCTACGCCGGCGAGGGGATCGACCTGCGCGCGGCCTGGCGAAAGGGGGGGGCCGAGGCCGTCCTCGACCTGATCCGGCCGGCCTGGCAGCAGCGCACGGACCGCGCGGCCGAGGAGAGGAGCCGCGATCCGCACCGCGGCGTGCTCTTCCCCGTGGAGGCGCTGAAGCTGGACCCGCACCGCGAGATGCACACCCGAGGCGGCTGACGCGGTCCCTTCCCGCGGACCAGGAGCCTGTCGGAGAACCCCATTCGGGCTGCGGCCGCCCCCGGTGTCCGCCGCCGGCGTTGCCCTCACTTGCCGCATCTCCCCTCGATGCGGCGCCGCTCGGGCGCCTTGCCGGCGGCCATCGGGATGCGGCCTCGCTCACCAAAGCAGGTTCTCCGACAGGCTCCTAGACAGGCGAGCATGGACTACTTCCGCAGCAAGCGGTTTCTCGAGTCGCTCCCCGACTGGGAGGCGGGACGCCCGTCCCTCGGGCCGCCGGAGCACTACCTCCCCCGGATGCGGGCCCTGCTCGGACGCCTGGGCCATCCCGAGACCCGGTGCCGGTCGGTCATCGTCGGCGGCACCAACGGCAAGGGGACCGTGAGCAGCCTGCTGGCGGCCCTCCTCGGGGCTGCCGGGTTCCGCGTCGGGCTCTACACCTCGCCTCACCT
>JBAZUN010000276.1:0-8043 GCA_041661365.1 Candidatus Latescibacterota bacterium
GAGGTGCAGGCGCAGATCTTCGAGCCTTTCTTTACCACCAAGGAGCCGGGTAAAGGCACGGGTCTGGGGTTGGCCACGGTCTACGGGGTGGTCCGGCAGACCGGGGGTCACATCTCGGTCTACAGCGAGGCGGGACAGGGCACCACCTTCAAGATCTACCTGCCCCGCGTCGGCATCGAGCACGACCGGCCGGCCGCACCGGAAACGACCGCCACCGGGCCCCAGTGGCAAGGCGACGAAGTCCTGCTGGTTGCCGAGGACGACGAGGGGGTGCGCAGCCTGGCGGTGCGGAGCCTGCGAGCCCAGGGCTACACGGTACTGGAGGCGGCCAACGGGATCGAGGCCCTGGAACTGCTGCGCCAACAGGGAGCGACGGTACGGCTGTTGTTGACCGACGTGATCATGCCGGAGATGCTGGGACGCGAACTGGCGGAGCAGGTGGGACGGCTGTACCCGCAGATAAGGGTGATGTTCATGTCCGGCTACTCCGAGCACACGGCCTTACCCCGGGAGCTGCAGGCCGACGCCGACAAGTTCATCCAGAAACCCTTCACCCCCGACGCCCTGGCCCGACGGGTAAGGCAGATCCTCGGTTGACCTTAGTTGATGCGGAGGCGCTTCATCCGAAGGGATCGCCGCGCGCTTCCAGGGCTGATCCATCGGGTTTTCGCACCCCCCGTACATGGCAGCCCCGGCCCTGCCCCTTGCTCGACCTGAACCATTGTCCCAAGGTTTCTGACATCCCCTCATCATCCTCTTTGCGGAGATCCCCGTGAAGACCCTCGTCCTCGCCGCGCCCGGTCGCTTTGACCGGATCGAGACGCCGGAGCCGGCCGCCCCCGGACCCGGCGAGGCCGTGGTGCGCCTCTGCCGCGTCGGGATCTGCGGCACCGACCTGCACGCCTTCCGCGGCCGACAGCCGTTCTTCGCGTACCCCCGCGTCCTCGGTCACGAGCTGGGCGCCGAGGTCGTCGCCCTTGGCCCCGGCGTCGAGCACCTGCGCCTCGGCGATCGGGTCGCGGTGGAGCCGTATCTCGAGTGCGGCGCCTGCCTGCCGTGCCGGCAGGACCGCTACAACTGCTGCGAGCACCTGCAGGTCCTCGGCGTCCACGTGGACGGCGGCATGTGCGAGCGACTCCGCCTGCCGGCCCGCAAGCTGCATCCCTCCGCCACCCTCACCCTGGATCAGTTGGTCCTGGTGGAAACCCTGGCCATCGGCGCCCACGCCGTGGCGCGCGCCCGCCTCGAGCCGGGAGAGATCGTCCTGGTCATCGGCGCCGGACCCATCGGCCTGGCCACCGCGCTCGCTTCCCTGCTGGCCGGAGCCCGCGTGTACGTGCTCGAACGCGACGAGGGCCGTCGCGCCGCGGCCGTCAGCCTGGGCGGCAGTCTCGACCCAGGGGACGGCGGACCGGCCGGGGTCTTCGGTCCCCTTGACCCGTCCGCCTTGCCGGCGGCCCAGCTTTCTACCCGGTGCGGTGGGGAGCTGCCGACCTGCGTCCTCGACGCCACCGGCAGCCGCGGGTCGATGGAAGCCGCCTTTGCCTACCCGGCCTCCGGCGGCCGCCTGGTGTTCGTCGGCTTCCAGCCCGAGTCCCTGTCCTTCGCCAACCCGGAGTTCCACCGCCGCGAGTTGACCCTGCTGGCCAGCCGCAACAGCACCGCCGCCGAGTTCACCCAGGTCATCCAGATGCTGGAAGCGGGACGCCTCGACCCGACGCCCTGGATCACCCACCGCGCCGATTACGACAACCTCGCCGCGACCTTCCCTTCCTGGCTGGAACCGGAGACCGGGGTTCTCAAGGCGGTGCTGGACCTGGAATGAGGGAGTGCCGGCACCGGATTCGGAGGCTGCAGTGAGATACTGCGGGAGGGTAGGGGGGCCTGAAGTGACCGGCCGAGCCGGTAACGCGGCGCGGTCTCCCTTACAGCCGCTCGACCACCATGGCCATGCCCTGACCTCCCCCCACGCACAGCGAGGCCAGTCCGCGACGGGCCTGACGCTGGGCCAGGGCGTGCAGCAGGGTCACCAGGATCCGCGCGCCGCTGGCGCCCACCGGGTGCCCCAGGGCGATGGCACCGCCGTTCACGTTGACGCGCGCGGGGTCCGGATCGAGCTGCCGCAGCACCGCCAGGGCCTGGGCCGCGAAGGCCTCGTTGAGCTCCACCAGCTCGAGGTCGGACTGCTCCAGGCCCGCCCGCTTCAGGGCCACGCGACTGGCCGGTACCGGTCCCAGGCCCATGCGCTCCGGCTCCACCCCGGCCGAGGCCCAGCTCACGACCCTCGCCAGCGGCTGAATCCCACGCCGCTCGGCCTCGTCGCGCGACATCAACACCATGGCCGCGGCGCCGTCGTTGATCCCCGAGGAGTTCCCCGCGGTGACCGTGCCGTCTGCCTGGAAGGCCGGCTTGAGCGCGGCCAGGGCCTGCGGCGTGGTGTCCGGTCGGATGAATTCGTCCGCGGCAAAGCAGAGCGATGGGCCGCAGCGCTGCGGCACCTCGACCGGGACGATCTCGGCGGCGAAGGCGCCGGCAGCCTGGGCCGCGGCTGCCTTGCGCTGGGACTCGGCGGCAAAGGCGTCCTGCTCGGTCCGGCTGATGCTGAACTCGGTGGCCAGGTTCTCGGCCGTGATCCCCATGTGACAGCCGGCGCTCGGATCGTGGAGGGCATCGGACAGGATCGCGTCGGCCAGAGCGTCGTCGCCCAGGCGGTACCCCCAGCGGGCCCGCCGCAGGAGGAAAGGCGCCCCGCTCATGCTCTCCATGCCGCCGGCCACCACCACCCGCGCCTCCCCGGTGGCCACGGCCTGACAGGCCAGGGCCACGGCCTTCATCCCCGAGGCGCAGACCTTGTTGACCGTGGTCGCGGGAACGGTCACCGGCAGCCCGGCCTTGAGCGACGCCTGGCGGGCGGGGTTGAGGCCACAGCCAGCCTGCACCACGTGGCCCAGGATGACCTCGTCGACCTCCTCGGGCGACACCCCGGTACGCCGCAGGCTCTCCCGCACCACGACCGCACCCAGCTCCACGGCCGGCACCTCGGCCACGGCTCCCCCCAGCTTGCCGATGGCGGTCCGCACCGCCCCGACGATGACGACCTCGTGCATGCGGTTACCTGCCGATGATGTAGCGGTGCGGGTCCACCTCCTCGCGCAACAGACGCAACTCCTCGTCGCGCGGAGGCTCGGTCCGTCCCAGCTCGGTCGCTCGCCCCAGGTCGAACCCGGTGTTGTCCTGCACCTGTTCCAGGGTGACCCCTGGATGGAGGCTCTCCACCTGCATCCGCTTGCTCTGCTCGTCGAATCCTAGCACGGCCAGATCGGTGATGACCTTGTACGGGCCTGTACCGGCCGGCAGGCCGGCGGCCTCGCGCGCCCCGGGCCCGGTAAGGTACCCCGGGCTGGTGACGAAGTCGAGCTTGGCAACGAAGCGACGGCGGTCGTGCTGGGTGACGACCAGGGTGCGCCAGCAGAAGCTGGCGAAGTCGTTGGCGCCGCCGCTGCCGGGGAAGCGCACCTTGGGATGCTGATACTCGCCGATGACCGTGGAGTTCAGGTTCCCGTACGCGTCGATCTGGGCCCCACCCAGAAAGGTGTAGTCCATCATCCCCCGCTGGCAGGCCTCCAGCACGTCGGCCATACTGGTGGCCATCAATCCCCGATAGAAGGTGCGCGAGTCGCCGACCGAGATCGGCATGGCCGGGAGTTGCGGCGCCAACCCGCCGGCCTCGAAGGCGATGAACAGTTGGGGCGCGTGCGTGCGCTGGGCCAGCATGGCCGCGGCACAGGGCGCGCCGGTGCCCACTCCCACCGTGGCCCCGTTCTCCAGCAGCCGGGCCGCGACGCAGATCATCAGCTCCATAGCGTTGTGCTCAGCCACGGTTCCCCTCCTCTCCCCTGCGCGGGGACGAAACCCCGGAGGCGACCGAGGCTCCCTGCTCGCGCCGACGCAGCTCGCGCAGCCGCGCTTCCCCGCCGCACAGGTTCAGGTACTCGGCAAAGTCCTTGGTCTCGTAGATGTACCGCCGCAGGAAAGCGCGGAACTCGTCGGGATCCCGCTCGGCGGTCAACCAGGCGCGCAGGTGCTCCTCGTCCGAGTCGTACTCCCCTGGCATGTTCCCGGGGAACGACCCGTACGGCACCTCACAGACCGCGTCGACGCAGAAAGAAGGAACCACGGTGGCCCACGGCTCGCTGCGGATCTCTTCGTTGGGGATGATCCGCTCGGTGGTCACGATCAGCCGCTTGGAGGCCCGGGCCAGCTCGCGGCCGGCCACCGAGATCCCGCGGATGCGGCAGTTGCCGTAGCAGTCGCTCTCGTGCACGTGGATCACCGAGACGTCCGGGTAAAGAGCCGGCAGGGCGACCAGCGGCTTGCCGGTGAAGGGGCAGGTGATCTCGCGCGCGGCGCTGTGGTGAAAGGTATCGGTCCCGAGCATGTTGCGGGCGGGGAGGAACGGCACCCCGGCGGCGGCGGCCTTGAGGCGGCAGGCGAGCGCGAAGTTGGTCCACTCGCAGACCTCGACCTCGCCGCTCTCCATCACCCGACGCGCGTGGGGAGAAAGACCGCGGGCCTCCAGGCCGACGATGTAGGCGACGTCGACCCGGGCCAGCAGCTTCTCGCCGTCCATGTTCCCCGCGGCCAGGATCTGGAAGTCGTGGGTGGCGGTGTGGCCGGCGAAGCTCAGGTTGCGGCGACCCTGGCGCAGGATCTCGTGGAGCACGGCCGTCGAGATCCGGTTGGAGCCGAAGCCACCCGAACCGAGGTAGTCGCCGTCGTGGACCAGCCGCGACACGGCCTCGTTGACCGTGGTGACCTTGTCGACCAGGGCGCGGGACTTGTCGCGGAAGAAGGCCCGGGCCGCGTCCGGGTCAGGATCGGCGAAGAGGGGACCGATCCCGGCGCGCACCGTGCTCATGGCGTCACCTGCTTCCCTCCCGTTGGAGAACCTCGAGGAACCCCAGCAGCACCCGGTCCCGCTGGGCGATCTGGCGCTGCAGCTCGTCGGTCTGGTACTGGTAGAATCCCTGCCCGGCCTTGGCCCCCAGGTGCCCGGCCGCCACCAGCTCGGCAAGGAGGGCCGGCGGCTCGCTGGCGCTGCTGAGATCCTTGAAGAGGTACCGGCTGATGGCCAGGAAGACGTCGAGACCGGCCAGGTCCGCGGTGCGGAGCGGACCCAACAACCCGTACCGCAACCCCGGGCCGGCGGTCATGGCCGTGTCGATGTCCTCGGCCGAGGCGACCCCCGAGGTCAGCAGGTGCAACGCCTCCCGCAGGACGGCGAACTGCAGGCGATTGCCGACGAACCCGGGGACGTCGTGCCGCACCCGAATCGGCCGCTTCCCCATCCGGCGGGCCAGGGCCAGCAGGGATTCGGCCGTGGCCTCGGTGGTCTGCTCCCCCTGGGTCACCTCGACCAGGGGGATGAGGTGCGGCGGGTTCCAGAAGTGCAGCCCCGCCACCTGGGCCGGGCGTCCGGTGGCGGCGGCGATCCGGGTGATCGACAGCCCCGAGGTGTTGGAGGTCAGGATCGCGTCGGCCGGGCAGAGGCGGTCGAACTCGGCGAAGATCTCCTCCTTGATGGCCAGGTCCTCGCGGACGGCTTCGACCAGCAACTGCACCCCGTCGCAGGCCCGCGCCAGATCAATGACCGGCGCTACCCGACCTCGGGCGGCCTCGGCTTCCTCGGCAGGGACCAGGCCCGCGGTCACCAGGGCCGTCAATCCTGATTCCATGCGAGCCAGGCCCCGGTCCAACGCCGCGGGATCCGCGTCCAGAAGCCGCACCCGGCAGCCGGTCCGCGCCAGCTCGCCGGCGATCCCGGCGCCCATGGTGCCAGCACCGATCACCGCCGCGATCGACACCTCTGGTGGATTCATCGACCTCGCCTCCGGAATCAGGACTATAAAGCGGTCCAGCCGCCGTCGACCAGCAGGGTGTGGCCGGTGATCAGATCCGCCGCCGGACTGGCCAGGAAGACCACGGCCCCCACCACGTCCTCGGGCTGGCCCACTCGTCCCAGCGGAATCCGGCGAAGCAGATCCTCGCGCAGCACGGGATCGTCGAAGGTGGACTGGGTCAGCGGGGTGAGGATGAAGGTCGGCCCGATGGCGTTGACGTTGATCCGGTGGGGCGCCCATTCGACGGCCAGGACCCGGGTCAGGTTGACGACCCCGGCCTTGCTCGAGCAGTAGGCGGCCCGCTTGTAGTACCCCACCACCCCGTTCTGCGAAGCCACGTTGACGATCTTCCCGCCGCCGGCGGGGATCATCTCGCGGGCCACGCGCTGGGACAGGAAGAAGAGCCCCTTGAGGTTCACGTCGAGGACCGCATCCCAGTCCGCCTCGGTCAGCTCCAGGGCGGCCCTCGGGATATTGACCCCGGCGTTGTTAACCAGGATGTCGATACGCCCCATCTCGGCCACGGCGCGCGCGACCAACGCCTCGATGCTGGCCATCTCAGGAAGCCGGAGCGGCAGCGGCAAGGCCCGGCGTCCCCCGGCCTCGATCTCGGCGCACACCGGTTCAAGGCTGTCCAAGCGCTCGGGAAGCTCGGTGCAGACGCAATCGGCTCCGGCCTCGCTCACGGCCAGGGCGATGGCCCGGCCGATCCCCGAGCCGGCCCCGGTCACCAGGGCTACCCGGCCGTCCAGACGCATACTCGGTAGGACCACGAAGACCTCCTTGGGATCGTCGACGGTAGAGGAGTATACAGTAGAACCCCAAGCCCCCAACGGGCAAGTCCTCGGGTTGCCGCACCACCGGGCGGAGCTTACTGTTCAATCCTGCATCCATGGAACCACCGCGGCTGGGCACGGTTGACCAGCCCCATGAGGGAGCCGAGCATCCGACCCAAAGGGATCATCCGCCGCATAGCCAAGGTGTGCGTGGCCCGCTCGATCCTCGAGGGCTACACGCCGAGCCGACGCCTCCTACGCCTAGGAGTCTGCCTCATGCCGCTGCTGTCGTCGCCGGTCGGGGTGCAGGGGGCTCAGACCCCGGAGCCAGCAGAGACGGTGCTGGTTCGCCACGGTCTGCCTACGGCCACCATAGTAGTTCAGACCGATGCTACCGAGCTCGAGCGGTTGGCCGCGACAGAGCTGCAGAGCCACCTGCAGGCGATCTCCGGCGTCCTCCTTCCAGTGGTGGACCGCACGGACTCCGCGACGGGGGTCCAGATCCTCATCGGCAATGCCGTCCCGGCAACCCTGGCCGTCGCGCCGCGGGAAGCGGACCCGGCAGCGTTCCGTCTGGTGGTGACGCCGGACCGGGTGGCGCTGGCCGGGGCTTCTCCCGAGGGAACCCTCTTCGCCGCGTACGAGCTGCTCGAACAGCTCGGCGTCCGCTGGTTCATGCCGGGTGAGCTCGGGACGGAGATCCCGCAACGGACGACGGTCGCGGTCCGGCAGCAGGAGATCCTGGAAGCGCCGGCCTTCTCCCTGCGGCAACTGTGGTGGCCGGCGGAAACCCCCGAGGACCAGGCGTGGCACCGACGGATGCGGCGGGGCGGGACCTACCTGGGCCAGCACGGCATCCCGGCCACTGTCGATCTCCGCACCGAGCCCGAGCTGTTCATGGAGGAGAACGGCCGGCCGACGCAGCAACTGCGCGTGAGCAGCCCGGAGGTCCTGCGGCGCACGGTGGCGGCCTGCCGCGAGCAGTTGCAGCGTCACCCGACCCTGCGGTACCTGAGCATGGGCCCGGAGGACGGCGCCGGGTTCGCCGTCGATCCCTGGGATGCCGGCGACCTCGATCCACTGAACGGTCGCCCCTCGGTCACGGACCGCTACCTGCGGTTCTTCAACCTGGTGCTCGAGGAGCTGCAGCAGGACTACCCCCAGGTCGGTCTGGCGTTCTACAGCTACTCCGACTACATGCGACCGCCGGTGCGCGAGCGGCCGAACCCCAGGATCGTTCCGGTCCTCGCCCCGATCGACGTCTGCCGTTTCCACGGCATCGACAACCCCCGGTGCTGGGAGCGATACGAGTACCTGAAGCGGATCGTCGAGGGCTGGCAGGCCCTGGGGGTGAGGATGAGTTACCG
>JBAZUN010000277.1:0-8031 GCA_041661365.1 Candidatus Latescibacterota bacterium
ACTGCAAGCGGCACTACATGAGCGAATACTATTTGCCCCGACTTGCTCGTGCGGAAGTTCCGTTCCGGGTGCCCCGGGTGCAGGCGCAGGCCTGATGGGGCAGCGCTGAAATTGCCGGTTTTTGAGGCGGCGGACCGCGTCGGCAGGGTTCGCCGCCTTCTCTTTTTATATTTACTGGCGGGGCCTTGACAAAAAAAAAGCAGTTCTTATCTTTTAAAATCTACGGGCAGGGGGCTCTACACAAAAGCGGGAGTAGCTCAGTTGGTAGAGCGCGAGCCTTCCAAGCTCGATGTCGCGGGTTCGAACCCCGTTTCCCGCTCCAGAAAATACTCCATCCTTAAGTTACGCTCAACTTAAAAGCCGATGTAGCTCAGTTGGTAGAGCGCGTCCTTGGTAAGGACGAGGTCACCAGTTCAATCCTGGTCATCGGCTCCATATTCCGCTCCTCCCACGGCGCAGTGAGGCGAGATGCCACGAGAGCAGATCACCCTGGAATGCGAGACGTGTAGTCAGCGCAACTACACGGCGACCAAGAACCGGCGGCTTCATCCCGGTCGGGTCGAATTCAAAAAGTACTGCCGCTTCTGTCACAAACACACGGCACACAAGGAAACCCGGTAGGTCCGGTAGGCCTGTAGCTCAAGTGGTAGAGCACCGGTCTCCAAAACCGGGGGTTGCAGGTTCGAGTCCTGTCAGGCCTGCCAGGTTCTCACGGGAAAGTAACCAAGCGCTGCACCGCAAGCAGGACGTGGACCGGGGATGTGGGCGAAAGTCAGTGGTTTCATCAGGGACGTCAGGGGTGAGTTCGGCCGGGTCACCTGGCCCACGCGCGACGAATTGGTGAATTCCACCGGCGTGGTCCTCATCTTTTCGGCCGCATTTGCCGCGTTCATCGGCTTCTTCGATCTGGTGATCTCCCTCGTTTGGAGGGTCTTCATCGGTTCGTGATTCTCCCGGGCCCTGGTGCGCGCGGCGGCCTCGTGGGACGGTGGTGACCCTGCTGCTGTCGGCAGCCGGGCCCCTTCCAGGCAAGGTATTGGACTGAGACCATGGAAAAGCACTGGTATGCGCTGCATACCTACTCGGGTCACGAGAACAAGGTGCGGACCTATCTCGAGACCCTGGTCGAGTCCAAGGCCGCCAAGGGGGTCATCTCGCGCGTGGTCGTTCCGACCGAGGAGGTCGTCGAGCTGCGCGGTGGCAAGAAGACGGTAAGCAAGCGGCGCTTCCTGCCCAGCTACGTGCTGGTCGAGATGGAGATGACCAAGGATGCCTGGCACTTGGTCACCAACATCCCAGGCGTCACCAACTTCGTCGGTCCCGCCCGCAAGCCGCAGCCGCTGCGCCAGGACGAGGTGGATCACATCCTGGGGCACATCGAGCGGCGCCGCGACCAGGAGGTCGAGGTCATCCCGTTTGCCGTCGGCGATCAGGTGAAGGTGAACGACGGGCCCTTCAAGGATTTCATCGGAACCGTGCAGGAGGTTATCCCCGAAAAACGTCGCCTGAACATCGTGGTGAGTATCTTCGGGCGCGGCACTCCGGTTGAGCTGGACGTGCTGCAGGTGGTTCCGGTGGACGAGTCCCAGGCATAATACCCCGCACATCTAAGGGAAGCGCTCCATGGCAAAGAAGGTCGTCGCCAGCGTCAAACTGCAGGTCCCCGCCGGACAGGCGAACCCTACCCCGCCGGTGGGTCCGGCCCTGGGCCAGCACGGTGTCAACATCATGGAGTTCTGCCGGGCGTTCAACGCGCAGACTCAGGACCGGCAGGGGCTGATCATCCCAGTGATCATCACGGTCTACGCCGACCGTTCCTTCACCTTCATCACCAAGACGCCGCCGGCGGCGGTACTGCTCCGGCGGGCCGCCGGGGTCGACAAGGGATCGGGTATTCCCAACCGGGAGAAGGTGGGCAAGGTGTCGACCAAGCAGGTGAGGGAGATTGCGGAGCTGAAGATGCCCGACCTGAACGCCGGCAGCGTCGAGGCGGCCATGGCGATGGTGGCGGGCACGGCGCGCAGCATGGGAATCACGGTCGAGTCATAAGGGAAGCGAACGATGGCCAGGAGCAAGAAGTACCGGCAGGCACTGGAGCTGTTCGACAGGACCAAGGACTACTCGTGGGAGGCGGCGGTCAAGCTGCTGCAGTCCTTCCCGACCCGCAAGTTCGACGAAACGGTCGAGTTGTCGTTCAACCTGGGGATCGACGGTCGCCAGGCTGACCAGATCGTTCGCGGGACGGTGATGCTGCCTCACGGCACGGGCAAGGACGTGCGCGTGCTGGTCATCACCCAGGGCGAGCTGGAGCAGGAGGCTCGCGAGGCCGGCGCCGACCACGTGGGCAACGCCGACGTGATCGAGAAGATCCAGCAGGGGTGGCTGGAGTTCGATCTCGTCGTCGCCTCTCCCGACATGATGGGCCAGGTTGGCAAGCTCGGGCGGATCCTGGGTCCCCGCGGCCTGATGCCGAACCCCAAGACCGGGACGGTAACCCGTGAAGTCGGGCGGGCCGTTCGGGAGGCCAAGGCCGGCCGCGTCGAGTACCGGGCCGACAGCAAGTCGGGCAGCAACGCCCAGGCCCCCATCGGGCGTATCTCCTTTGACACCGCGGCCCTGATCGACAACGCCAAGGCGTTTACCGAGGCCATCGTGCGCGCCCGGCCGGCAGCGGCCAAGGGGCAATACATCAAGAAAGCAATCATCTCCACGGCCATGAGCCCCGGGGTCAAGATCGACCGCGCTGAGCTCATGGTCGCGTAGGCCCCCGGGCCGTCGCTGAGGACGATCGCATGCCAACTGCCGAAAAGGTCGCCAAGGTCGAGGAACTGTCTTCGCTCATGTCAGGAGCGACGGCCATCTACCTCGCCGATTTCACCGGTATCGACGTCGAGTCGGTCACCGCCCTGCGCAGCAAGCTGCGCCAGGCCTCGGTGGAGTACCAGGTGGTTAAAAACCGCCTCGCGCGACGCGCAGCCCATGAGGCGGGGATCGTCGGTCTGGACGGATACCTGACCGGGCCCACCGCCATGGCCTTCACCCAGGGTGACCCGGTCGCGGCCGCCAAGATCCTTCAGGACTTCGCCGATGCCGGCGGGAAGCTGGCCATCAAAACCGGCGTCGTCGAACAGCAGGTCATCTCGGGCGAGCAGGTGAAGGTTCTCGCCAAGCTGCCCTCCAGGGAGCAGCTTCTGGCCGGCGTGGCCAGAGGGGTTCAGGCGCCGCTCTACGGGCTGGCCGCGGTTCTCACCGGGCTGCTGCGTGGCCTGGTCGGCACCGTGGCGGCACTGGGGCAGCAGCGGCGCGAGGGAGCAGCCGGCGAGCCGGCGGCCTGACGTCGCCCCCATCTCGAGACAGACGGACATTGTCAACCGCCCCAGGCAACCCGGGCATTCCAGGAGGTACAAAGAGAGATGAGCGAAGCAACCAACGTCAGCGACAAGATCGCCGAGATCATCGAGAAGATCGGCGCCCTTACCGTGCTCGAGCTGGCGGAAATGGTCAAGGCCATGGAGGAGAAGTTCGGCGTGTCCGCGGCGGCCCCGGTGATGATGGGCATGATGCCGGCGGCGGGCGGCGGCGAGCAGGCGGCGGCGGTCGAGAAGGACACCTTCGACGTTATCCTGTCCGGCGCCGGCGAGAAGAAGATCCAGGTCATCAAGGTGGTCCGTGAGATCACCAACCTCGGCCTCAAGGAGGCCAAGGCCCTGGTCGACGAGGCCCCGAAGCCGGTGAAGGAAGGGATCACGAAGCAGGAGGCAGAGGAGATCCAGACGCGTCTGCAGGAGGCCGGTGCTACTGTGGAGCTGAAGTAGGGAGATACGGGTCGGAGTTGCGCGGTCCCGCCAAGGGATTCGCCGGAGCATACCTCCTGACCTGCCGGGCACCGGGCCAAAAGCTCATGGAGTATTGGGCATCCACGGCCGTGGATGCCCAATCAGTCCGTGAGCTTTTGCGGCTTCTGCCTTCAACCTGCGATTAAGGAGTCTGGGTCTTGGGCAAGACGAACGCAAGCATTGAGCGACGGTCGTTTGGCAAGATTCGCGAAGTCGTCGAGATGCCGAACCTCCTGTCGGTGCAGATCGACTCCTACCGCTCCTTTCTGCAGCTCGACGTTCCGCCCCAGCAGCGTCAGCGCAAGGGGCTTCATCTGGTCTTCGAGAGCATCTTTCCGGTCGCCGACGTTCACGCCGTCTACTCCCTGGAATACGTCGACTACTCGATCGGCAACCCCCGGTACACCGAGGAGGAGTGCACCCAGCGGGGGATGACCCACGCCGCTCCCCTACGGGCCACTCTACGGCTGGTAACGCGCGACAAGGAGAACCCGGACAGCCCGGTCAAGGACGTCGTGGAGCAATCGGTCTTCCTCGGCGAGCTGCCGCTGATGACCGACCGGGGCACCTTCATCGTCAACGGCGCCGAGCGGGTGGTCGTCAGCCAGCTCCACCGGTCGCCGGGGGTGTTCTTCGACGAGACCATGCACCCGAACGGGAAGCGCCTGTTCTCCGCGCGCATCCTGCCCTACAAGGGCCCCTGGCTCGAGTTCAGCATGGACATCAACGACGTGATGTACGTGCACATCGACCGACGGCGGAAGTTGCCCGTGACCCTCCTCCTCCGGGCCCTCGGGTTCGCGCGCGAGGGCGAGATCCTGGCGCTCTTCCGCAAGGACGTCGAGGCGGCCGTCGACGAGGAGCTCATCGGCCGCTGCAACGGCGGGGCCGACGTCATCGATCACGGCACCGGCGAGGTCGTCCTCGAGGCCTTCCAGACCATCACCGCCGAACACCTGGTGGCCCTGCAGAACGCCAAGATCAAGAAGCTGCAGGTACTGGCCCAGCCCGAGGGGAACGATCCGGCGGTCATCGAGAGCACCCTTCGCAAAGACCCGTGCGAGGGCGAGGAGGATGCCCTTACCCGCATCTACAATCTGCTGCGGCCGGGGGATCCCCCCAACATCCAGACCGCGCGCGGTCTGCTCGACCGGCTGTTCTTCAATCCCAAGCGGTACAACCTCGGCGACGTCGGCCGCTACCGGATCAACCGGCGGCTCGACGTGGGCATTCCCTTCGAGAGCACCATCCTGCACCTCGAGGACTTCCTCGCCATCATCCGCTACCTGCTGCAGCTCCGCGCCGGCCAGGGGAACACCGACGACATCGATCATCTCGGCAACCGGCGGGTGCGCCTGGTAGGCGAGCTGCTGGCCAACCAGTTCAGCATCGGCCTGACCCGCATGGCCCGCACCATCCGCGAGCGGATGAGCCTGCGTGACGAGGAGCAGATCACGCCGCACGACCTGGTCAACGCCCGCACGGTGTCCACCGTGGTGCAGGCCTTCTTCGGGTCCAGTCAGCTCTCGCAGTTCATGCAGCAGACGAATCCGCTCGACGAGCTGACCCACAAGCGCCGGCTCAGCGCGCTGGGGCCGGGAGGCCTCAGCCGCGACCGGGCCGGCTTCGAGGTCCGCGACGTCCACTACACCCACTACGGACGCATCTGCCCGATCGAGACGCCCGAAGGACCGAACATCGGGTTGATCTCCTCGCTGAGCACCTATGCCCGGGTGAACGCCTTCGGCTTCCTCGAGACGCCGTATCAGAAGGTGGTGGACGGTAAGGTCACCGCTACTATTGAATACCTCACCGCGGCCGAGGAGGACAAATACACCATCGCCCAGGCCAACGCGCCGCTTGATGCGCAAGGCCGGTTCGTCGGGGCCCTGGTGAAGGCGCGCCGGCGCGATGACTATCCCATGGTCACGCCGGAAGAGATCGACTACATGGACGTCTCGCCCAAGCAGTTGGTCAGTGCCGCGGCGGCCCTCATCCCCTTCCTCGAGCACGACGACGCCAACCGGGCCCTCATGGGGTCCAACATGCAGCGCCAGGCCGTGCCCCTGCTGTTCACCGAGACCCCCTACGTGGGCACCGGGATGGAGAGCAAGGTGGCCCGCGACTCGGGGGCCGTGGTGCTGGCGCGCAACCCGGGTGAGGTCACCTACGTCGACGCGCGGCGGATCGTGGTGCGGCGCGACAAGGCCCACAGCGTTCCCCTGACGCCCCTCGACACGGCCGACCAGGACGAGTACCGCCTCATCAAGTTCGCCCGCTCCAACCAGGACTGCTGCATCAACCAGCGGCCCCTGGTGCAGGTGGGGGACAAGGTCCGCCGCGGGCAGGTGATCGCCGACGGTCCGGCCACCGAGCGCGGTGAGCTGGCCCTCGGCATGAACGTGGTCGTGGCCTTCATGCCGTGGAACGGGTACAACTTCGAGGACGCCATCGTCATCAGCGAGCGCTTGCTCAAGCGGGACGTCTTCACCTCGGTGCACATCGAGGAGTTCGAGCTGCAGGTGCGCGACACCAAGCGCGGCCAGGAGGAGATCACCCGGGAGATCCCCAACGTCAGCGAGACCGCGGTGCGGAACCTGGACGAGATGGGGATCGTCCGCATCGGCGCCGACGTCGGTCCGGGGGACATCCTGGTCGGCAAGGTGACCCCCAAGGGCGAGAGCGAGCTGTCGCCCGAGGAACGGCTGCTGCGGGCGATCTTCGGCGAGAAGGCCGGCGACGTTCGCGACGCCTCGCTGAAGGCGCCTCCCGGGATGGAGGGGGTGGTCATCGACCGACGCCTGTTCTCGCGCAAGGAGCGGAGCGAGTCGTCCCGCAAGAAGGAGAAAGCCGAGATCGCCGAGCTGCAGAAGACGGCCGAGGAGCGGGCGGCACGACTCCAGCGCGAGCGCGATCAGCGGCTGGTGGAGCTGCTCGACGGGGCCCGCCTCGGACGGCTGCGCAACCGCGAGGACGGCGGCATCGCGGTGCGCGAGGGCACGCAGATGAGTGAACGGTTGCTCGAGCGGGTCGACTTCAGCAAGGTCGAGCCCGAAGAGAGTTGGACCGACGATCCGGCGGTCAACGCCCGGGTCGACGAGCTGCTGCGCTACGCCGCGGAGCAGGTGCAACTGGTCCAGGAGCAGACCGAGAGGCAGTTGGAGCGGCTGGCCCGCGGCGACGAGCTGCCCCCGGGGATCGCGCAACTGGTCAAGGTCTACGTGGCCAAGCGCCGCAAGCTGTCGGTCGGCGACAAGATGGCCGGGCGTCACGGCAACAAGGGCGGGGTCGCGGCCACGGTTCCCGAGGAGGACATGCCCTACCTCGAGGACGGCACGCCGGTGGACATCGTGCTCAACCCGCTGGGAGTGCCTTCCCGGATGAACCTGGGTCAGATCTTCGAGACCCACCTCGGCTGGGCGGCCCAGGCCCTGGGCATGTACGCGGCTACGCCGGTCTTCGACGGCGCCACCCTCGGCGAGATCAAGGACCTGCTCAGGGAGGCCGGACTCCCCGAGGACGGCAAGACCGTGCTCTACGACGGTCGCACCGGCGAGAAGCTGGGCAAGCGCGTCACCGTCGGCTACATCTACATGTTGAAGCTGTCCCATCTGGTGGCCGACAAGATCCACGCGCGTTCCATCGGGCCGTATTCGCTGGTGACCCAGCAGCCGCTCGGCGGCAAGGCGCAGTTCGGCGGCCAGCGGTTCGGCGAGATGGAGGTCTGGGCCCTCGAGGCCTACGGGTCGGCCTACACCCTGCAGGAGATGCTGACGGTCAAGTCGGACGATGTCGCCGGTCGATCCCGCATCTACGAGGCGATCGTCAAGGGAGAGAACCCGCCCGAGCCCGGGATCCCCGAGTCCTTCAACGTACTGGTCAAGGAGTTGCAGAGCCTCTGCCTGGACGTGATCCTCGAGGACAGCCGGGCGGTAGAAGCCTACTGAGCGGAATCAGCCCAAGAATGCCACTCCGAAGAGAGGTGCTGCAGTGCTGAAGAGCGCTACCGCCACCAGGAAGCCGACGGATTTCGACTCGATCCGCATCCAGCTCGCCTCGCCGGAAACTATCCGCGCCTGGTCGCACGGCGAGGTCACCAAGCCCGAGACCATCAATTATCGCTCCTTCAAGCCCGAGCGCGACGGCTTGTTCTGCGAGCGGATCTTCGGGCCGGTGAAGGACTGGAACTGCCATT
>JBAZUN010000278.1:0-8024 GCA_041661365.1 Candidatus Latescibacterota bacterium
CAGCCCCTCCATCCCGACCCCCCCGATCCCGACCAAGTGGACGCGATCGTACCGGTCGAACAGCGCGCCGCTCACCGGCCGCGCACCAGGACGCTGCCGGCCGGCGCCGGCGGGGTCTGCCACGCCGGGGTCTCCCGAGCCGTGGTGCGGGCCACGCCGAGGAGGATCCCCACCCCGGCCAGGTTCCACAGCAGCGACGACCCGCCGTAGCTGATGAACGGCAGGGGAAGACCGGTGGTCGGCAGCAGACCGGTAGCCACGCCGATGTTGAGCACGGCGTAGACCGAGATCATCGCGGTGGTCCCCGTGGCCAGCAGGAAGCCGTGGTAGGTCGAGGCCTCGCGGGCCACGCGCAGGCCGTGGATGGCGAAGGCGATGAAGAGCGCGGCCACGCTCAGGGTGCCGCCCAGCCCCAGCTCCTCGCCGACCAGGGCGAAGACGAAGTCGGTATGGGGCTCGGGGAGGTACTGCTGCTTCTGCAGGCTGTTCCCCAGCCGACCCCCAGCCAGCCGCCGCTCCCCAGGGCCACCAGGGACTGCTCGACCTGGTAATTCCCGCCGCTGAGGTAATCGGTCACCCGCTTGAGTTGGTAACTCGAGAAGAGCATGGACAGGCCGGCCAGGGGGAGCGCGCCCAGGGCGATGGCCCCGAGGTGCTCGAGCCGGGCCCCGCCGACGTAGAGCATCACCATGGCGATCATCCCGACCGCCAGGCCGGTCCCCAGGTTCGGCTGGAAGACGATCAGCACGATGACGACCCCGACCACGGCCAACCGCGGCAGCAGGCCGTGCGCGAAGTCCGCCATCTCCTGCTCCTTGCGGGAGAGGACGTCGGCCAGGTAGAGGACCAGGGCCAGCTTGGCGAACTCCGAGGGCTGGAAGGAGACGCCGAGGTCGGCCACGGGAAGGCGAAGCCAGCGCTGGGCCGGACCGACGCCCAGGGCAAAGACCAGGAGCAGGGAGCCGGCCGAGGCCAGCAGGAGGGCCCGCGCCGAGGTTCCCCACCACCGCGTCGGCACGCGGGAGAGGGCCAGCATGACGACCAGGCCCAGCAGGGCCCGCAAGGCCTGGCGCTCGAGGAAGAAGCTGCTGTCGGCATAGCGGACGCTGGCCAACGCCGAGCTGGAGCTGTAGACCATCACCACCCCGAGTCCGACCAGGACCAGGGAGACCAGCAGCAGTTGAGTGCCCGCGCGCAGGGCTGACTTCATCCGAGGTTCCGCGTGAGAAACAGCAACCCGCCGATCCGGACGCCGTCAGGCCGTGAAGCCGATCCGGCGGCGGATCCGCGGAGGAGTGCGGGGAGCGGGGAGTGGGAAGCCCGGCGATCTTGGCCGGAGAAGTCGACGGCGGCCCGGGAGAGGGCTACCGCGTGATACCGATGACCACCTCGTCCAGCTTCATGCCGCGCGAGGCCTTGACCAGGACGAGGTCACCGCCGCGAACCAGGGACCGCAGGCCGGCGACGAGCTCCTCGCGGTCCGGATAGTGACGGGCGGAATCGACGGGCATGCCCGCCTCGCGGGCCGCCGCTACCGTGTTCACGCTGAGCGGGCCGGTGGCCAGCAGCAGATCGACCCGTTCGGCCACCGCCTGCCGGCCGATCCGCGCGTGCAGCTCCGGTCCCTGAGGCCCCAGCTCCAGCATGTCCCCCAGAACCGCGATCCGGCGTCCGGCCTGCATGGAGCGCAGGAGCGCCAGGGCCGCGGCTACCGATTCGGGGTTGGCGTTGTAGCTGTCGTTGACGATGCGGGCCCCTTGGTGCTCCACCACCTCCGAGCGGAGGGATAGCGGCTGAAAAGCGGCCAGGGTCTCCTGGATCTCCCCCCACGGGACCTCCAGGAGACGCCCCACCGCTGCCGCGGCCAGGGCGTTGTACACGTTGTGCCGGCCCGGGACGCCCAGGTGGAATGAATAGTTCTGTAGAGAGAAGTGGCCGCGGCCCTCCTGGTCAAGAACGAGTCCCTCCCCACGAAACCGACTCTCACGCTCGAGACTGAAGCCAAGGAGTCTCCCCTTTGTCCTCTTTGCCTCCTTGGCCAGGACACAGTCATCCGCGTTGACGAGAGCCGTCGAAGACTCGTCCAGACAATCCAGGAGCTCCCCTTTGGCTTTGGCCACTCCCTCTACAGAACCGAAAAACTCGAGGTGGGCGGTGCCGACGTTGAGAAGAACTCCGACCGTGGGCTGCACGCAGCCGCACAGGTACTGAATGTCGCCCGGCTTGCGCGCCGCCATTTCCAGGACCGCCGCCTCGTGCGTCCCGGAGAGCTGGAGCAGCGCCCTGGGCACCCCGATCTCGTTGTTCTCGTTGCCGGCGTTGCGCAACACCCGGTACCGCCGAGCGAGAACAGCCGCGATCATCTCCTTGGTGGTCGTCTTTCCCGCGCTGCCGACCACCCCTACCACCGGCACCCGGAAACCGCGCCGGTACTCGCGAGCCACTGCCCCCAGGGCGAGCAGCGGATCATCGACGGCGAGCAGCGTGCCGTTGAGCCGTCCGCTCCGGATGCGGGCCCACTCCCGCTCGACTAATGCGGCTCTGGCCCCCCTGGCCAGGGCCTGCTCCACGAACGCGTGGCCGTCGAACGCGGGGCCCTTCAAGGCGACGAACAACTCCCCCGGGCGAACCGTGCGACTGTCGGTGGACACCCCGGTGAGCGATTCGTCGGTTCCAAGTATACCAACAACCTCGCCGTTCGTCCACTGCAGAATGCGACCGAGGGTCACGCCTTCCATCATCGGCCTCCCCCGCTGGCCGCAGAGGCACCGGCCAGCAGTCGGCGCGCGACTTCGCGGTCGTCGAAGGGGACGGTCCGGTCACCGAGGATCTGCACCGTCTCGTGCCCCTTCCCCGCGATCAGCACCAGGTCGCCGGGGGTCGCGGTCTCGAGGCCGAAGCGGATCGCCTCAAGGCGGTCGGGAAGGACGCGGGCCGCGGTGCCCTCGGGCAGACCGGCGGCGATCTCGGCGATGATCGCCTCGGGCTCCTCGAAGCGCGGGTTGTCCGAGGTCAGCACCACCAGGTCGGCCAGCTCTGCAGCGAGACGGCCCATCTGCGGTCGCTTCCCCCGGTCGCGGTTGCCGCCGCAGCCGAAGACGCAGATCAGCCGTCCCGAGGTCAGGTCGCGCGCGGTCTGCAGCACGTTGCGCAGGCTGTCCGGGGTGTGCGCGTAATCGACGATCACCTCGAACTCCTGGCCGGCGCTGATCCGCTCGAAGCGGCCCGGAACGTACCCCATGGCGGCGATCCCCCGGCCGATCGCCTCGGGATTCAGGCCCACGGCCAAGCCCACGGCCACGGCCGCGGTAGCGTTGTAGACGTTGAAGCCGCCGATGAGCGGCGTGGTCACCGAGAGCGGGCCGGCCGGGGTGCGCAGCTCGATGCAGGTCCCTGCCGCCGACCGGCTCGCACCCTCGATCCGCACCTCGGCCCTGGGATCATGGCCGTAGGTCATGACCGGAGCCCGGCTCCGGGCGATCAGGGCCTCGGCGACCTGGTCGTCGCGGTTGATCACGGCCGCGGCTCCAGATCCCAGCCCCTCGAAGAGGCGGGCCTTGGCAGCGAGGTACTCCTCCACCGTGCCGTGGAAGTCGAGGTGGTCGCGGCTCAGGTTGGTGAACAGCCCCACCCGGAACTCCAGGCCCGCGACCCGGTCGAGGACCAGGCCGTGGGACGAGACCTCGAGCGCCGCGGCCCGCTTCCCCCCGGCTACCATCGCGCGCAGCAGCCGGTGCAACTCCGGCGCCTCCGGGGTGGTGTTGGCCTGCTTCTCCAGCTCGTCGCCGACGACGCACCCCAGGGTTCCGAGGTACCCGCAGGGCCGGCCGGCGGCCTCGAAGACCTGCCGCACCAGGAGCGCCGTGGTGGTCTTCCCCTTGGTGCCGGTGATCCCCACCAACTCGAGCCGGTGCGCGGGGTGACTGTGGAAACGGGCGGCCAGCTCGGCCAGGGTGCGGCGGCAGTTGGCCACCTGCACGCGAACCGCGGCCCCGGTGTCCACCTCCTCCTCGACGACCACGGCCCGGGCCCCGCGGGCCACGGCCTCGGGGACGAAGCGATGCCGGTCCTGCTCCTGGCCGCCGCGGATCGCGACGAAGAGGTCGCCGGACTCGACCACCCGCGAGTCGCAGACGATCCGGCCGATCTCCACCTCGAGGGAACCGGTGACCGCGGTCACCGGCAGGTCGCGCAGCAGCTCGGCGAGCACCATGATCCGCCCCTACATCCCGCCCGACGCGGCCGGCGGGGCCTCGCCCAGCAGCCGCAGGAGGTGGGCCTGCCGGGCGTACGGCACCAGGGAATCGGCCGCGGCCACGGCGGTCGCCGTGGGGGTCCCCAGCACGCAGGAGATCCGCAGCACCTCCGCGATGGTGTCCCCCGGCGCCGGAACCTGCTCCACCACCACCTCGCCACCTCCGGTAAAGGCCACCGGGATGCCGCGCAGACCGGCCTGGAAGCTGGCCACCTGCCGGGTCAAGCCCCGCAGCTCGGGGATCGCCACCGGCGCTTCCTCGACCTCCTCCGGCTCGACGGCCGGCCGTTGCACCGCGATCCGGCGGTCGTCGTCAGGCAGATAGAGGATCCGCTCCATGACCCGCTGGAAGATCGGCGCCGCCAGGGTGCCGCCCCACTTCTCGCGCTGCGGGTTCTCGATGACCACCAGGCAGAGCAGCTCCGGCGCCTCGGCGGGGAGGAAGCCGATGAAGGAGACCACGGTCTCGCCCGAGGCGTACCCGCCGCCGTTGGGCAGGGCCCGCTGGGCCGTGCCGGTCTTGCCGGCCACGGCCACGCCCGGGATCTGCGCCTTCTTCCCGGTCCCCTTCTCGACCACGCCGGTCAGGATCCGACGCATCTGGGCCGCGGTCTCGGGAGAAAGGACCCGCCGGACCACGTCGGGCTTCGGGGTCTCCTCGATCGAGCCGTCGGGCCGCAGGAACCCCTTGACGAGCTGGGGTACTACCAGATTGCCGCCGTTGGCCACCGCGCCGACGGCCATGGCGAGCTGGAGCCCGGTGACGCTGATCTCCTGACCGATGGCGATGGTCTCCAGCGAGCGATCCGACCACCGGCTCACCGGCTTGAGCAGGCCGGCACTCTCCGCGGGTAACCCAAGGCTGGTGCGCGCGGCAAAGCCGAACTTCCGCATGTACTCGTAGTACCGGGCCCGCGAGAGCCGACGGGCGAACTTGAGGGTGCCGATGTTGCTCGACTTCTCGATGACCTCGGTGAAGCTCAGGGTTCCGTACGGGTCGTGGTCGCGCAGCACTTGGCCGTGTCCCAGCGACATCCGGCCGTTCTCGCAGAACATCATATCTCCGGGAGCGGCCAGCTTCTCCTCGAGGACGGACGAGGCGGTGATGACCTTGAAGGTCGAGCCGGGCTCGTACGGATCGGTGATGATCCGGTTGCGGCGGAACCTGGCCGCCACCTCACCCGGCTCGTTCGGGTCGTAGAGCGGCACGTTGGCCAGCGCCAGGATCTCGCCGGTGCGGGGATCGGTGACGATGGCCATGCCGCTCTCGGCGTCGACCCCCTCGACGGCCTTGGCCAGCTCCTGCTCGAGGATGTCCTGGTAGGCCGCGTCGAGGGTGAGGAGCACGCTCTTCCCGTCCTCCGGGCTCTGGCGCTCCTGGCGCGACCCGGGGACCTGCGCCCCGAGGGCGGTCACCTGGTACATGGCGCTGCCGCTGGTCGGCCGCAGCAGTTCCTCGAAGGCCAGCTCGATCCCCTCGCTCCCCTGGTTGTCGACGTTGGTGTACCCGACGATCTGACCGGCGACCCCGCCCTGTGGGTAGTACCGCTTGGTCTCGGGACGGCGGTAGACCCCCTTGAACCGGACCTGCTCGGCCTGGGCCAGGGCGTCGCCGTCGAGCTGCCGGGCCAGGTACACGAAGCGGCCACCGCCCCGCAACTGCCGCTCCAGGTTGGCGGCGGTCTGGGTTCCCAGGGAGGTGAAGTAACGGGCCACCTCCGTGGGTTGATCGACCTCGGTCGGGTCGGCGTAGTAGGTGTAGGCCCGCACGTCCACGGCCATCACCCGGCCGCGGCGGTCGAGGAGCCGACCCCGGTGTCCCTTCACCTCCAGGCGACGCTCGTGCTGGTCCCGGGCCCGGATGAGGTACTCCTCGTGCCGGACCGCCTGCACCCAGACCAGGCGGAGGACGATGACCAGCCAGGCCAACCCGCCGCCCAGGGCCAGCAGCCCCAGGCGCCGCACCCGGCTGGCCACGACGTCGCCGGGCCGGCGGACGACCGCGGCCGGGCGGTGGAGCTGGCCGGCAGCGCCGGCGGCAGAGGTCAGACGGATCGCGCCGTTCAATCTGCCAGGCTCCCTCCGGTCATGTCGTCGGCAAGCTCGGTGAGCTGCCCCGACGGGTAGATCATCCCCAGCTCGGTGACCGCCACCCCCTGGATCGCCCCCGGCTTCATGCGGAAGGCGATGGCGGCGTTGAGCCGCGAGCGCTCGTCGTGCAGGGCCTCGATCCGGGCCAGGGCCTGGTCGACCTGCCGGGCCACGTTGGCCGTCTCGACCTTGCGCCAGAGGTAGACGACGGTCACCGACACCAGCAGTACCAGCACGTAGAATCGGCGGCGGAAGGAGACCTGCAGGCGGCCGGCAAGGCCGCTGGTCCTGGTGGCGGGCTTGGCGCGGACCACCATCCCTCACACCCTTTCGTAGAGCCGCAGCGCGGCGCTGCGGGATCGTCGGTTCGCCTCCACCTCGTCGGTCCGCGAGTGCAGGGCCCGCCGGTTGACCCGGCGAAAGGATGGGGCCCGACCGCAGGCGCAGACCGGCAGTCCCGGAGGGCAGACGCACCCCCGGACCAGCGGTTCGAGGGTCCGCTTGACCAGCCGGTCCTCGAGGGAGTGGTAGGCAATCACGGCCAGCCGACCGCCGGGAAGGAGCAACCCCGTGGCCGCCTGCAGACCGCGCTCGAGCTGGGTCAGCTCGTCGTTGACCGCGATCCGCAGGGCCTGAAAGACCCGGGCCAGGGTCTTGGTGAGTCGTTCCGGATGGGTCCGCTCCACGGCCCGACGCAGGTCGGCCGTGGTCTCGAGCGGTCGCTCCAGGCGCAGGCGGCAGATCGACCGGGCGATCCGCCGGGCCTGCCGCTCCTCGCCGTAGTCGTAGAGGAGCCGGGTCAGCTCGGACTCGTCGGCGCGGGCGATCAGGGCAGCGGCGGGCTCGCTCACCTCCGGATCCATGCGCATGTCCAGCGGCCCTTCCTCCCTGAAGCCGAATCCGCGAACCGGCGTGTCCAACTGGTGCGACGACACCCCCAGGTCGAAGAGGATCCCGTGCACCGCGTCGACCCCGGCCTCCTCCGCGGTCCGCCGCAAGGCGGCGAACTCGCCCTGGACCACCCTGACCCTCGCTCCGTACCCCGCCAGCGCCCGCCCGGTCTCGGCCACCGCCTCCGGGTCTCGGTCGACGGCGATCAATCGCCCCTCGGGACCGAGCGCCGCGAGGATGGCCCGACTGTGTCCGCCCCCCCCGGCCGTGGCGTCGAGGTAGATCCCGGCCGGATCGATGACCAACCCGTCGACCACCTCCTCCACCAGGACCGGGACATGGTAGGCGGGGGTCACAGGGCGAGACTCTCCGCCACCTCCTCCAGCTCGGAGTCGGCCTTCTCCAGGGAACGGCGCCACTCCTCGGGGTTCCACAGTTCGAGCTTGTCCAGCGCGCCGACCACGACCATCTCGTCGGTGATGCCGACGCGCTCCAGGAGCTTGCGGGGGATGTTGGCCCGGCCCTGCCGGTCGAGCTTGGCCTCGGCCGCCTGGGACATCAGGCCACGGATGAAGAGCCGGACCCGGCGCTCGGTCTGGGGTAAGGCCAGCATCTTCTCGGCCGTGCGGGCCCAGACGTCCTGGGGATAGGCGTTCAGGCAGTGATCGTAGCCGCGGACGACGACCAGGGTGTCGCCGGCCTCCGGGGGGAGCTTCCGGCGCAGCTCGGCCGGGACGAAGATCCTCCCCTTGTCGTCCACCGGGACTGAGAATTCACCGACGAACTG
>JBAZUN010000279.1:0-7974 GCA_041661365.1 Candidatus Latescibacterota bacterium
GAGCAGGATAGCGACGACGGCGAATATAGCCCGACCCTCGGGGCTGTCAACGCAACCGCGGGCCTCGGCGGCCAAGCGATCCATTCATGCGTAAAGGTGTCCGCGTGACCGCCCTGCCTCTGCTTGATCCTTGCCGGGGAGCGCGGTATATTCCCCGCCGACGGCTGCCCCGCCGTCCGCGAAGGTCAGGGAGGATAGGAGGTCGCGGCCATGCCCGCGGTGAACCAGACCGGAAACAGCGCCGGGACGCGCTCGATGGAACAGGCGGCCAGTGCCCGCCAGGCGACGAAGGCAGGTCAGGCCCGCCAGCAGGAGGATCTGAGAGGCACCCGGGAAGCCCGGCAGCAGGCGCTGGAGGCCAAGCAGGACGAGCGAGCGCAGGCCCGTCAGGACCAGGCCGAACTGCGCCAGCGCCAGGCTCAGCAGACCCGCCAGACTCAGGAAAGCCAGCGCACCGAGGAGGGCCAGACCCGCGCCCGCCGCGGTCAGGGTGAGGTGATCGACACCCTGGCCTGACGATTCACCGTTCACCGGGGTCGGTCGTATCCTCAGCGAAGGGCCCGGTGAGCGATGTCGTGGCGGAAGTGGGCCTGCTCGAAGTCCAGGCGCGCCACGGCCGCGTACGCCCGCTGCACCGCGGCGGCGATGCTCCCGCCCACTGCCGTCACCCCCAGCACCCGGCCCCCGGCCGTGACCAAGCGGCCGTCGCGCTGTGCCGTGCCGGCGTGGAAGACCACCACGTCGGCGGCGTCCTCCAACTCCTCCAGGCCGCGGATCTCCTTACCCGTCTGGTAGCTTCCCGGGTATCCACCCGAGGCCATGACCACGCAGACCGCCGCGCCGGCCGCGTTCCGCACCGCGACCTGACCCAGCCTGCCGTCGCAGGCCGCCTCGAGCAGGTCGACCAGGTCGGTCTCCAGCAGGGGGAGGATGACCTGGGCCTCGGGATCGCCGAAGCGGCAGTTGAACTCCACCACCCGCGGCCCCATCGGGCCGATCATCAGGCCGGCGTAGAGCACCCCCTGGAAGGGCGATCCCCGCCGCCGCATCTCGGCCAGGACCGGGCGGATGATCTCGTCCTCGGCTTGGCGCACCAGGGACGGGCTCATTACCGGAGCCGGAGCGTACGCCCCCATCCCACCGGTGTTGGGCCCCTGGTCGCCGTCGAGGACCGCCTTGTGGTCCTGGGCCGTGACCAGGGTGACGAACTCGGCCCCGTCGGTGACGCAGAACATCGAGGCTTCCTCGCCCTGCATGAACTCCTCGACGACGACCTGGTTGCCGGCCGTGCCGAAGGCCCGGTCGTCGAGGATGGTCCGGACCGCCTGGCAGGCATCCTCCTCGGTCCGGGCCACGATGGCGCCCTTGCCCGCGGCCAGGCCGGTAGCCTTGACGACGATCGGGGCGCCCTGGTCGCGGATGTATTCGATGGCCGGGCCGCTCTCGCTGAAGACGCGGTGGCGGGCCGTCGGCACGCCGATGCCGGCCATCAACTCCTTGGCAAAGGCTTTGTCGCTCTCCAGCCGGGCCGCTGCCGCGGTCGGGCCGAAGATCCGCAGCCCCGCCTCGCGGAACCGGTCGACGATGCCGGCGGCGAGGACGTCCTCTGGCCCGACCACGGTCAGGTCGATCTTCTCGGCCACGGCGAACTCCCGGAGCCGGAGGATCTCGGCCGCCAGTTTCTCCGGCTGGCTGGCCGGGGTGTCGACCCGGATCTCCCGGCACTCGGCCTGTCGGGCGATCCCCGGACTGCCGGGCGCCGCGTAGAGCCGCGTCACCCGCGGGCTGCGGGCCAGCTTCCAGACCAGGGCATGCTCGCGGCCTCCCTTGCCGACGACGAGCACCTTCATAAGGCAGACTCCTTTCGCCGAGTGACCCTCAGCCGTACCCGAACTCCTTCAGGTCGCGCTCCTTGCGGCGCCAGTCGGGCCGGACCTTCACCCACAGCTCCAGGTAGACCGGGACGTCGAGGAACTGCTCGATCTCCTGGCGGGCCCGCGTGCCGATGGCGCGCAGGCGGCTCCCTCCCCGGCCGATGACGATCCCCTTCTGACTGTCCCGCTCCACGTACAGGGTGGCGCCGATGTAGGTCCTGCCGGGCCGCTCGCGGAACTCCTCGATCATCACGGTCACCGCGTACGGCACCTCGTCCTCGAGCTGCTCGAAGGCGGCCTGGCGGACGAACTCGGCAACGAAGAAGCGCTCGGGCTGCTCGGCCACCATCTCCTCGGGGTAGAGCCGTGGCCCGGGCGGCAGGCGGGACTCGAGGAGATCGAGGAGCGGGACCACCCCATCGCCGCGAAGCGCGGACAGGGTCACCAGCTCCTGCAGGTCGAAGGCGGTGCGGACCGAGTCCAGGACCACGGCCACCCGCTCCGGCGGCAGGAGATCGATCTTGTTCAACGCCGCGATTACCGGGCCCGGGGCCTGCTGCAGGAAGCGGCGCACCAGATCGGCCCGGTCGTCGGGACGTCCGGCGTCGATGAGAAGGAGGGTCAGGTCGGCCTGCCGCGCGGCCTGCTCGATCTGGTGCTCCATGGTCTCGTGCAGGCGGTACTCGGGCTCCAGCAGGCCGGGGGTGTCGAGGATGATCACCTGGCTGGAGGGCCGGGTGAGGATCCCGAGGATCCGACCGCGCGTGGTCTGGGGTTTGGGCGTGACGATGGAGAGGCGCTGGCCGAGGCAGGCGTTGAACAGGGTCGACTTGCCGGCGTTCGGGCGGCCCACCAGGGCCACGTACCCGGAACGGAAGGCGTCAGAGTCGGAAGGTGGCGGAGAGCTGGTAGGTCTCTTCGAGGTCATCGTGCTGCAGCCAGGCCAGGTCCAGGGCAAGCCTCGCGTGGGGTCTGAGCCCCAGGCCCGCGGCCGGATGTGATTCGTCCAGCCCGCCGCGTACGGCCAGGAAGCGGTACCCGTATTCCACCCCGAGGTTGAGCCGGGCGCCCCCCCCTTCCGGGGTCGCGTCGCCGCCGAGGCGGGTGGCCACCAGGGCCGTGCCTCGGCCTCCGGTCAGCGGCACCGGGCAGGCCACTCCCAGCAGGAGGGACGGATGGATCCGGTCGGTGGCGTCGGTGTTCCACGAGACCGGGGTGGTGACGGCGTCGCGGATAGTGGCGGCGGCCCAGGCCCGACCCAGGAGACGGTAGCGGACCCCGAGATCCAGGCCAGCGCCGCGGGCGCTGAAACTGCCGACCATGCGGTAGATGAACTTCAGGCTGGCCCCGGCCGCCAGGCGACGGCCCAGGCGATGGCCGGCGGAGAGGTACAGGGCGTAGTCGGCGCTGTGCTCGGTGGAGGAGATCACCGGCCGGTTCTCCGGACCGATCGGTCGGCCCGGATCCTGGAGGGTGGTGAAGGGGATGCTGCCGACGCCGACCCTGGCCAGGCTCAGGGCCACGCCGTGTAGTCGGTGGCCCGGCCTGGCGATGGCCAGGTAGTCGTGCTGGACCAGGCCCGAGAACCGCTCTGCGTGCATGAGGTGGGCCTCGGCCTCGGGCAGGTAGGCCAGCCCCGCGGGGTTCCAGTACCCCGCGGTGACGTCCTCGGCCAGGGCCACGTACGCGCTGCCGAGGGACAGGGCTCGGGCACCGCCGCCCAGGGCCAGGAACTCCCCGGCAAAGCGCGAGCCGGCGTTCCCCTGGCTCCACAGGAGGAGCACCGCGCTCAGGGCGGCACCAAGGTGAGGGAGCCTGCAATAGGAACGAGTCAACAGGACCGCCGGGAAAGGAGGGAGCGATGCCGGAGAGCGACAGCAACCGCGACGACGCAGGAAGTCTAACCGAACCGTCCCCCGAATGTCAACCCTGGGGAAGGAGGCCGTGGGAGTCAGGCCGGACTTACCAGGACCAGTTGGAGATCCATCACGTTGGTGCCGGTGGCCCCGGTGACCAGCAGGTCGCCGGTCCCGGCCAGGAGCGGATAAGCGTCGTTCCGGTCCAGGTGGTCGGCGGCCTGGAATCCCCGCTGCCGCGCCCGCTCGACCGTGCTCCCGTCGACCACTGCACCGGCCGCGTCGGTGGGGCCATCGGTGCCGTCGGTGCCGGCGCTCAGCAGGGTGACCCGGCCCCAACCGGCCAACCGCACGGCCGCGGCCAGGGCCAGCTCCTGGTTGCGGCCGCCGCGACCGGTGCCGCGCAGGGTGACCGTGGTCTCCCCCCCCCCGATGATGCAGGCCGGTGCCGGCACCGGCTGACCGGTGGTGCAGGCCTCCTGGGCCAGGGCCGCGTAGACCGCGGCCACCTCGCGGGCTTCTCCCTGGATGCGGCTGGAGAGGACCAGTGGCTGGTACCCGCGGCGGACGGCTTCCTCGCGGGCCGCATCCAGGGCCAGGGCGTTGTTGCCGATGACCCGGGTCTCGGTCCGCGCGAAGCAGGGGTCGCCGGGCTTTGGAGTCTCGGACACCCGGCTCGTGGCCCCAGCCTCCAGGCGAGTCCGTGCCGGGGCCGGCAGCCGCTCGAGCAGGCGGTACCGCGTCATCAGCTCGAGGCAATCGGCAAAGGTGGTGGGATCCGGATGGGTGGGACCTGAGGCGATGGTGTCGAGCGGGTCGCCGATGACGTCGGAGAGGAGGAGGGAGATCACACGGGCCGGCTGAGCCCGCCTGGCGAGCTGGCCCCCCTTGACCTCGGAGAGGTGCTTGCGCATCGTGTTGATCTCGTCGATCGTGGCCCCGCAGGCGAGGAGAAGGCGGGTGGTTTCCTGCTTGTCGGCCAGGGTCAGCCCCTCGGCAGGGGCAGGGAGCAGGGCCGAGCCGCCGCCCGAGAACAGGCAGAGCACCAGGGTGTCGCGGTCCACCTGCGCCAGCAGGTCGAGGATGCGCCCGGTCCCCCGAACCCCCTCGGCGTCGGGGACCGGGTGCCCGCACTCGGTGGTCCGGATCCGGGACAGCGGCACGGCGTGGTCGTACTTGGTGTTGATCGCGCCGGCCGCGATCCGCTCGCCCAGGACGGCCTCGGCAGCGCCGGCCATGGCCGGCGTGGCCTTGCCGGCGCCGATGACCAGCAGCCTGGACCGTTCGGCCAGCGGGATGCTGGTCCCGGCGATGATGAGGTTCCCGCCCTGCACGGAGAGGACCCGCTCCACGCAACGCCGGGGATCGGCGGCCCGGACCGCGGCGGCGAAGATCGCTTCGGCATCGGCGCGGCGCTGCCGCGCGCGCGGGTCGATCGGGTCGGTCATGGCCTCAGAGTCGCCGCATCAGGCCGACCACCTTGCCGGCGATGTGGAAGTCATCGGCGTCGGGAGGAACGAGGATCGGTTCGAACGCGTCGTTGGCCGGCACCAGGCGGATCCCGTCGGGGTCCGGGTGGTAGTACTTCACCGTGGCCTCGTCTCCCAGCAGGGCCACCACCACGTCCCCCCGTTCGGCGCGTTCCTGCTGGCGGGTCAGCACCAGGTCGCCGTCGAGGATGCCGGCGTCCTTCATGCTCTGTCCGTGCACCCGCAGGGCGAAGACCGTTCCCGAGCCGGGGAGGAGGCTCGGGTCGACCTGCAGGGTACCCTCGAGGTTCTGCAGCGCCAGGATCGGGTGGCCGGCGGCCACCCGGCCGATCACCGGCACCTCGCGCACCTCCGGGGTCGAGCCTTCGAGTGGGGCCGAGTCGACCAATTCGATCCCGCGGGAAAGGCGGGCGTGCCGCCGGATATGCCCCTTGCGCTCGAGCGCGGCCAGGGTGGTGCGAACCCCGTTGGTGGAGTTGATCTCGAAGATCTCCATGATCTCGCGGATGGTCGGCGGGGCCCCACGGGCCCGAATGGTCCGGGCTATATAGTCGTAGATCGCCTGCTGGCGCTCGGTCAGGGGCTTGGGCATGGTTTCCTCCGGGGTTGGCCTGGGGACGAGGCGAGATGGCGACTACTGCCATGATATATACTGCACATCCGTTCATTTGTCAAGGGTCTTCTAAATCTGGCGTACCTACGTGAAAGACCATGATCACCATGGGGTTAAGTCCCAGTACCCTCCCCTGTCGAGACCGGTGCATAGTTTGGTTGACAAGGTGCACTGACCGCGCTAACGTATACGGTCGTGACTGGCCGGGGGGTGCCCGCCGTCTTCCGGAAAGGGATTCCATGAATCGAGATCGGATCGCCGGCAGCCCGAGTGGCATACACCGGCGGGCTCCTGAGCGCCTGGTAGTAACCGGGATTATCTCCCTGCTTCTGGCGGTTCTGCTGGCCGAGCCGGCCACGGCCGCCGGCGAGGGTTGGTTCGGGGCCCGCCGGGTTCTGGGCTTGGCCTTTCTGGGAGGCAGCGCCGTCCTCGTCAAGCAGGGTTTCGACTTCAAGGACGAGGCCGACAGTTTCTACGATCGGTACAAGGTGGCTACCGACGCCGCGGAGATCGACCGGCTCTACCAGCGGACCAACAACCGCGACGTCAAGAGCCAGGTGAGCTGGGCCCTCGGCGGGGCCTTCGCGGTCAGCGGCCTCCGGCTGCTGATCGCCCGCCCCCCCGGGGCAGAGCGGGCCCGCGCCGCGGTTTCATTCAAGGTGCGTCCAGGCCCCGAGCGGAATCCTGTCGTGGCTCTTGAAGGCCAGATCCTGCCGGGTCGGCTGGCCCTCAGGCTCAAGCACGCGTTCTGAGATAACTAAGGTAGATGAACGGGGTTCGGCCATGCCGTTCTCCCGGTCGGTGAATCCGGTTTCGTGGCCGCCGTGCTCGAGGCCCAGTCGGCAACGCCCGCCTACGGCGCCCCCCTCCACCCGCAGGGGGTCTCTCCCTGCCCTCCCGCAGCAGGCGCATCCATGACCCGCAGCCTCCGCATTCTCGCGTTGTTTCTGGTACTGGTGCCCGTCTTCCTGTTCAACTGCGACCGCGATCGCAGCAACCCCCTCGACCCGCAGGCTGACGTCACGGTTGACCGGCCAGGTGCCCCCGAGGGACTGACGGCTGAACCCGGGATCCAGCTCGTCCGGCTTTCGTGGCGGGCCTCCGAGGATGCCGATCTGGCCGGGTACGCCGTGTACCGCTCGTTCCGGTCCAACGGCGAGTACGCCTTCGTGGCCGGCGAGGGGGACAGCAGCCTGGGGATCACGACGGGCAAGACCAGCTTCGTCGACTCGCTGGGTAGTTCGGGTGGAACCTGGTTCTACCGGGTGGCGGCGGTCGACACCACGGGAACGCGCGGCGAGCTGAGTGCCTTTGTCGGCGCGAGCCCGGCCGAGGATCGGGTTCCCCCCGAGTCGCCGCTCAACCTCTCGGTGGTCGCCGACGAGAGCCGAACCGGCAGGGCCGTGGTGCGCTGGAGTGCGCCGCGACGGGACTCCGACGGGGGCGAGCTCAGTGGGCTGGCCGGGTTCGTGCTCTTCCGCGCCGAGTCGGGAGCCGGCGGCTTCGTGCCGATCGACACCCTCGAGGCCGGGGCCCGCCAGTACGTCGACGAAGGGCTCAAGGCGCTCACCGTGTACGAGTATACCCTCCTGGCCTTTGACGCTGCCGGCAACGAGAGCGAGCTGGCCAGGTCGCAGCAGGCCAGCTCGCGTGGGCTGGCCGTGCCCTCCGGGGTGCGGGCCGAGGCGGCGTCCGGGCGTATCGAGATCACCTGGGAAGCAGGAGCCTCCCGGGACCTGCTCGGGTACGATCTGTATCGGTCGACGCGGTCGGACGCGGGGTACGTCCGCTTGCCCGGCAGCGAAGGCACCACCTTCACTACCGGTCGGACCGTGTACGTCGATTCCCTCGTGTCCACCGGTTCGGTCTACTACTACCGGGTGCAGGCCATCGGTACCGGCGGTCTGACCAGCGAGCTGTCCGCCTTCGTCAGTGCTCAGTCCGAGGTGGACCAGCAGGGACCTGGGGTACCGGGGAACGTGTCGGTGGTGGCGACGGTGGGGGTGTATGGGGAGGTGACGGTGAGTTGGAGTGCGCCGACGAAGGATGGGGACGGGGGTGAGTTGACCGGGTTGAGCGGGTATGTGGTGTATCGCTCGGAGGAGACCACGGACGGTTTTGTGGAGGTGGGGACGACGGGG